>NZ_JBEZMO010000008.1:0-336602 GCF_040652655.1 Streptomyces sp. NPDC048191
AGACACCTCGCTCAACAGCCGGGAGGCCCCGGTCGTTCTGCCACTCACTTCAACGTCCGGGCATCACCCGATCGGGGCCGAGCTGAAAACGCTCATTGAAGCGTTTCGCGCGGAAGCGGATCTACTGCACCTGCGACTGGAAAGCGCGAGCGCTGTCGAAACGCTGCTCGACTTGCTGCCGTACGGAGAGAAGCGGGGAACGAGGCGCGGGGTTCAAGGCATGCAGGCGTGTGTGATCGGAAAACAACTTGAACTGACCGCCTCGTTCGGCGATAAGACTGGCATCCGATGGAACGTCGCAGATCCAAAGGTGTGCATCTATCTTCGAGGGGACGAGCCCCTGGCTCCCCTGCTTCAGGCACGCCACGAACGTGCGATCCAGGAACGCTGCACTCCACATTGGGTACTCGGCGAGGCAGTCGCGCCGCTGCGCCGCCGCCCGCCTCTATCCCGTGATGTGATTGCCCAGCATCGTGCGAGCGCGAAGTTGGCGAGCACGCTACTGTGGCGCCCCCGAATGTGGACAGCGTTTGTCGGGAACCACGGACTCACGGTGAGCAGCGCGCTCTCTGGGTACGGGCTGGACTGGACGCTCGTGCGAACCGTGGCCGGCGGGGCCGCGCTTCACGATGAACGGCTCGTCGAGCTGCTTCAGGACGCAGTCACAGGACCTGATCTGCAACTCCTCGATCACATCTGCGAGCCGAAGACCTGCACCCTACGCTTCGTCAGGAAGGGCGGACATGTCGAGGGCTGGAGAGGCGTCCTCACCGTCCGTACCGAACATGGGAACTCGGCTACCGGCCGACCCGGGCGTGCTCTGACGGCCCTGGGCGAGGCGCGATCCCCCAGCCGCCCGGCCCATCGAAGCGGCGCCGTGAGCCGACCTGAGGCAAGGCGATGCTTCGCTCTGACATCGGGCCCCTCGGCAACGGAAGCCAGGCAGGGTCTGACCGCTTCCACCGCCGTTCGGCTGGTGAGCGCATGGGCTGCGGAAGGTCACGTAGCTGCCGTGCTGACCATCAACGACGGTGACATTGACTTCAGTTGGTACAGCAGCCGAGGTAGAGCCTGGCCGACGGCCACTGTGCCGCAGCCAGCGGGCCACGTTATGCGCTGGAACCGCCTGCGCCTGACGCCGGGTAACGGTCAAGCCTGGAGAGCGAGCCTGAACCCGGGCAACGGCCTCTTCACCGTCGTGGAAGATGAAGCCATCGATGCAGCTATCGACGCTGCACGCGAGCGCTGCAGCCGCATCCTCGTCTTGGATGAGCGACCGTCTGCCTGGGCTGGCGGGCTCGCGAACAAGGGGATTGACGGCGTGATCTTTGCCTTCGGCGCCAGCGAGTACCCGAGGAAGACGACGACCTCGGCGTGGCGCCGCGCGGTTGACGGAGGCCGTGCTGTGGATCTCACCCCGGAGGATTCCGCGGCTCTTTGGCGAGAACGCCACCTGGGCCAACACGACCTGTCACGACTGCCTCTGGCAGGGCTCGTGCTTCTTCACAACCGTAAGGAACAAACGCCTTCGGATGCCTTCACGGAGCAAGTGGAAGATCATCTCAGCCGCTACGGGACACCGGTGCTCGGCTGGCTTCCTCCTGAGCCCGGAGAAGATCGTCTTCTGCACAGCGACGTGACGAAGACTGCCCTCGACCACATGAGCCATGAGGACCTGTCGGCAATCTCTCTCGCTACGAGCCAAGACAACGACTCAGACAGCATTGCTTCCGCCTTAAAAGGGCCTGAAACTGCTGTCGTTGGTGGTGGGCCTCCTGTTGAGAACAGCATCGCTCAGATCGCCCGGCTGTGCGGGAAAAGTGCTGGCGCCGCGACGGACAAAGTACTCGGGCTTGTCGCGCGTTTCCGGAGTGGACACTGCATATGGGGGGTTGTTGCCCATCGACACCTTGAGGACCATGACGAGTCTGTCCTTGATTTTGTAGTCTCGGGCCTCCACGTCGGGCGTCGGAAACACGGTGCCCCGTACCAGGTCGACCAGGTGATCACGAAGTTTAGTGGCCGGCTTGTCCTCGGTCAGGCCGGTGACTGTCACCTCGTCGCGGTTGATTCCGAAGACCACGACGCCGCCGTCGCCGTTGGCAAATGCCGCGACGGTCTTGAGGGTCCGCCGATCCTGCTTGGTGGGGAGGTACTCCTTGAACTCGACTTGGGGGCCTTCCCCGGCGGCGATAAGGGCCTCGATGTGGGCCTGCGGTTCGACGGGCGCCTCGATCTTCACCCCCGCCCGGTCCAGGTCGCTAGTCCAGCCTGAGCCGGGGTCAAGGGAGCGGTAGTCGAGCCATGTGGTTCCTCGCTTCAGCCACAGCCACGCATGCGCAGGCAGGCCCTGTGCGAGTGGGAACGTGACGTCGCCCGCCGCGTCAAGTCGGTAGCTGCTACGCCCCGATACCCCGAACAGCTCCAGCTCAGCGCCGACCACACGGTCTCCTTCCACGGTGACGACCAGTTGTGTTGGTGTCACGTGGACGCGACCGACCCAGGCGTCGTTCTCAGCGAGTCGCAGCTGGGCCAGGTGAGTGGGCCCTCGGTGATTGCCGATGAGGGAGAAATCACCCTCGAAGAAGGCGCGCCAGGCGCTCATGGGCTCTGGGAATGACGGAGCGCCCTCTGCCACGAGAATCGCCTGGGGCATGTTGCGCGTGCTCTGGTCGGTTGGGTTGATCGTGATGTCAGTGGCTGGGACTGGTAGCGGCGGATGGTCGTGATGGGCGTAGCTGGGACGCCGGGACTGTTGTGCGGGACTGGTCGCTGTGGGAACCGATATGACCAGGGGCCCGACAGTGAGGACTGAGTCGGCCACTTGCGAGGTGAGCACAGCAAGGTCCGCCGCCGGCACTTGCCTCGCGATGAACGCATGGTCCTGGTACTCCCACAGGTTCTCGGACCAGTCGGGCGGTTGAGCACCAATGAGCGCCCAGCAGTGATAGAGCTCCCACCCCGCCTCCGTCCTCACGGCCATCGCTCGCACGTACGCGTCCTTCTCGCTGGCCTTCAAGTCATCGTGAAGGACCCTGAGGTCGATGTTGCGGGCGTTCATGACAAGGGTCCCCTAAGTGCGGTGCGAGGGCGCTCGCGGCTCATGCGTATGTGAGTCTGTGGCAGAACCCTAACGAGCTCGAGCGTGGTTGGCGGTGGTACGTCGTAACCGTGATCAACGATCACGGTCGGTGTGATGGGGACCAGGGCGCATGCAGGGATCGGGCAGATGTGCCTGCCGTCTCCTCACTCGACCATCACAGGGTCGAATCGGATTCAGCCACGGCCTATTCCAGAAAGGCGCAAAAGGCCGGCCTCCTGCTGTCCGCGCGCCCTCGCTCTCATGGAGTCCCTGATGTGTCCTGGACCAGGGGCAAGGTCGTCCTACGGCGCAGCTGCAAGCCCGACCCGGACGGGCCGGGGCAGCAGTGTGCCGCATTTAGTTGAGCGAACGAGCTGTGCGAAGTTGCGCCATGTTTCTTTGCGGACGCTATCCGGGGCAAGCGCGTGAATCTGGGCGAGAGCATGTTCAACGTTTTCCACCTTGCCGGGGCGGCGACCTTGGCCACTGGACCTGTCGCCGAACGGATGATCGGTCTCAGGGAAGACTCGGTCGAGCGGCAGGCTCTCCAGCAACCTGGGATTCCGCAGCATCGAAGCGTTGACCGAGAAGTAGCAGCCAAGCTCGACCGCTCGCTTGGTCTGTGTTTCGTTGCCAAGCCACCAGTGAAGTACCGTGCCGTAGGTCGGACGGGCCGCGAGGCACTCCAAGGTGACATCGATGGCGGCGAAGCTATGGATACTCGTGAGTCGGGGGGTCTGTTGCAAAGCAGCCAAAACCGCGTTCAAGGTCGCCCGCTGCGTTTCCAGGGGCACGCGGGACTTGCCATCCAGGCCAACTTCACTGACGTACGGCGTTCGGGCGATCAGCTCGGCAAATCGAGCTGTATCAAAAGATTTCTGGGCGCCGACGAGGCCAGGGTGGCAACCCACACCCCAGATCGTCCACGGGTCAGATCGTTTGAGCACACGCTCGGCTTCGTCGAGCGAGCGAGTCGCGGCGAAGATGAGCGAACCGAGCTCCGACAGATCGCCAGGCGAGATGTCTGGATCAATGTGGGCGTGCATGTCAATCGGTGGCAGGCGTCTCATTGGTAGAGGCTCCGTAGCTCTTGGATCCCACGCTGACAAAGTTCAAACGCGTCGCGCAGCGGGTAGTCGTCCGGAAGGCTCAGCGTAGTGAGGTCACGCGTTCTCACGCCCCGGTGAATGAAGTTGCGAACCGGCTGCTCGACCGACTTACTATCCAGCCACTTCTGCACGGCAGGGTCGCTGCTTGGCGCGATGTAATCACTGAGGTCGGGGACCTCAGCGGCGGCGAAGGATGCCCGTCGCAGCACGCACCCGAAACAAACGCCACAGGACCGGTCGGCTGGAATGCCATGGGCGCGTTGGCCAGTCAGCCCGCACGAGTGGGTGGAACTCAGGATTGAGGAGGCTTCGTCTGGACCGACCAGGTCCACAACGCGCCTGTACATCTCGCCCTTGGTGATATGCGCGAACGGATTCTCGATGACCGCGTGGGCACCGACTTTGGTAAGCACAGCCGCCAGATCCTGCAGAAACTTGGGGTGCGTGGTGCGTGTTGACAAACTGCCGAGGCGCTCCGGGCCCAGCGGCGGATTGATCGAGGCGAAGCCGTTCTCGGGTATCCACAAGGGAACTTGGTGGAGGGAGGCCACCGCTAGGCCGAGAGCCAGGAAGAGCAGTGACCGCGATCGAGTGGTTGACTCGGACGGATATGAGGTGCCGTCGATGCGTTCACTGCGGCGTCCCAGATGTACGACTATGTGCTCCTGGCGCGGACCAGGGATGAGTCGTTCCAGCTCGGTAGCGATATGCCGTTGGATGGGTGCCAACATCGTGTTGTTGTAGTGCGACAGCAGGACGTGTTGCTGGTCCGTAGCAAGCAACGAGCGGGAATACAGCCCGCCGATTGCCGAGTCTGCACCGCCGCTGAGTAGGACAACACGTTGGGAAATGCCGCTGATTTCGTCGGGCATCTGCGTCTCGGTCGGTTCCGACTGCTGCGTGAATATCAAACTCCAGCGGTCGCCACTGAGGAACCCGAGCACGCCCGCAAGTTCATCCGCCACGCCGTTCCAGGCTGTCGCGTCGGAGACCGGGATCTCAAGCTCGAGCTGGCGCCGATTCCAGTTAGCGCCACGGCCTTTGCGCAGCACAGAGCGGTCGGCAGCAAAGGCGGTCAGCGCAAGCCGAACCAGATCAGCGTTCAGGGGCGGAACCGGGCCGAGTGTGGCCAGGTCGGGGCTGAAGCCTCTGGTGAATGTCGACCGCTGGTCCGGCAGCCAGTAGAAGGATGTGGCAGCCTCATCTGCAGGGATATCAGCGGTCGCACTCAGGCGCAACGTGAACCGGGACATCAGATGCCTCCTCCGAGGATGCCGCGGATGGTCTCCAGTCCCGCCTCGACGGCGCGGCTAACCTCATCCTCGGTTGCGCCGTCGACCGACAGCTTGGCCTGAGCGGCAATCGCTTCTGCGGCGTCACGAATGTCGCTCTCGGCAACACGAGCCAAGTCGTGGTTGTTGATCTGATCGCCTGACTCAACCAACAGAGTCTCGGCGATGATAACGGCGATAGTTTGACGGACCATTTCTTCTGGAGTCAGCCGGTAGCCATCCCGTTCCTGCTCCATTACCCACTCTGCCATCTCGGCGGCCACGAAGCGCTGCTCATGGTCTTCGATGGTGCTGTCCGGCGTGCTGCAGGCCATGTCAACGATGCGGCGTACCACTTCGATGTCGTCCCCGAGCCCGCGCAGTTCGTTGTAGTCCAAGCCCAGCCGTTGCAGGGTTGCCGCGTCGCCAGTGCTGTACGCATGAGCGGCTGCCGCCGCGCGGCCGGCAGTGCGAGCTGAGCCAGCAGCAGTACGTTGCGGGCCGCCGCCGCTACGCGAGCCATCCCCACCGCCAGAGGCGCCTCCGCCCGGACCGCCCCCACCACCACCGCTCGCCACGCGGGGGCGGATCAGGTTTATGACGCGCCCGAGTGCAGCCGGATCGAGCGGCGGTCGCTGACCATCGGAACCTTTACCGTCCGAACTCGATAGGCCATCCAGGTAATCGCTGATGTGATCGCGAACCGTTTTGCCGTCCTTGCCGCCGCTGCCGGAGTAGGCGCCGCTGGTGCCCATCAGGCGTTCCCTTGGTTGCCCAGGGCGCTGTCGACCGCCCGCCTGACCTGGCCGTCCGGCAGCTTGCTCTTCCAGGTGGTAAGCACACTGCGGATTGACGTGGAGTCTTCCGCTTTGAACTGCATCGGTGTGGCGATGGTGATCTCGCTGGGCGGCAGCATCAGGAGGGCATCCCGAGCCGGGGTCGCCACGCTGGGACGGCGACGGGCAATGCGCAGGATGGCATTGACCCCGCCCTTTTGCTTGGTCGGTTGGTCGCGCATCGTTCGCCCGATATGGCGCAAGAGGTCGGTGGCATCACCGTCACCCAGTTCATCCAATTCGGCGTCGGTTACCGATGCCTGTTCCCGGCGGGATTCCGAAAGCAGGTTGGCGGCAATGTCGCGAAGCCGCTCGGGCAGGCTCTCGTCGATCAGTGTGACGCCGGCGAAGGCGGCAGCCAGCGTCAGGTAGGGCGACAGGTCGAGCCCACGCAGCGGCGGCGTCAACTTGGCCCAACGCACCATGGCCTGGGAGAACTGACCCGAGACGGCTGGCGTGGCGGCACGGGGACGACGGGTAGAAGTGCTGCGCCGTGGCTGTGTACCTGGTGCGGCCGCACCGTCGGGCTCGTCCTGCCGCTGAGTGTCGGCGTGCGCGGGCCGCCCAGCTTCCTCCTCCAGCCGCTCCAGGTGGTCACGCATCTTGCCTTTGGCGAACCAGTCGAGCAGGAGCTTGAACTCGGGCTTCATCAGCGCTTCGAGGGTCATGAGCTTGGCGACCACTGCCGGATCCAGACTGATGCCACGGCGTGAGGCCACAGACTGACGGACATGTAGGTCGTTGAGGAAGCGCTTGATGTAGCGCGGGTTGCCGTGCAGCTTCTCGTAGAGCAGTGGCGTCAGGCGGGCGGCGAAAGCCAGTTGGTCGTCCATCGCCAGCCCGTCGATCTCCCCGATGTCGTCGACGCTGCCACCGTCGCGGCGAATCTGAGCACAGCGTTCGATAAGCGTGGCAAGCTGATCGGGCTTGGCGATTGTCTGCATCTGGAGAAGCAGCAGATACGCTTCGGTGTCGAAGTTGCTCAGAGCCGGAAGCGGGATGGTCGTTTGCACGATCTTGTGCAGGTAGAGCGTAGCCGGGTCCTGCCGTTCATCGTCGCTCTCGTCAGGTCGACCGGTGTCCCTGAACCGGGTGCGGATCGCATCCGAGACCCGCTCCTCGTCAGCAGCGATCACGAAAGACATCTTCGGAACAGCAAGGAAAAGGCGCATCGCTTCGAGGCTCTCCACGACCGTCTCCGGCAAGCAACGGTCAAGATCGTCCACCAAGACGGCGACCGCTCGGATGTGCTTAAGGTCGTCGGAAGTGATTAGTGCCGCAAACTCGTCTCGGAATCCTTCCAGACCACGCACCGACTCCTCGTCGCCGTCCTTGGACTTGACCAACTCAACGAGCTTGTCGAAGTTGGGAATCTGCAACGTCAGCGACGAGGTGGCCGCCAGCTTGATCGCCTTGGCCCAATCAATGCGCTTGCCGAGCCGGACCAAAAGATTCTTTGCCTTGTCGGTCTTGGTCTCCGAACGGCTGGCCTCAGCGGCAAGTGCGCCCAAGACCTCCGCGATAAGACTCTCCTTGGCGCCCGTCGCAGGGTCGTAACGCCATGGATCAGTCTTGATAACCAGCACCTTCTGCTCATCCGCCCCCCGGCGGTCAAGCTCCTGGGCAACCAAGCCGAGCACGGTGGTCTTGCCGCTGCCCCAACTTCCGGAAAGCCCAAGGGCTACCGGATCGAGCGCCTCATCGAGCAGCGCGTCGGCGACTGTCTGGGCGACAGCGTCGAACGACAGCAGATCCACACGCGATGGATCGTCCGACCATAGGCTGGAACGCTGGGCCGCGGTCATACCCGTCTGCCTATCCCGGGCACTCGGGGAGTTCTCTGGGAACCATTAATCGGATAGCTCATATAAGCTTCTCGCTTACGTTCATTGCGACAATTAAGACATGTGCTGCAGCGTTGGTGACGGTCATGAACTAGCAGGCATGCCGGTAATATTTGGTTCGCGATAATTGAGCAGCCGCCACTCCAGAAATGGTGCGCCCCTGCTGACCATGCCGCTCCATTGCCCTGTGACGAGATCGCGGAACATATTGCGCTGGTTATCCCCGGCTAGGCGAAGAGGACCTCACCCTTTAACATCAGCTGGCCTCCTGCTCGGCATCCAGACGCACGCCGTGGAAGGCGCCGGCGATGATGCTGTCGAGCCCCTTGCCGTTGCCGACGACCTCGGCCACCACCTTCCCCAGCTCCCCGGGGGCGGCGAGCAGGGTGTCGAGGATCCGATCGCGGACCTTCTCTGACTTTAGGAAGTTCTCCAGGCTGTTCTCCAGCGCCCGCGACCTCAGAGTCTCATCCGACTTTGCTGCCTGGATGACAAGCGCCATTAGTCCGGCAACGGCTGACTCTGATAGGTCGTCGAACAGGGTGTTGAGGGTGTCGATGACCTCCAGTAGCGGGACCATCTCAGGGTCCTTCATCTTGGCCGTGCCCAACGCGCTCGGCCCGCTCAGCTTGTCGCCCTTCGTGGTGACCGAGGCGTTTGTTATGCCCTTGTCCTTCTGCTCGATCGCCACGAGCCGGGCGCTGGAGATGTCGATCTCGTCGTGCGTCCGCTCGGCCTTGATCCACTGGGCGAGTTCGCGGCAGAACGCAGAGAGGTCTTCCAGCGGGGAGCCCGAGTAGTCGTATACCTGGGACAGGAAGTCGTACAGTCGCACGAACGAGGAGACGTTCTTCCGGAACTGCTCCAGCCGCTCCACGGCCTGAGTGTCCTCGTCGTCCTGAGCTTGGTCCCATGCCTGAGCGAACCGGTCCTGGGCCCGGCTCATCGCTGCGGTGATCGCGTTGCGATCACCATCCTGGGCGCCTTGGACGAACTGGGCCACATCATTGGTGTCGAAGATACCGAAGGTGCGCAGCCCCATCGCCAGCACGTGCAGCTGGTTGGGGTTGGTCTCGGTCTCGATCTCGGCTTCCTCGTAGTACTGCGCGAAGGCCGCCTGGATGTCCTTGGGCTCGTTGATGAAGTCCAGGATGAACACCCGGTCTTTGACCAAGTTGCTGGTCCGGAAGGTGCGGTTCAGCCTCGACAGGGTCTGCACCGCTTGGATGCCGTCCAGGCGCTTGTCGACGTACATTGCGCACAGTAATGGCTGATCGAACCCGGTCTGGAACTTGTCCGCGGCTATCATGACGCGGTAGTTCGGCTCGGCAAACGCCTCGGCCAAGTCCGATCCAACTCCCGGGTTCATCTTGGCCTCGGAGATCTCCTCATGGATGCCGAACTCCGGGTCGTCCAAGGTGCCGGAAAACGCAACCAGGGTACCCAGGTCGTACCCCTTGGCCTTGATGTACTTGTCGATCGCCAGCTTGTACCGCAGCGCGTGCTTGCGCTCTGAGGTCACGATCATGGCCTTTGCGTGGCCGCCCAGCAGGCTAGCCACATTGGCACGGAAGTGCTCGACGATGATCTCAACCTTCTGGGAGATGTTCGTCGGGTGCAGGCGCACGAACCGCTTCAGGGCCTTGGCCGCTGCGCCCTTCTCGACCAGATTGTCCTCGTCGTCAGTCGAGACGTTGACGCCGCTCTTCTTGATCGCCTCGGCGATCTGGTAAACCGTCCCGTAGTTCTGGTAGCGAGGCAGGACGTCCAGGATGAACCCCTCCTGGATGGCCTGCTTCATCGAGTAAACGTCGAACGCAGACGGCTTGGCATTGGGCGTCTTGCGGCGCCCGAACAGCTCGATCGTCTTAGGCTTCGGGGTGGCGGTGAACGCGAAGAACGACACGTTCGGCGTCGGGACGTCAGCAAAGGCGTTGATCGTGTCCTCGGCGTCGACCTCCGTACCCTCGTCGACTTCCTGGCCGCCAGCGCGCAGTACCTGACGCACCTTCTTGGCCGTAGCGCCGGCCTGCGAGGAGTGCGCCTCATCCGCGATGACCGCGAACTTGTGCCCGGCCAGCGAGTCGTCCTGCGACAGGAGCTTGAGCACGGCCGGGAAGGTCTGGATAGTCACCACCACGATGCGGCGACGGTCCTGCAGGGCTTTGAGCAACGCACGGGACTTGGAACCCTGGTCGGTGCGGGCCCTCTTGTCGACGTTGTAGACGTAATCCGGCTTGCCTTCGATCTGCAGGACCGCGCGCTGCATTTGGTCGTCGAGCACTGCGCGGTCGGTGATCACCACTACCGTGTCGAAGATCTTGCGACCGGCGGGGTCGTGCAGGTTCGATAGGCGATGTGCGGTCCATCCGATCGTGTTCGTCTTGCCCGACCCCGCCGAGTGCTGGATCAGGAACCGTCCTCCCACGCTCTCAGCCTTGACCTGCTCAACCATCCGCGAGACGGCCTGCCACTGATGGAAGCGCGGGAATATCACGTTGGTCGAGGTCTTGCGTTCACGCGTGATCTCGTTCGTGCTGGCCTTGACGTCCACGAACACCATGGATCCGAAGATGTCCAGCCACGTGTCGCGGGCCATGACCTGCTCCCACAGGTACGCGGTGGCCGGCCCGTGCTCGTTGACCGGGTTGCCCGCACCGCCGTTGTTGCCCTGGTTGAACGGCAGGAAGTAGGTGTTCTCACCGTCCAGATGAGTCGTCATACGGACCTCGGACTCGGTGACCACGAAGTGCACCAGCGCCCCGGTACCGAACGCCAGTAGAGGCTCTCCCTTTGGGTTCCGGTCCTTTGCGTATTGCTTGGCCGCGGCCTCGATGGACTGCTTGAAGTTGGTCTTCAGCTCGAACGTGGCCACTGGGATGCCGTTGATGAAAGCGACCAGATCGATGCTGTCGTGCGGCTTTTGCCGCGAGTAGTGCACCTGCCGCATGATCCGCAGGCGCACGTTGCCGTAGGCGGCCATGCGGGTGGCGTTCGTCGGGTCCGCCGGGCGCCACTGGACCATTTTCAGTTCGTCGCGCAGCCCTACGGGGACGTCCGAGCGCAGCAACTGCAGCGTCCCACCAGGGCCGCCGCCCTTGTTGTCGAGCGGGGTGGAGCGCAACTGCACGATGAGGTCGAGCAGAGCTTCCTTCGCCGAGTCCGCTCGCGGGCCAGAACCGATGCTGCGCTTCCACGCCTGCTCGTCCAGGTCCTCGAACCACCCGTACACATCATCTGGGAAGAGGGCACGCTCAGCGTCGTACCCCTCGTCGTTCGTGGAGTACTCCCAATCGTGAGTCCCAAGGTACTCGCAGATCTGCCGCTCGAACTGCTCCTCGTACGTCAGGTCTACCACGGCTCAGGCCTCCTTAGGAATCTCGATCTGGCCGGTGACGGCCGCGGTGATGAGCGCGATGCGACGATCCTTGGCGAGTTCGATGTGCCGCTCGGTCTTGGCGATGAGCGTGTCGATCTCCTCTGCCTGTTCGTGGCATCGGTCGACCATTTCCTGCTGTTTGTCGACTGGAGGAACCGGGATGATGAGAGCTCGTAGTGCGGCCACGTTCAAATGCCCCTGGATGCTGCCGACAACTTCGACGGAAGACCGCTCCCGCGTAGCGGGCGCGTTGAGGACCATCTCAAGGTAAGAGCCAAGCAATCGGCTACCGGGTTTGATCACCAGTAGGTCGATCGCGTTTGCACCGTCTAGCGACTCGGGAATGACGGCTGCAGCGCCGGACTGCCCTGTACGCACTACGACCACGTCACCCGCCGACAGTTGGGACTTGCGATAGTGCCTGTGGCCTTCGTGAGAGATAAACACTAGGTCGTCCAGCACGATGCCGCCCGGTCGAACGTTGACTCCCCGAAGAGCGGGAACGCCGTTGTCGACGTACCACTGCGACGGCTGAACGACGATACCGACGGTGATGTCTCCCGCGACGTACCGAAGCGGCGCCTGCCTGAACTCGCCAGCCTCTTCCAGAAGAAGATCAACCACAGCTCCGCGTCGCTCCCTCAAGACCCCCACGAACCGCTCCTGCGCGGCGATGAGCGCATCGATCTGGCTGGTCTCTCGGTCCAAGTGGTCAGCGATGGCACGTTGCTCAGGACTGGAGCAAAGCGGGACGGGAATGGCAGCCAGCTTCTCGGCCGTCAGATGCGGCATGGAGACGACGTTGCAATACCTCCGGATGAACCCGGTGGCGCGCAAGGCGATCAGGTAGTACGCAAGGAATCGCCCATCGTTACCAGCGTTCGGTCGGATGCGGTTGATGGAGTTCTGGAATCCCCAACCGTCGAGGTCCTTATCGACGTACGCGGCACGTCCGAAGCCACCCTGTCCGCCCTCGACCACGACGACGTCGCCTTGCTGAAGGGTGAGGTCCTCCAACTCACCGGGCGAGAACCACATTTCCTTAACGCCGTCCAGCGCAAGGACACCGTCAGGCTGGACGTTGGCTGCCCTCATGTACGGAGCCAGGACGTCTTGGCCGGTGTCCTTTGCTTGAAGCATCTTGCCGAGGGTGACGCTGCCCAGGTGCTTGATCTGACCGATCGTCCACGGCGACTGGGTGTCTCCCCAGGGAAGCGGGGCGCTCACTTGCCTTCCTCCACCTTGCGCAGCAGGCTAAGGATCTCCTGCAGGGACTCTTCGAGGTCGGCGTCGATCTCAGCAAGGGTGCGCGGGGGATCGTACTTGTAGAAGTGGCGGGTGAAGGGGATCTCGTAGCCCACCTTGGTCTTGGTGTAGTCGACCCAGGCGTCACCGACGTGCGGCTTGACCTTGGCAGTGAAGTACGCCTTGATGGTGGCGTCCTTGGCGTCGTGGCTCTTGGGATGACCGTCCCAGCCGAAGGGGACAATCTCGGTTTCGCGCAGTGGGATGTCAGGCTCTGGTTCGCCCTTGTTCTTGCCGGACTGGAAGCGGCAGATGTCGGCGTTCTCGTCGCGCTCGCCGAGCGTCTGCCACAGGGCCTTGCGCTGGGCCGAGGTCAGGCTGACGCCGTGGGAACTGAGGTGTTTGCCCAGGTCGTTGAGGAAGTCCTCGCGGTTGAGGTACTGACCCCCGCTAAAGGAGTTCAAGGCGCCGACGAGGCCGTCAATGCTGCCGAGCGACTTGTGCTCGGGGACGAGGGCGACGCGATCGGGCGTGGTCTCGAAATTCAGGCGCAGGGGCCTTTCGACCGTGATCTGCCAGAAGGCGAAGTCAAGGTTGTCGAAGATCTTGGAGGTGTCCGAGGACTCCATGTCCGCGTACTGCTGCAACACGCGCTCTCGGGCGGCCTTGTCGATCTGAACGCGCTTGGATCCCAGGGATGGACGCATCTTGGCGCCCAGGGCGGCGGCGTCGATGAGCTGCACTTTGCCCTCGCGCTCGGGGCGCTTGTTGTTGTCGAAGATCCACAGGTAAGTGGGGATGCCGGTGTTGTAGAACATGTCGTTCGGCAGCGCGACGATGGCCTCGATCAGGTCGTTCTCCAGCAGCCATCCCCGGATGTTGCTGGAGCCGCTTCCGGCGCCGCCGGAGAACAACGGGGAGCCGTTCAGTACGATGCCGGCGCGGGCGCCGCCGTCCTGGCTGCCGGCCGGGTTCATCTTGGCAATCGCGTGTTGGACGAACAGCAGGGCGCCGTCGGAGGTCGGGGGCAGGCCAGCCCCGAAGCGACCGCTGAAGCCCCGTTTGCGCTCCTTCTCCACGTCCTCGGCGATGTTCTTCCAGTCCACGCCATAGGGCGGGTTGGAGAGAATGTAGTTGAACCTGTCGTCCGCGAACAGGTCGTTGGTCAGGGTATTGCCCAGCGCGATGTTCTGCGGGTTCTGGCCCTTGGCGAGCATGTCGGAGCGGCACATGGCGTAGGACTCGGGGCGCAGTTCCTGCCCGTACAGGAGGAGCTCGGCGTCCGGGTTCATGCGGTGCAGGTGCTCTTCTGCCACGCTGAGCATGCCGCCGGTGCCGACAGTGGGGTCGTAGATGCTGCGGATGGCGTCGCCGGACAGCGCGTTGTCGTCTTCGGCGAACAGCAGGTCGACAAGCAGGTTGATCGCATCGCGCGGGGTGTAGTGGTCACCGGACTCAGCGTTGGACGACTCGAAGTCCATGTAGATGAGGTGCTCGAACAGCTCGCCCATCTTGGAGTTCGGTACAGCCTCGGGGGACAGGTCAAGGTCGCGGAATTGGCGGACGATCGTGGCGAGGATGCCACCCTTCCTCATCCGCTCGATGTGCTGGGGAAGGTGGAAGTTCGCGAAGACGTCGATGTCCTGACTGAACCCGCGCACGTACTCCAACAGGTTGTCGGCCATGTCGTCGCCGGAGTCGTACACCGAGGCCAGGGTGTGCTTCGTCGTGTTGTAGAACTTCACACCGCCGGTGAGGGACTTGATCATCTTCACGCGCAGCGTCTCGTTCGGCTGCTGCGCGATGATCGCGACAACCTGGTCGCGGTGGGGTGCCATGACGCACTCCAGGCGACGGAGGATCGTCATGGGCAGGATGACGTCACCCGCCTTGTTGCGGGCATAGACACCGCGCAGGGTATCGGCGACGGCCCAGACGTCCTTCTTCAGGTCGACCACTTGAGTTGTCCTTCCTGGCACGGATGCAGCGGGCACCCGTTGAGCTGCTGACCAGTCATCGTCCTGGTCCACAAGCGAAAATGTAGATGGTGCCACTGACACGATCGACGCCGTTCGTAGAGTCAGGGCGATTTGGGTGAAAAGTTCAATTGCGGATGACCCGCGACGTCGCGGCTACCGCCTCGCTCGCTGGGCTCCGCGCTGGAGTTGGTTTGCGCACAGCTGCCAGCGGGGCGGAAGACATCGATGCTTCGTCTGCTTGTTACCGCTCATGCTTCGGCAGCTGTTTTGAAACCGCCCACCCTAGATGGTCGACCCACGCTGTGGACCGTCTGGTTGGGAACGCCGTCGTGGACCAGGCGCCGAACCGCTTTTAGAGGGTTGGGTGCGTCCCAAGTCGGGCCGTGCCCCATCGCAAAACAGCGACGCGCCCCGGGGACTTTTCGGGGACTTTCAAGCCTGTCGCGGGGACACTCCGGGGACTTTCGGCCGGGTAAGCAGGGAAGGCCCTGACAGCGCCGAAAGAAGCGAACGCGCTGGTCAGGGCCTACTTCTCAGCACTCGATGATGTTCACCGCGAGCCCGCCCCGCGCCGTCTCCTTGTACTTCACGGACATGTCCGCGCCGGTGTCCTTCATGGTCTTGATGACCTTGTCCAGGGACACCTTGTGGGAGCCGTCGCCGCGCATGGCCATCCTGGCGGCGGTGACCGCCTTGACCGCGGCCATGCCGTTGCGCTCGATGCACGGGATCTGCACCAGGCCGCCGACCGGGTCGCAGGTCAGGCCGAGGTTGTGCTCCATGCCGATCTCGGCGGCGTTCTCGACCTGCTCCGGGGAGCCGCCGAGGACCTCGGCCAGCGCGCCCGCGGCCATCGAGCAGGCGGAGCCGACCTCGCCCTGGCAGCCGACCTCGGCGCCGGAGATGGAGGCGTTCTCCTTGAAGAGCATGCCGATCGCGCCGGCCGCCAGCAGGAAGCGCACCACGCCGTCCTCGTCGGCGCCCGGCACGAAGTTGATGTAGTAGTGCAGGACGGCCGGGATGATGCCGGCGGCGCCGTTCGTCGGGGCCGTGACGACCCGGCCGCCCGCCGCGTTCTCCTCGTTCACCGCCATCGCGTAGAGCGTGATCCACTCCATGGCGTGCGCCAACGGATCGCCCTCCGCGCGCAGTTGGCGCGCGGAGACGGCCGCACGGCGGCGGACCTTCAGACCGCCCGGCAGGATGCCCTCGCGGGACATGCCACGGGCGACGCACTCGCGCATCACCCGCCAGATCTCCAGCAGACCGGCCCGGATCTCCTCCTCCGTGCGCCAGGCCCGCTCGTTCTCCAGCATCAGGGAGGAGATCGACAGGCCCGTCTCCTTCGTCAGGCGCAGCAGCTCGTCGCCCGTGCGGAAGGGGTACTTCAGGACCGTGTCGTCCAGCTTGATCCGGTCCGCGCCGACCGCGTCCTCGTCCACGACGAAGCCGCCGCCGACCGAGTAGTACGTCTTCGACAGCAGTTCGGCGCCGGTGCCGTCGTACGCCCATATCGTCATGCCGTTGGCGTGGTACGGCAGGGCCTTGCGGCGGTGCAGGACCAGGTCGTCGTCGAAGGAGAACGGGATCTCGTGCTCGTCGAGGAGGCGGATGCGGCCCGCCTCCTTGATCCTCTCCACCCGCGCGTCCGCCGTCTCCACGTCCACCGTGCGCGGGGAGGCGCCCTCCAGGCCGAGCAGGACCGCCTTCGGGGTGCCGTGACCGTGGCCGGTCGCGCCCAGGGAGCCGTACAGCTCGCAACGGAGGGAGGCCACCGAGGCCAGCAGATCCTCGTTGCGCAGCCGGCGGGCGAACATCCGCGCCGCCCGCATCGGGCCGACCGTGTGGGAGCTGGACGGGCCGATGCCGATCGAGAACAGGTCGAAGACCGAGATGGCCACGGTCACTCCTCAAGAACAGGGGGTGGCGGGGCACCCTCGGGGATCATCCGTCGGGTGCCCCACCGGGGGACTTGCCTGTCCGGGTCTACTTGTTCAGACCCGGGTACAGCGGGTGCTTGTCGGCGAGCGCCGTCACGCGCGCCTTGAGGGCCTCGGCGTCGGCGCCCCCGAAGGGGGACGGCGCCTTCAGCGTCTCGGCGATCACGTCCGCGACCTCGGCGAAGTCCTCGGCGGTGAAGCCGCGGGTCGCGAGGGCGGGCGTGCCGATCCTGAGGCCCGAGGTGACCATCGGGGGCCGCGGGTCGTTCGGGACGGCGTTGCGGTTGACCGTGATGCCGACCTCGTGGAGGCGGTCCTCGGCCTGCTGGCCGTCCAGCTCGGACTCGCGCAGGTCCACGAGGATCAGGTGGACGTCCGTGCCGCCGGACAGGACGTTCACACCGGCCTCGCGGGCGTCGGCCGCCGTCAGGCGCTCGGCCAGGATGCGCGCGCCCTCCACTGTACGACGCTGGCGCTCCTTGAAGTCCTCGCCGGCGGCGACCTTGAAGGAGACCGCCTTCGCCGCGATCACGTGCTCCAGCGGGCCGCCCTGGAAGCCCGGGAAGACGGACGAGTTCAGCTTCTTCGCGAAGTCCTTCTTCGCCAGGATGATGCCGCCGCGCGGGCCGCCCAGGGTCTTGTGGGTCGTGGAGGTCACCACGTCCGCGTACTCGACCGGGTTCGGGTGCAGCCCGGCCGCGACCAGGCCCGCGAAGTGCGCCATGTCGACCCACAGGTAGGCCCCGGCCTCGTCCGCGATCCGGCGGAAGGCGGCGAAGTCCAGCTGGCGGGGGTACGCCGACCAGCCCGCGATGATCACCTTCGGCCGGTGCTCCTTGGCGAGCCGCTCGACCTCGGCCATGTCGACCAGGCCGGTCTCGGCGTCCACGTGGTAGGCGACCACGTTGAACTGCTTGCCCGAGAAGTTCAGGCGCATGCCGTGGGTCAGGTGGCCGCCGTGGGCGAGGTCCAGGCCGAGGATGGTGTCCCCGGGCTGGGCCAGCGCGAACAGGGCCGCCTGGTTGGCGGAGGCGCCGGAGTGGGGCTGGACGTTGGCGTACTCGGCGCCGAACAGTTCCTTGATCCGGTCGATCGCGATCTGCTCGGCGACGTCGACGTGCTCGCAGCCGCCGTAGTAGCGGCGGCCCGGGTAGCCCTCGGCGTACTTGTTGGTCAGCACCGAGCCCTGCGCCTCCATGACCGCGAGCGGCGCGAAGTTCTCGGAGGCGATCATCTCCAGCGTGGACTGCTGGCGGCGGAGCTCGGCGTCGACCGCGGCGGCGATCTCCGGGTCCAGCTCGTGCAGGGACGTGTTCAGGACGGTCATGCGGCTACGGCTCCTCAGCTGCCGGAAAACTCGGTGTACTCGTCGGCGGAGAGCAGGTCGGCCGGCTCCTCCGAGACGCGCACCTTGAACAGCCAGCCGCCCTCGAAGGGGGCCGAGTTCACCAGCGACGGGTCGTCGACGACGTTCTCGTTGACCTCGGTGACCTCACCGGTGACCGGCGAGTACAGGTCGGAGACCGACTTGGTGGACTCCAGCTCGCCGCAGGTCTCGCCCGCGGACACCGTGGAGCCGACCTCGGGGAGCTGGACGAAGACGACATCGCCGAGCGCGTTGGCCGCGTGCTCCGTGATGCCGACCGTCGACACGCCGTCCTCGGCGGCCGACAGCCACTCGTGCTCCTTGCTGTAGCGCAGCTGCTGGGGGTTGCTCATGGCCTGAATTCTCCTGTACGCGGGAAAGTGCTGGTGACGGGGGGACTGCTGAAACCGCTGGTGAGTGCCGCGAACGTGCGCGGGGTCACAGCGCGAGTGCGCCCAGTGTCTACTTCTGGCGCTTGTAGAACGGCAGCGCCACGACCTCGTACGGCTCGTGGCTGCCCCGGATGTCCACGCCGACACCCTCGGTGCCCGGCGCCGCGTGCGCCGCGTCGACGTAGGCCATGGCGATCGGCTTGCCCAGGGTGGGGGAGGGGGCACCGGAGGTGACCTCGCCGATCACCTCGCCGCCGGCGACGACGGCGTACCCGGCGCGCGGGACCCGGCGGCCCTCGGCGATCAGCCCGACGAGGACCCGCGGCGGGTTCTCCTGAGCCTTGGCGGCCGCCTCGGTGAGCGCCTCGCGGCCCACGAAGTCGCCCTCCTTCTCGAACTTCACCACCCGGCCGAGCCCGGCGTCGAAGGGGGTGAGCGAGGTGGTCAGCTCGTGCCCGTACAGCGGCATGCCCGCCTCCAGGCGCAGGGTGTCGCGGCAGGACAGCCCGCACGGGACCAGACCGACGCCCTCGCCGGCCTTGGTCAGCGCCTGCCACAGCTCCACGGCGTGCCCGGGCCTCACGAACAGTTCGAAGCCGTCCTCGCCGGTGTAGCCGGTGCGGGCGATCAGGGCCGGGACGCCGGCCACCGTGCCAGGCAGCCCGGCGTAGTACTTCAGGCCGTCGAGGTCGGCGTCGGTCAGGGACTTCAGGATGCCGGGCGACTCGGGGCCCTGGACGGCGATCAGCGCGTAGGCGTCCCGGTCGTCGCGGACCTCGGCGTCGAAACCGGCGGCGCGCTCGGTCAGCGCGTCCAGCACCACCTGGGCGTTGGAGGCGTTGGCGACCACCATGTACTCGGTCTCGGCGAGCCGGTAGACGATCAGGTCGTCCAGGATGCCGCCGTCGGCCCGGCAGATCATGGTGTAGCGGGCGCGGCCGACGCCGACGGAGGCGATGTTGCCGACCAGGGCGAAGTTCAGGAGGGCGGCCGCACCGGCGCCGGTGACGGTGATCTCGCCCATGTGGGAGAGGTCGAAGAGGCCCGCCTTCGTCCGCACCGCGAGGTGCTCGTCGCGCTCGGAGCCGTAGCGCAGCGGCATGTCCCAGCCGGCGAAGTCGGTCATCGTCGCACCGAGCGAGCGATGCAGGGCATCGAGCGCGGTGTGACGGAGTTCGGTACTGCTCATCGGTCGGTCGTCTCCCAGGGAAAGACAGGACGGGCGAGGAACGTTCCTCCCCATCTGTCATCGGAACCTGAGAGGTTCGCCAGGACCGCCACAGGGACGATCGCGGCTTGCACCTTGGGTGGAGCCACTGACGCAGCGGCCCGCTTTTCAGATGTGCCTCGCCCGCGCGGTAACGGGGCCTGAGAGATTCAAGGGAGGGACTTGCTCCTTCGGCGTCCCAGCGAAGGCTGCTGGGAACTCTCCCGCGCGGATTCAAGCGGCCGGTATGCAGTTGGCGGCCACATCATTGCACGGCGAGCGGGCTTTTGTAACCGACCTGTGGCAGGACGCGGACCCGGCCGCCGACACCGTCCATTACCTTCTCTTTGCGCGCAGCGGAAACGAGGATTACCGGGCCGACAGGGGAGGACGATCACGTGAACAGGACCCCGGGGTACGCCACCGTCACCACCGGCATCGCCGTGCCGAGGCAACGCCGCGCCCCGGCCCCGCTCGTCCGGGACCTGCGCGACCGCGCCGGCCGCAGCCCGCGCGCCCTGGTCTTCGGCCCCGGCGACCTGGCCGTGATCACCGGCCTGCCGGGCAGCGGCAAGTCCACCCTGATGCACCGCGCGGTCGCCGGCGCCCGCCTCGACTCCCAGGACACCCGCGACCGCTTCGCGGCCCGCCTGCCCCGCTTCCTCCCCTACGCGATCTACCGCCCCCTGGTCCGCCTCGCCCACTACGCGGCCCTGCGCCGCGCCCTGCGCACCGGCGAAGGCGTCGTCGTGCACGACTGCGGCACCCAGCCCTGGGTGCGTGCCTGGCTCGCCCGCGCGGCACGCCGCCGCGGCGGCACCCTCCACCTGCTGCTGCTCGACGTCACCCCCGAGACCGCCCGCGAGGGCCAGCGCGAGCGCGGCCGCGGCGTCTCCGGCTACGCCTTCCGCCGCCACCGCCGTACGACCGCCCGGCTGCTCGGCGCGGTCGAGCGGGGGAAGCCGCCCGCGGGCTGCGGTTCGGTGGTCCTGCTGGACCGGCCGGCGGCGGACGCCCTGCGGCGGATCGCTTTCACGGAGCGGGGAACCGTCACGGCCACCCGCTAGCCTTCATGGTCACAGCAGTTGTTCCCAGCAGGCGGTAGGCAGATGGACTTCCCGGCGGACATTCCCGCGGACTTCCCGGCACAGGCGCACCCCCAGCCGCACGGCGGCTGGCCCGGCAACGAACTGGAGGAGGTGCTCTCGGCCTCCCTCGGCATACCCGCCGCGGCCGGCCGGATCATCGAGGTGCTGGGCCGCAGCCTGCTGTGGATCCCGCTGCCGAGCGGCGGCGGCCCGGACAGCGGACCGCTCGACCTGCCCACGCTGGAGATCGACGGCCAGGTGTACGTCCCGGCGTTCAGCTCCGAGGAACAGCTGCGCCAGGCGGCCGGCCCGCACATGGCGTACACCATCGCCCCCGCCGTGGAGTTCGCCCGCGGTCTGCCCCCGCAGGCCGGCATCGCGGTGAACCCCGACGCGCTGGTCGGCATCCCGCTCCCGCCCGAGGCGGTGGCCGAGCTGTGCCGGGCCGGCCGTACCCCGCTCGACGGTCCGAACACCGGCGGCCGGGTCCGCCTCTTCGAGCCCGACTGGCAGGACGACCCGGTCGACTTCCTCTCCGCCGCGTCCGCCGAGTTCGCCGGGACCGGTGTGGTCCTCGCCGCCCGCCGCTGCCTGGCCGCCGTCGAGACGGCCGAGCCGGTGATGTTCGTCGGCGTCGAACTCTCCCAGTGGGAGGGCGACCTGCGCACCCTGCCCATGCAGGCCCTGGGCAGGGCCCTCGGCAAAGTCCCGGTCAAGTGGCCGGTCAACCTCGTCCTCATGGACGTGACGGACGACCCGGTGGCCGCTTGGCTGAGGACGAACGTCCGGCCCTTCTATCAGTACGGTCACTAGAAGCACGGCCACCGCAAGCCGACGGGGGCGGCCGGCCCCGGGGCGCGGGGCCGTGCCCGATATGCGGCTCCGCCGCGGGGCGCGAGAACCCACCACGCACCCGCACCCGCGCACGTACCCGAGGCGGCAACCCGGTGGGCGCTTAAGCTGTCTCCAAACGCGGGGCACGAAGAAGAGAAGGGCACGACAGGTGAGCGCCAGCCAGAGCGGCAGCGTGAGCGGCAGCGTCGAGCACATGCTGCGCCAGGTCACCCCCGGCCGCTACGACGCCTACGAGGCCCTGCTCCGCGCCCTCGCCGTCCCCTCCTCCGGCCAGATCTGGATGCTCCTGTGGCACGGCCAGGCCGGCTCCCCGGACGCCCAGTACGGGAACATGGAGGTCGACGGCTTCCAGTACGCCCCGTGCGTCACCTCCGCCCAGGAGCTGTCGGCCAGCGGCTGGAACAGGTCGTACGAGGTCGTCGACGGCCTCGATGTCGCCCGTACCCTCTATCCGGACCACTACGGCCTCTGGCTCAACCCGCACGCCCCCGGCGGTGGCCTCGGCATCCCCTGGCTGGACCTGCGCCGTATCGCCACGGGCCTGGACCGCCAGCCCGCCGGACCCCTCCGGCTGACCGAGCCCGGCATCGAGATCTCGCAGTTCTACGCCCTCCTCGCGCAGAACGCCCACCGCACCCCGGCCCTGCGCTCCCTGCGCCGTGCCTGGGTGCAGCCGGCGCTCGGGGCGCCGTACCTGGCCATCGGCCTGGACGTCTACGACACCTCACCGGCCGCGGTGGACTCGGTGCGCGCGATGATGCAGCAGTCCGTGGGCGCGGTCCCGGAGGGCCTGCCGGTGTCCACGGTCGCCATGACCGACGACTACGACCCGGTCGTGATGTGGATGCGGGCCAACGCCCGCCCCTTCTACGACCGCGAGGCCCACGCGGCGCCCCAGCCCCGGCTGCAGGCCTCCCCCCAGCCGCAGGCCCCCGTCGCCGGGTACGGCTATCCGCCGGTCCACGGGGGCTACTGACCTGCGCTTATGGGGCATACCGCCCTACCCGCGCGGCGGTCCTCACCCCCAGTGGCCGTCCGGTCGCCGTAACGGCTTGTCCGGATAACAGGAAACGCCAGCTTGCATCACGGTTGCGCATCCATTCCCCGTCAAGGCTGGCGGCTGATCGCGCAAGCGTTGAAGACTCCCCCTTCAAGGGGTTCGCCCCTGTGTACGACGGACTGTTTGATGCCGCTACCAGCGGCAAGTGCGGGCCGGCTACCGCCGGTTGAGAGGGGTCCCAGCCTAATGACGGCACCATTGCACGAGCCGACCGCGGAAGCGGCCCCGGGCGCGGCCGAGGAAGCGGCGGTTGCGGCCGGCGACGCGAAGGCCGTTCAGGGCCGGTCCCTGGGGCGGATCGCCTGGGAACGCCTCAAGCGGGACAAGCTCGCCCTCACGGGCGGCATAGTCGTGCTCCTCCTCATCGTGATCGCGCTGCTCGCGCCGGTGATCACGAACCTCGTGGGCCAGGACCCGGACCTCTACCACCAGAGCCTGATCGACCCGCTCTTCAGCACGCCCAAGGGATCCCTGGGCGGCATGAGCGGCGACCACCTGCTCGGTGTGGAGCCGGTCAACGGCCGCGACATCTTCGCCCGCATCCTCTACGGCGCCCGGATCTCGCTGCTCGTCGGCTTCCTGTCGGCCGTGGTGGCCGTCATCCTGGGCACCATCCTCGGTATCCTGGCGGGCTTCTTCGGCGGCTGGGTCGACTCGCTCATCAGCCGGGTCATGGACGGCCTGCTCGCCTTCCCGCAGCTGCTGTTCATCATCGCGCTGGTCTCCGTCATGCCCAATCAGATGCTGGGCCTCACCGGCACGGGCGTGCGCGTGTTCGTGATGATCCTGGTCATCGGCTTCTTCGGCTGGCCCTACATCGGACGTGTCGTGCGCGGTCAGACGCTCTCGCTGCGCGAACGCGAGTACGTCGAGGCGGCCCGCTCGCTCGGCGCCGGGCGGTTCTACATCCTCTTCAAGGAACTGCTGCCCAACCTCGTCGCGCCCATCATCGTGTACACGACGATGATGATCCCCACCAACATCCTCACCGAGGCGGCCCTCAGCTTCCTGGGTGTGGGCGTCAAGCCGCCCACCTCCTCCTGGGGACAGATGCTCTCGAGCGCGATCGACTACTACGACTCGGACCCCATGTACATGGTGATCCCGGGCGTGGCGATCTTCATCACGGTGCTGGCGTTCAACCTGTTCGGCGACGGCGTGCGCGACGCGCTCGACCCGAAGGCTTCCCGCTGAAGTGCCCTACCCCAAGCGTCCCGTGAGCTCTGCCACGGGGTCTCTCATCAAATCCGGAGGATCCGAGATCGTGAACACCCAACGCACCTCAGGGCGGCGCAAGCAGGCCCTCGCCGCTGCCGCAGTGGTCGCCGGCCTGCTGACCACGGCGGCGTGCGGCGGTGGCAATGGCGACAGCGGCTCGAAGAACGGCGCGGCCGGCTTCAACGCGGCGGTCAACAAGGTCGCCCAGGCCGACCAGGTCAAAAAGGGCGGCACGCTGAAGTTCGTGAGCACGCAGGACGCCGACTCGTGGGACACCACGCGCGGTTACTACGGCTTCATGTGGGACTTCTCCCGCTACTACAGCCGCCAGCTGGTCACCTACAAGACGGCGCCGGGTGCCGAGGGCGCCACGCTCACCCCGGACCTCGCCACCGACATGGGCAAGGTCTCGGACGGCGGCAAGACCTACACCTTCACCCTGCGCGACGGCGTCACCTGGGAGGATGGCAAGGCCATCACCTCGCAGGACATCAAGTACGGCATCGAGCGCGTCTGGGCGCAGGACGTCCTGTCCGGCGGGCCAATCTACCTCCAGCAGATGCTCGACCCGAAGAACACCTACAAGGGTCCCTACAAGGACACCTCGAAGGACCACCTGGGTCTGAAGGCGATCTCGACGCCGGACGCGAAGACGGTCGTCTTCCACCTGCCGCAGCCCAACTCGGACTTCCTGCAGGTGCTGGCGATGGTGACGGCCTCCCCGGTCCGCCAGGACATGGACACCAAGTCCAAGTACGGCCTGCACCCGTTCTCCTCCGGCCCGTACAAGTTCCAGTCGTACAGCCCGGGCAAGAACCTGGTCCTGGTCCGCAACTCCAACTGGAAGGCCTCCTCGGACCCGGTCCGCAAGGCCTACCCGGACAAGATCACCCTGGACATCTCCACCAACCAGGTGAACTCGGACCAGCAGCTGATCAACGGCGACTACGACGTGGACGCCTCCCAGACCGGCCTGGGCCCGCAGGGCCGCCAGATCGCCCTGAAGCAGCACAAGGACAACCTGGACAACCCGGTCTCCGGCTTCATCCGCTACGCGGTCTTCCCGCAGAGCGTCAAGCCGTTCGACAACCTCCACTGCCGCAAGGCCGTGATCTACGCCGCCGACCACGTGTCGCTGCAGACCGCCCGCGGTGGCCCGATCGCCGGTGGTGACATCGGCACGAACATGCTCCCGCCGACGCTCGCGGGTGGCGAGGGCCAGAAGTACGACCCGTACCAGATCGCGACCAAGAACAAGAACGGCAACGCCGACCTGGCCAAGCAGGAGCTGAAGGCCTGCGGCAAGCCGAACGGCTTCTCCACCACCATCGCGGTCCGCAACAACAAGTCGCAGGAAGTGGCCACCGCCGAGTCCCTGCAGGCCGCGCTGAAGAAGGTCGGCATCAACGCCGACATCTACCAGTACGACGGTTCGCAGAGCCCGGGCATCATCGGCTCGCCCTCGAACGTCGCGAAGAAGAAGCTCGGCATCATCATCATGGGCTGGGGTCCGGACTTCCCGACCGTCCAGGGCTACGGCATCCCGCTGTGGAGCAGCCACTACATCCTGCAGAGCGGTAACAACAACTACGCTCTGATCAAGGACAAGACGATCGACGGTCTCTTCGACCAGTACACCACCACGCTGGACGAGTCGAAGAAGACCCAGCTCTCCACGGAGATCAACCACAAGGTCATGGAGGGTGGCTACTACCTGCCCTTCACCTTCGAGCGGCTGCTCAACATCCGCTCCTCGCGTCTGGCCAACGTGTACACGACGAACGCGTACAGCGGTTACTACGACTTCGTCAACCTCGGCCTGAAGTCCACGAAGTAAACCCGGCACACCCGCCGAACGGCACGAAAGGCAGGTGAAGGCCGGCGCGGCGAGCCGCGGGCCCCTCGGACGACCTCCGAAGGGCCCGCGGTCCGCGGCGGGCCGTTAGCTGTGCTCGCTTACCTCATCAGGCGGCTGTTCGCCGCCGCAGTGATGCTGGTGGTCATCATCCTGGTGGTCTTCAGCATCTTCTTCCTCGTCCCCAAGTGGGCGGGCGTGGACATCGCCACGAGCTTCGTGGGCAAGCAGGCAGACCCGCACGCCGTCGAGGCGGTGCGCGAGAAGCTGGGCCTGGGCGACCCGATCTACCTTCAGGTCTGGGACTTCTTCAAGGGCATCTTCGCGGGCCGCACCTACGCGGCCGGCGGTGACGTGACCCACTGTGCCGCGCCCTGCTTCGGCTACTCCTTCCGCAGCGAGCAGGCCGTCTGGCCGGTTCTGACCCAGCGCTTCCCGGTGACCCTGGGTCTCGCGCTCGGCGCCGCTGTGCTGTGGCTGGTCTTCGGTGTCGCCGCGGGTGTGCTCTCCGCCCTCAAGCGGGGCAGCCTCTGGGACCGCGGCGCGATGGTCGTCGCCCTCAGCGGTGTTTCCCTGCCGATCTACTTCACGGGTCTGCTCGCCTCGGCGATCTTCGTCTTCGGAGTGAAGTGGTTCCCCAGCAACTACGTGTCGTTCGGCGACAACGTCGGCAGCTGGTTCAGCTTCATGATCCTCCCCTGGGTCACCCTCGCCTTCCTGTACGCGGCCATGTACGCCCGTATCACCCGGGCCACCATGCTGGAGATCCTCGGTGAGGACTACATCCGCACCGCCCGCGCCAAGGGCCTCACGGAGCCCGTCGTCATCGGCAAGCACGCCATGCGCTCCACGATGACCCCGATCCTGACCATGCTCGGCATGGACCTCGGCGCCCTGATCGGCGGCGCGATCCTCACCGAGACCACGTTCAGCATCCCCGGCCTCGGCCAGGCCGTGCTGACCGCCATCAAGAACCAGGATCTGCCCATCATCCTGGGCGTGACCCTGATCACCTCCCTCGCGGTGCTCATCGCCAACCTCGCGGTGGACATCCTGTACGCCGTGATCGACCCCCGAGTGAGGCTCGCATGACCGAACTCAGCAAGACCGGAGCGGCCGTGGGCGAGCCCACGAGTTCCTCGCCCGCACCGAGCTCCTTCCTGGAAGTGCGCGACCTGAAGGTGCACTTCCCGACCGACGACGGCCTGGTGAAGTCCGTCGACGGCCTCAGCTTCCAGCTGGAGAAGGGCAAGACGCTCGGCATCGTGGGCGAGTCGGGCTCGGGCAAGTCCGTGACCTCGCTCGGCATCATGGGCCTGCACACCGCCGGCCAGTACGGCAAGCGCAAGGCGCAGATATCCGGCGAGATCTGGCTGAACGGCACCGAGCTGCTGTCCGCCGACCCCGACCACGTGCGCAAGCTGCGCGGTCGCGAGATGGCGATGATCTTCCAGGACCCGCTGTCGGCGCTGCACCCGTACTACACGATCGGCGCGCAGATCGTGGAGGCCTACCGGATCCACCACGACGTCGACAAGAAGACCGCCCGCAGGCGGGCGATCGAGATGCTCGACCGCGTGGGCATCCCGCAGCCGGACAAGCGGGTGGACAGCTACCCGCACGAGTTCTCCGGCGGTATGCGCCAGCGCGCCATGATCGCCATGTCGCTGGTCAACAACCCCGAGCTGCTGATCGCGGACGAGCCGACCACCGCGCTCGACGTGACGGTCCAGGCGCAGATCCTCGACCTGATCCGCGACCTGCAGAAGGAGTTCGGCTCCGCGGTCATCATCATCACCCACGACCTGGGCGTCGTCGCCGAACTGGCCGACAACATCCTGGTGATGTACGGCGGCCGCTGCGTCGAGCGGGGGCCCGCCGAGAAGGTGTTCTACGAGCCCCGTCACCCCTACACCTGGGGTCTGCTCGGCTCGATGCCGCGGCTGGACCGCGACCAGCAGGAGCGTCTGATCCCGGTCAAGGGTTCCCCGCCCTCGCTGATCAACATCCCGTCCGGCTGCGCCTTCAACCCGCGCTGCCCGTACGCGGACGTGCCGAAGGACAACCTGACCCGCACGGTCCGCCCGGAGCTGACCGTGGTCGGTGACCAGCACTGGGCCGCCTGCCACATGTCGCAGGAGCAGCGGGAACGGATCTGGACCGAAGAGATTGCGCCGAAGCTGTGAGTGAGAACGCAGAGGACAAGGCAGTGAGCATCCCTGCACAGAGCGACGGCAAGGAAGAGAAGTCCGCCGGTACGGCCACCCTCAGCAAGGACGCCGCCCCCGGCGAGACCCTGCTGAAGGTGACCGGGCTCCAGAAGCACTTCCCGATCAAGAAGGGCCTGTTCCAGCGGCAGGTCGGTGCGGTGCGCGCGGTCGACGGGCTCGACTTCGAGGTCCGCTCCGGCGAAACCCTCGGTGTCGTGGGCGAGTCGGGCTGCGGCAAGTCGACGATGGGCCGGCTGATCACCCGGCTGCTCGAACCGACCGCCGGCACCATCGAGTTCGAGGGCAAGGACATCACGCACCTCGGCGTGGGCGGCATGCGCCCCATGCGCCGTGACGTGCAGATGATCTTCCAGGACCCGTACTCCTCGCTGAACCCGCGCCACACCATCGGCACGATCGTCGGGGCCCCCTTCCGGCTCCAGGGCGTCGAGCCGGAGGGCGGGATCAAGAAGGAGGTGCAGCGGCTGCTGTCGGTGGTCGGCCTCAACCCCGAGCACTACAACCGCTATCCGCACGAGTTCTCCGGCGGTCAGCGCCAGCGCATCGGCATCGCCCGGGCGCTCGCCCTGAAGCCGAGGCTGGTCGTCGCGGACGAGCCGGT
Source organism: Streptomyces sp. NPDC048191 (assembly GCF_040652655.1). Lineage (NCBI taxonomy): Bacteria > Bacillati > Actinomycetota > Actinomycetes > Kitasatosporales > Streptomycetaceae > Streptomyces > Streptomyces sp. NPDC048191. The sequence goes on from NZ_JBEZMO010000008.1 coordinate 28,559, forward strand.
CTCCGCGCTGGACGTGTCGATCCAGGCGCAGGTCGTGAACCTCATGGACGACCTCCAGGAGGAACTCGGCCTGACGTACGTGATCATCGCGCACGACCTGTCGGTCGTCCGGCACGTCTCGGACCGGATCGCGGTGATGTACCTCGGCAAGATCGTCGAGCTCGCCGACCGGGACTCGCTGTACAAGGCGCCGATGCACCCGTACACCAAGGCGCTGATGTCGGCGGTGCCGATCCCGGACCCGGCGCGGAAGAACGCGAAGAGCGAGCGCATCCTGCTCAAGGGCGACGTGCCCTCGCCGATCTCGCCGCCCTCGGGCTGCCGCTTCCACACCCGGTGCTGGAAGGCGACGGAGATCTGCCGCACCACCGAGCCGGCGCTGCTGGAGCTGAGGCCCGGTCAGCGGGTCGCCTGCCACCACCCGGAGAACTTCGAGGACCAGGCCCCGCAGGACACCGTCCTGCTCACCGCCGCGAAGGAGGCGGCCGAGCTGGTCGCCGACGAGGTCCTCGCGGAGTCGGCGGAGACGTCGGCGGCGGTGGCGGCGGAGCTGGCGGAGGAGTCCGCCGGGGCGTCGGCCGAGGAGAGCGCCGAGCCGGCCGCCGACGCGTCCGCCGAGGAGGCCGAGTCCGCGGCGGAGCCCGCCGAGGAGACCACCGAGGCGTCCGCCGACGAGGCCGCCGAGGAGACCTCCGAGGCCTCCGGGACCGCGTCCCAGGAGTCGACCGACAAGTAGCACAGCACATGACCGACTGAAGTCATGTACATGCCTGAACGGGAGAGCGTGCACTCGGCGCTCTCCCGTTCGGCACGTCCGGGACCCCCTCGTGTGCGGCTCCAGGTCCTGGCTGCTCACCACAGGGAAGCCTGCCCAGCGAGCCTGGCTTTGTAAGGCTCGCCCCTTCCTACAGGTGAGAATGTAGGGGTGCAGCTCCAGCAGATCTTCAGCCCCTCCGTCCAGCACACGCTCGATGTCATCGGCATCTTCGTGTTCGCGATCTCCGGCGCCCTGCTGGCCGTCCGGAAGAACTTCGACGTCTTCGGCATCGCCGTCCTCGCCGAGGTGACCGCGCTGGGCGGAGGGCTGTTCCGCGACCTGGTCATCGGAGCCGTGCCCCCGGCCGCCTTCACCGACCTGGGGTACTTCCTCACCCCGCTGCTCGCCGCGCTCGTCGTCTTCTTCCTGCACCCGCACGTGGAGCGCATCCAGACGGGGGTGCTGGTCTTCGACGCGGCCGGCCTCGGCCTGTTCTGCGTCAGCGGTACGACGAAGGCGTACAGCTACGGCCTCAACCTGACCGCGTCGGCGACGCTGGGGCTCGCCACCGCCGTCGGCGGCGGTGTGCTGCGGGACGTGCTCGCCAACGAGGTGCCTTCACTGCTGCGCTGGGACCGCGATCTGTACGCGGTCCCAGCGATCGTCGGCGCCACGATGGTGGTGCTGTGCATCCGCTACGACGCCCTGACGCCGTTCACCAGCGGGCTCGCCGTCGTCACGGCTTTCGTGCTGCGCCTGCTCGCGATGCGGTTCCACTGGCGAGCTCCGCGCGCGTGGAACCGCCGGTCGACGGTGACCGAGGAGTAGTCCCGGGCGTTCCGGTGGTTCCGGCGGCGTTCCCGGTAAGAGAACCGGTGCCTCCGGTAAGAGACCTGTCCTGGCCCCTGGCGTGGTTCTGGCCCATCTGCAGGGTCAGCCAGCGGAAGACCGTGTCGACCTGGGGCCGCCACAGCGCCATGTTGTGGCCGCCCGCGCTGTGCGGCAGGAACACCACGTGCACGGTCGTGGGCGCCTTGGCGATGGCTTCGAGGGCCACGCCCGCCTGGTACCCGTCGCCGGACTCGCCGGAGATGTAGAGCGCGATCCGGGGCGGCACCGCGGCCTTCCTCAGCAACAGGTAGGGGTTGTTCTCGTTGCGCAGGACGGGGTTCTGGGCGGCGAGGGAGTTGCGCTCGCCGATCGGGTCGTTGTAGCCCGACAGGCTCACGGCGGCCCGGTACCGGTCCGGGTGGGCGACGGCCAGCTTGACCGCGCAGTGCGCGCCCGCGGAGTACCCGGCCACGGCCCAGCCCTGCGGCGCCGGCTCGGCACGGAAGTTGTCCGTGACCATCTTCGGCACGTCGATGCTGAGCCACGTGTCGGCGTTGACCTGCCCGGGGATGTTGGCGCAGCCGGTGTCGACGCCGGCCAGCAGGTTGGTGCGCGGGGCGACCAGGATGAAGGGCGCCACCTGGCCGCTCCTCATCAGCGGCAGCAGCTGCTCGTGCGCCTTCATGGAGCCGAACCAGGCCTTCGCCGAACCGGGGTAGCCCGGCAGCAGCTCCACCACCGGGAACTTCTTGTTGCGGTAGGCCGGCTCGTTGTACTGCGGCGGCAGCCAGACGTAGACCTCGGCGTTCACCCCGGAGACCCGGCCCTTGAGCTGGGTGACCTTCACTCCGCCCGCCGCGTGCATGCCGGGCCCCTCGGCCGCCGAGAAGGTCTGCCTGACCTTGGGCAACCGTTTCACCGCTATGCCGCCGGTGCCGTCGCTGCCCAGGTCCTGGGCCTGCTGGACGTGGTTGCCGGTACCGAGCAGGTCGGCCCAGTTGTCGTACAGGTTGTTCTGGTTGTTGACCAGGACGAAGATCAGCGTGACGGCCGTGCCCTGGGCGAACAGCAGCATCAGTACGCGGGCTGCCGTGCGCAGCGCCCTGGGTCCGCGCAACCTCGACCACAGGACGAGCGGCAGTATGAGGGCGACCACGGCCAGCACGATGGTCGTGTAGAGGAACGGAGTCCCGGTGAGGCTCATGCCCCCATAGAGGGGAATCAGGGCCCCGGGGTTGTGGACGTGTCCGGACACTTACCTAGAAATTGCCGGAACCTCACCCGACCGAGGGATCTCGGGGGCGTTCGCGGGGATTCTGCCACCTCCTGGAACCCCGCGAAAAGCTACCGCTTAGTAATTTCCTGTTGTACTGTTCATCCATGCCAGAAGCAGCTTCCGCCCCCTCCCCGTCGCGGGCCGTGATCGGCGACAGCGAGTTCGACCGCGACACCGCGGTCGTCCGGCGCGAGCCCGGTGTCCACGACATCGACCTCTCCGCCGGCTGGACCATCATCAACGCCGTCAACGGCGGCTATCTGCTGGCCGTGCTCGGCCGGGCCCTCGCGGACACCCTGCCGCACCCGGACCCCTTCACCATCTCGGCGCACTACCTGACCGCCTCCCAGCCCGGCCCGGCGGTCGTCCGCTCCCAGGCCGTGCGGACCGGCCGCACCCTCTCCACCGGCCAGGCCTCGCTCTTCCAGTACGACGACGAGGGCAACGAGGTCGAACGCATCCGCGTCCTCGCCTCCTACGGCGACCTCACCGCCCTCCCCGACGACGTCCGTACGACGGCGACGCCGCCCCCGATCCCGCCGCTGGAGCAGTGCTTCGGCCCGCAGGACGGTCCCGCCCCGGTGGAGGGCAGCTCGGCGATCGCCGACCGCCTGATGCTCAAGCTCGACCCCGCCACCCTCGGCTGGGCCCTGGGCGCCCCCTCCGGCAAGGGCGAGATGCGCGCCTGGTTCGGCCTGGCCGACGGCCGCGACGCCGACCCCCTGTCGCTGTTGCTGGCGGTGGACGCGCTGCCGCCAACGGCCTTCGAGCTCGGCCTCAAGGGCTGGGTCCCGACGGTGGAACTCACCGTCCATGTCCGCCACCGCCCGGCCCCCGGCCCGCTGCGCGTGTCCATCACCACCCGCAACCTGGCCGGCGGCTTCCTGGAGGAGGACGCCGAGGTCTGGGACAGCAAGGACCGCCTGGTCGCCCAGTCCCGCCAGCTGGCCCGCGTGAGGCTGGGCTGACGGGAGTCTGCGACGGCCGGGGGGATCGGGCTGGGGACGCGCCAGGAGGGCCGTCCCGCAGCCGCCCCCGGCCGTACCGCAGTTGCCTCCGGCCGTCCCGCAGCCGCCTCCGGCCGTCCCGCAGTCGCCCCCGGTCGTACCGCCGCCGCCCCCCCAAGTTCTGTGTGGCTCGGCCGATGGGGGCCCGTCAGGTGTGGTTCAGCGGGCTGCGGCCCAGCCAGGCCGCCAACTGTTCGTACGGACCGGCGTCCTCCGCGGGTTCGCGGCGGCTGTCGAAGGGGGTCCCGGCGTCCCGCGGGCGGGAGTCCGGCAGCACCGCGCGGGCGTTGCCGAGCGCGAACTCGGCCAGTTCCGGGTCGAGTTCGAGCGGGTGGCCGAGGGCCTCGGCGAGGTCCCAGGTGTGGGTGACGATCTCCATCACATAGCCGGAGAGCGCCGCGTGGCCCGGCACCTCGCCCCAGGGCACCCGCACCGGGGCCGTCATCCGCTCGTCGCCCTCCCAGGCCTTCAGCACCCGGACGCGCACCTCGTCGTAGGCCTCCGCCCACTCCTCGTCGGCCACGCCCTCGGCCACGGGCCGCACCGCGAGGCCGTCGCCGCCCTCGCCGACCACCGCGATCCGCCGGGTACCGCCGACCATGTGGCTCAGCAGAGCCCTGACGTCGAACTCGGAACACGGGGTCGGGCCGGTGAGTTGTCCGGGGCGCACGGTCCTGATCAGGGCCGCCGCCTGCTCGGTGGCGCGGGTGTAGACGGGGCGCGGGTCGGTGAAGCCGGTCGTGGTCATGGGATGCCTCTCGTGAGTCGGTGGCACGAGGATCACGCAATAACCTGACAGCTTCCGTCAACATTTGCACAGCGCCCACCGCGGGCGGGATCCTGGGGCGCGTGAAGTCCGACCGGCTGCTGTCGATCCTGCTGCTCCTGCAGACCCGGGGCCGCGTCCCCGCGCACGAACTCGCCGACCGGCTGGAGGTGTCGGTCCGCACCATCTACCGGGACGTCGAGGCGCTGTCGGCCTCCGGTGTCCCGGTCTACGCCGAGCGCGGCCGGCACGGCGGCATCGAACTCCTCGCCGGTTTCCGCACCGACGTCACCGGACTGACCGCCGACGAGTCCCGCGCCCTGTTCATCCTGGCCGCCCAGGGCGCCCACGCCGCGCTCGGCCTCGACGCGGCCCTCGGATCGGCCCTGCGCAAGGTCATGGCCGCGCTGCCGGCGCCGCACCGGCCCGCAGCGGAGGTGACCAGCCGGCGCATCCTGGTCGACGCCACCCGCTGGAAGAGCGGCCCCCAGCAGGCCGTCGACCTCCAGGTGCTCCAGGACGCGGTCTTCTCCGACCGGCGCCTGAGGCTGCGCTACCGGCACAGCGGGGAGCGGGAGCCGCGGACGTACACCGTGGACCCGTACGGCCTGGTCGCCAAGGCCGGTGTCTGGTACCTGGTCGCCGACCGGCGGGCTGCCCCTCAGCTGTTCCGGGCCGACCGGATCCGCTCGGCCCGGCCGCTGGACGAGCCCGTACGGCGCCGCACCGGCGTCGAACTGACCGACGCCTGGGAGGAGTTGCGCCGCCGGGTGGAGGAGCGGCGGGACGGGTTCGAGGTCACCGTGCGGGTACGGCGCGAGCGGCTCGACCTGTTCCAGCGGGTGGCCGCCGCCGAGCTGACGGCTGCGCCCGAGGACGACGGCGAGAGCGACTGGGTCACCGCCCGGCTGACCTATCCGGTGCTGCGCGCGGTCCGCCAACTCCTCGCGTTCTCCGACCAGGTGGAAGTCGTCGACCCACCCGAGGCCCGCGCGGAACTGCTGTCGGCGGCCCGTTCGGTCACGGCCCTGTACCAGGAGCCGGGCCCGGTCCCGGACTGACAGCGCAGGCACAGGGCGGGCCCAAGGCGCCCCAAGGCGCGGTTGGTTGAGTGCGGATCCTCAGGACTTCCTCATCCCTCCCGGAGCCGACCCTCATGAAGCGTGCCCGACTCCTCCCCGCCGTCGCTCTGCTCGCGCTGTCGCCACTGCTGCTGACCGCGTGCGGCTCGGGCGGCTCGTCCTCCTCCGGCAGCGGCGGTTCCGGTCAGCGGCAGAGCTGCCGGCGGCCCTCCGGCATGCCCACCGGCGACGCCATGCGTCACCGTCCGAGCGGGATGCCGTCCGGCGGGCCCACGGCCTGGCCCGGCGGCAGGCCGTCGGCGCTCCCCTCCGGCCGGCCTTCGGGCCTGCCCAGCGACGGAGCCCGCGGGCAGGGCGGCTCCGGCGGCGGCTGCGGCGGCCCGGGCGGCGGACGGGCCGGGGACCAGGCCCAGCAGGGCTGAGGGGAGGGCCGGGGCCCGGAGGTCGTACGACGGCAGGGGGCGGCACGCGCGTCGGGCGTGCCGCCCCCCCGCCGTGTGTCCCGGCGCCTCAGCCCGCCTGGTCCAGCCAGTGGCTGCGGCCGATGGTGATGAGCCGCAACTGCCGGGTGGCGAGCTGGGTGACGCGCTCCCGTTCCTCCGCCGGGGCCTCCAGCGCCTCCAGGAACAGTGAGGCGGTGATGAGCATCTGGTCGACGTAGAGGTGGGCCAGCATCAGCAGGTCGTCGTCGTTCCAGCCCGTGGCCCCGGGGTCCTTGGCCAGTTCGGCCTTCACCTCCTCGGCGAAGCGGACCAGTTGGGCGCGGATGGCCTCCCGTACCGGTTGCACCCCGCCATGTCGTTCCCGGGCGATAAACCGGACATGCGCGGGGTACGCGTCCACGTGTCGGGCGATCAACTCGATGGCGCGCGTGATGCGTTCCTCGCTGTCGCCCGCCGCGGACACCGTCGTCCGCACCATCGGATGCAGGCTGCCCAGCGCCTCGTCGACCAGCGCGACACCGAGGTCGGCGGTGGAACGGAAGTGCCGGTAGAAGGCGGTCGGTGCGACGCCGACGGCCCGGGTGACCTCGCGCAGGCCCAGGCTGCTCAGGCTCTGCTCCTCCAGCAGCGCGAGCGCCGCGTCGAGGAACGCCTGCCGGGTCTTCTGCTTCTGGGCCTGCCGGATGCCGAGGGTGTGACTCATGTCATCCAGTTAACAACTGTTCTCTGGAATTGGAAAGCCGTGGGGCGCGTTAGAGTAGAAGTCAGTGAACAACTGTTACTACAACTGTTCACCCAAACTTCACACCGGCCCGCTACGGGGCATCTCGGAGGGGGATCTCATCCCATGCTGTTCCTAGTCGCCGCGCTCATGCTGCTCGGCGTCGTGCTGGGCACCGTGGCCCACGCGCCGCTGGCCGTCACCGCGGCCGTCGCCGCCGTCATCGCCGTCTGGCTCGGCATCTTCGCGATCCGCGAACGCCACGGCCGCCGGCGCCGTACGTCGGCCAACTGACCGCCCGCAACGACTTCCAGGAGCTGAGCACCATGCAACTCACCGCACCGGTCACGACCCGCGACAGCGGCCGCCCGGCCACGCGTGACGCCGACGGCATGGCCGTGGCGTCTTTCATCCTCGGCCTTCTCGGTCTGCTCGTCCTCAACGTCTTCCTCGGCCCGATCGCCATCGTCCTCGCCGCCGTCGCCCTCTGGCGCGGCACCACCCGCCGCGGCCGAGCCCTGCTGGGCCTCACCCTGGGCGTGGCCGACCTGGCCGTCCTGGCGATCGCCATGGCCGTCTCCCACACCCTGTCGTGGAGCCTGTAACCACCACCTGACCGAGCCGGCCCCCGAGGACGACGGGGCGACCGGCCGGCCACCGGGCCCTCGGCCACCGCCACCGCCGTGGGCAGTCGTTCCGCTCTGGGGCGGAACGGGTGGGCACGGCCGACAGCGCCCGGCACCTCGCCACCCGGCCCGGGTGCGACCGAGGCGCGGCGCACGGCAGGCGCGGCCAGGCCGTGTGCGCCACCAGGTCCAGGCGCAGCCGAGGCACGTCGCACGGCAGGCACGGGGTAGCCGGATCCGTGGCCCAGTCCCGCCGCGGGGGCCCCGTAGAATCGGGCTCACCATGGCTTACCTCGACCACGCCGCGACAACCCCGATGCTCCCGGAGGCGGCAGAGGCTCTGACCGCCCAGTTGAGCATCACGGGCAATGCCTCCTCCCTCCACGCATCCGGCCGCCAGGCCCGCCGTACGGTCGAGGAATCCCGCGAAACCCTCGCGGAAGCGCTCGGCGCCCGCCCCAGCGAGGTGGTCTTCACCTCGGGCGGCACCGAGGCCGACAACCTCGCCGTCAAGGGCCTGTACTGGTCCCGCCGCGGCGCCGACCCGGCCCGTACCCGCGTCCTGGCCAGTCCCGTCGAGCACCACGCCGTCCTCGACGCCGTCCACTGGCTCGGCGAACACGAGGGCGCGACGGTCGAGTACCTCCCCGTCGACTCCTACGGCCGCGTCCACCCCGACGCGCTGCGCGAGGCCATCGCCCGCAACCCCGACGACGTCGCGCTGGTCACCGTGATGTGGGCCAACAATGAGATCGGCACCATCCTCCCGGTCCGCGAACTCGCCGAGGTGGCCGCCGAGTTCGGCATCCCGATGCATGCCGACGCGGTCCAGGCGTTCGGTCAGGTCCCGGTCGACTTCGCCGCCTCCGGCCTCGCCGCGATGACCGTTTCCGGCCACAAGGTCGGCGGCCCGTACGGCATCGGCGCGCTGCTGCTCGGCCGTGACCGGAGCCCCGTGCCCGTCCTGCACGGCGGCGGCCAGGAGCGGCACGTCCGCTCCGGCACCCTCGACGTCCCCGCCGTCGCCTCCTTCGCCGTGGCCGGCCGGCTCGCCACCGAGCGGCGCGAGTGGTTCGCCCGGGAGATCGGCGCCCTGCGCGACCGGCTCGTCACGGCCGTCCGCACCGCCGTCCCGGACGCGATCCTCGGCGGCGACCCGGCGTCCGAGGGCCGGCTGCCGGCCAACGCGCACTTCACCTTCCCCGGCTGCGAGGGCGACTCCCTGCTGCTCCTGCTGGACGCCCAGGGCATCGAGTGCTCGACCGGCTCCGCCTGCACCGCGGGCGTCGCCCAGCCCAGCCATGTGCTGCTCGCCACCGGCACCGACCCGGACCTGGCCCGCGGCACCCTGCGTTTCTCCCTCGGCCACACCTCCACGGAGGCGGATGTCGAGGCGGTCGCGAAGGCGATCGGCCCGGCGGTGGAACGCGCCAGGGCCGCGGGGCTCACCTGACACGCGAGCGACCTACGAGGCGGGTTCCCTTCGCCGGCATTGTCCGGATCAGGTGATGGGGGTCGCCGTCAGGTCCAGTCCTTGCGACCTTTCGGCCTCTCAGCCCGAGCGTCGATGTCGGCACCAGCGGAGACGGTGTTCCTCTCCTTGAAGAGATAACAGGTATCTCGCTGAAGTCGGCTACTCCGCTTGAACTCCCTCACTCGTCTCGTAGGCCTACAAAAAGGATAGAACCGCCCCTGCCGGACAAAAAAGGGGCTAGGTCTTGATTTTTTGCAGATATCGCACCCAGTCCCAGTGCGGCCCCGGATCCGGTCGACCGCGTAGCCGTCCGGCCGGTCCGCCCGCCGGTAGTTGGCCGGGGGGGCCGGCACCCAGCGCGCGCCCCGGAAGCCGACGGCACCCGCCACCCGGGGCCCGCCGCCCCAGCCGCCGGTCCCCGTCGCTCGCTGCCGCACCCTGCGTCGCCCCCATGTGATCGTCAACGGATGTCCGGCGCTCCCGGTTCCCGCGGCCCCGTACCCTGGAGGGGCTATGACTGAGACCCCGCAGCGCCCCCTCCGCGTCCTCGCCGCCATGTCCGGTGGAGTCGACTCCGCCGTCGCCGCCGCGCGCGCAGCGGAAGCCGGCCACGACGTCACCGGCGTCCACCTCGCGCTCTCCGCGAACCCGCAGTCCTTCCGGACCGGCGCGCGGGGCTGTTGCACCATCGAGGACTCGCGTGACGCCCGCCGCGCGGCCGACGTCATCGGCATCCCGTTCTACGTCTGGGACCTCGCCGACCGCTTCCGTGAGGACGTGGTCGAGGACTTCGTCGCCGAGTACGAGGCCGGCCGCACCCCCAACCCCTGCCTGCGCTGCAACGAGAAGATCAAGTTCGCCGCGCTGCTCGACAAGGCGCTGGCCCTCGGCTTCGACGCCGTCTGCACCGGTCACTACGCCCAGGTGATCGTGCGCGAGGACGGCTCCCGTGAGCTGCACCGCGCCTCCGACATGGCGAAGGACCAGTCGTACGTCCTCGGTGTGCTGGACGAGAAACAGCTGGCCCACGCCATGTTCCCGCTCGGCGACACGGTCACCACCAAGGAGGAGATCCGCGCCGAGGCCGAGCGCCGGGGCCTGGCCGTCGCCAAGAAGCCCGACTCGCACGACATCTGCTTCATCGCCGACGGCGACACCCAGGGCTTCCTCGCCCAGCGGCTGGGCAAGGCCGAGGGCGACATCGTCGACGAGTCCGGCACCAGGCTGGGCACGCACGAGGGCGCGTACGGCTTCACCATCGGCCAGCGCAAGGGCCTCAGGATCGGCACCCCGGCCCCCGACGGCAAGCCCCGCTACGTCCTCGACATCTCGCCGGTGACCAACACCGTGACCGTCGGCCCGGCGGCCGCCCTGGACGTCAGCGCCCTGACCGCGATCAAGCCCCGCTGGTGCGGCACCGCCCCCACCGGCCCCGGCACCTACACCGCCCAGCTGCGCGCCCACGGCGGCGAGACCGAGGTCACCGTGGCTCCGGTCGACGGCGAGCTGCGCGTGACCTTCACCGAACCCGTCCGCGGTGTCGCCCCCGGCCAGGCGATCGTCCTGTACGACGGCACGCGCGTGGTGGGCTCGGCGACGATCGCGTCGACCACGCGCGCCACGGCCACGGTGTAGCTGTAGCCACCGGCCACCCCGCCGCCGCTCACCCCCCGACGCGGCCGGCCGGGGCGGTCATCCGGCGACGAACTCCGCCAGCACCGGCCCCAGCACGTCCGGCTCCACCATGTGGGTCTGACCCTCCAGTTCGCGGTACGCGCTGTCGGGTACCGCCCTGGAGATCTCCCGGCTCGCCTCGCGCATCCACTCCGGGCTCGCGCCGCCCGCCACCGCCAGCACGGGCACGGAGATCGCGGTGAGCCGTTCCCGGGGCAGCAGCCCGTCGCCCATGACCGCGTCGTCGTGGGCGAGACTCGGCGCGACGGCCTCCATACCGGCCCACATCGGCGACTGGCGGGCGCCCCGGATGACCTCCTCGCCCAGCCCCGTCAGCCGCAGAAACAGCTCCACCGCGTCCCCGCGCCGGCCCTCCGAGAGGGCCTTGTTCAGCTGTTCCTTGTACACGGCCTCCCGCTCGGCACCGCCCGGCAGGAAGTCCGCGTACGGCACCTCGTACACGGCGGCCCGGGCGGCCGGCAGCCCGCTCGCCACCGCCTGCAGCACCAGCGCGCCGCCCGAGGAGACCCCGAACAGCGCCGCCTCGCCTCCCACGGCGTCGATCAGCGCGGCCAGGTCCTCGACCTCGCGCTCGACCGCGTACGGCTTCGTGTCACCGCTCTCGCCGCGGCCCCGGCGGTCGTAGACGACGGCCGTGCAGCGGTCCGCGAGCCGCTGGGCCAGGGGCGCCACGGTGCCGCCGGTGGACATCGCGCCGCTCACCAGGATCACCGTCGGCCCCTGACCGGTCACTTGGTACGCGAGGGTGGTGCCGTCCCGCGAAGTCGTCTTCTTGTCCATGTCGGTGCAGACTGCCGTACCGGCACGGACTCATCGCTCACGACACGTCGACGTCGTAGAAGCAGAAGTGATCCTTGATCTCCGCCACCCCCGGCTTGGGATCCGGGTATGCCCACACCAGGTCCGGCGCGTCCGGCAGCGACCAGTAGGACGCCGTGCCTTTGAAGGGGCACACGGTGTGGGTGTCGGACGGGGTCAGCAGGTCGAGCCGTACGTCCTCGGCGGGGATGTAGTACCGCACGGGACAGCCCGTCTCGCGCAGTGCCAGCGCTCGGTCGGTCTCCGCGAGCACCTGGTCGCCGTGCACCACGCGCACGTGCTGCTCGCTCTTGTCGATGGTGATCGTGTGTCCTTCGGTCATATCCAGGACAGCACCGGCGGCCCCGCGGTTCTTCCCGCTCCCGCGCGGTACGGCTCCGGCGCAGCGCCGTACCGTAGGGGCCATGAACATCTGCGTCTTCCTGTCCGCCGCCGACCTCGACGAGCGGTACACGCGCCCCGCGCGCGAGTTCGCGGAACTGCTCGGCAAGGCCGGTCACACCCTGGTGTGGGGCGGTTCCAACGTCGGTCTGATGAAGGTCGTCGCGGACGGGGTGCAGGAGGCGGGCGGCAGGCTGCTCGGCGTGTCGGTGGAGTTCCTCGCCAACAAGGCGCGGCCCGGCGCCGACGAGATGGTCATCGCCGCCGACCTCGCCGAGCGCAAGAAGCTGCTGCTGGAGAAGGCCGACGCCGTGGTGATCATGGTGGGCGGCACCGGCACGCTGGACGAGGCCACCGAGATCCTGGAGCTGAAGAAGCACGGCCGCACCGAGAAGCCGGTCGTCCTGCTGAACACCGCGGGCTTCTACGACGGCCTCCAGCAGCAGTTCCGCCGCATGGAGGACGAGGGCTTCCTGCCCCGGCCGCTGGCCGAGCTGGTGTTCTTCGCGGAGGAGCCGGTGGGGGCGCTGGCCTACCTGGAGGAGCAGCTCGGCGTCCACTGATGCGAGCATGGCGGGCATGGCTACTCATGTGATCACCGGCGCCGGTTCCGGCATCGGCGCCGCTGTCGCCCGTCGTCTGCACGCGCGCGGGGACGACCTCGTCCTGCACGCGCGCGACGCGGGCCGGGCGAAGGAACTGGCCGCCGAGTTCCCCGGCGCCCGCACCCTGGTCGGCGACCTCGCGGACCCGGACAAGCTGTCCTGGGCGTTCTCCCACCAGACCCTCCCGGACCGGGTGGACTCCCTGTTGCACATCGCCGGCGTCGTCGACCTGGGCGAGGTCGGCGACCTGACCCCCAAGTCCTGGCGCCACCAGCTCAACGTCAACCTGATCGCCCCCGCCGAGCTGACCCGGCACTTCCTGCCGCAGCTGCGTGCCGCCCGTGGCCATGTGATCTTCGTCAACTCCGGCGCCGGCCTCAACGCCCACGCCGGCTGGTCGGCGTACGCCGCCTCCAAGCACGGCCTGAAGGCCCTCGCCGACTCCCTCCGCCAGGAGGAGCACGGCAACGGCGTCCGCGTGACCTCGGTCTACCCCGGCCGCACGGCCAGCCCCATGCAGGCCAAGGTCCACCAGCAGGAGGGCAAGCAGTACGACGCCGAGCGGTGGATCGACCCCGAGTCGGTCGCCACGACGATCCTGATGGCCCTGGACCTGCCCGAGGACGCCGAGGTGAACGACCTGACCGTGCGCCCGGGGCGCTGAGCGGGGCAGGCGCCACCGAGATCCGGCAGTGGCCGGCGGGGGCCTGGTCCCGGACGGAGGCCGTGCTGATCCCGGGCGGCCCGGACCTGGGCACTCCGCTCGCCGGACGCCCGGTGGTGGGTGAGGTCCTCGCCCCGGCCGGCCGCGGGCAGGGCGTCTCCCGGGAACGCGCCCGCTTCCGCGACGACCCGACGGTGGCCGCCCCGGACGCTCTGCTCGCTCTTCCGGAGCGGCCGCGGACAACGGGACGGTGCTCCGCGCCTCCCGGCCGGCCGAGCCGCATGGTGCGCGGGCACAGGCGGGGGCCAGGGGGCGGAGCCGCCCGGGTGCTCGGCATACCCTGCCTGGGTGAGTGAGAACAGCCAGTTCAGGTTCCCGGGAGCCACCGGTGTCGGCTCCATGCCCGGCGGCGACGCCCGGGAAGCGGCCAAGACGGTCACCGGCAGCTTCGAGGACTTCCCCTTCCTGCCCGAGCTGCCCGCGCGCGGCCCCGGCACCGACATGATCGGCCGTACCGCCGGGATGCTCGTCGAGCTGTACGCGCGCGTGGAGCCCAGCGGCTGGCGGATCGGGGACCGCCCGGGCCGCGACACCAAGCGGGCTCGGTCCTGGCTGGGCGAGGACCTGGACGCCCTGGAGGAGTTCACCCAGGACTACGAGGGCGACCTCAAGGTGCAGGCCGTCGGTCCCTGGACGCTCGCCGCCGCGCTGGAGCTGAGGAACGGCGAGGCCGCCCTCTCCGACCCCGGTGCCTGCCGCGACCTCGCCGCCTCGCTCGGGGAGGGGCTGCGGCTCCACCTCGCCGAGGTCCGGCGCCGCGTCCCCGGCGCCCGGCTCCTCCTGCAGCTCGACGAGCCCTCCCTCACCGCCGTCCTGCGCGGACAGGTCCGCACCGCCAGCGGTTACCGCACGCACCGCGCCGTGGACCGGCAGATCGTGGAGGCCACCCTGCGGGACGTGGTCGCGGTCCACGACGGCGGGCCCGTGGTCGTCCACTCCTGCGCGCCCGACGTGCCGTTCGCCCTGCTGCGCCGGGCCGGAGCGGCCGGTGTCTCCTTCGACTTCTCGCTGCTCACCGAACGTGACGACGACGCGATCGGCGAGGCCGTCGAGGCCGGCACGCGGCTGTTCACCGGTGTCGTGCCGGGCACGGACGGCCCATTGTCAGACCCTGCCGGTAGCGTCATGGGTGTCAGGACGCTGTGGCGCAGGCTGGGGCTGCGTCCGGGGCTGCTCGCCCAGGCGGTCACGGTCACCCCGGCGTGCGGTCTGGCGGGCGCTTCCCCCGGCTACGCACGTCAGGCGCTCGCCCACTGCGTCCGGGCGGCGAGATCCCTCGCGGACAACCCAGAGTAACGGGAGGACAACACGGTGGCCGGCGACAAGCAGCAGGCGGAGACGGCAGTGCCCGCCGAGGCACGTGACAAGCACGCGCAGCTCGCTGAGCAGATCGAGGAGCACCGCTTCCGGTACTACGTGAAGGACGCTCCCGTCATCAGCGACGCCGACTTCGACAAACTCCTGAAGACTCTGGAGGCCCTCGAGGCGCAGTATCCGGAGCTGCGCACCCCGGACTCGCCGACCCAGAAGGTCGCGGGGTCGTACGCGACGGAGTTCACCGCGGTCGAACACCGCCAGCGGATGCTGTCCCTCGACAACACCTTCAACGACGACGAGCTGGCCGCCTGGGCCGAGCGCATCGCGCGCGAACTGGGCGAGCAGGCTTACCACTTCCTGTGCGAGCTGAAGGTGGACGGCCTCGCCGTCAACCTGACGTACGAGCACGGCCGGCTCACCCGCGCGGCGACCCGCGGCGACGGCCGCACCGGCGAGGACATCACGCCCAACGTCCGTACGATCGCCGAGATCCCCGACCGCCTCAAGGGCGACGAGGTGCCCGACCTGGTGGAGATCCGCGGCGAGGTCTACTTCCCGATGGAGAAGTTCCTCGAGCTGAACGAACGCCTGGTCGCCGTCGGTGACAAGCCGTTCGCCAACCCCCGCAACGCCGCCGCGGGTTCGCTGCGCCAGAAGGACCCGCGCGTCACCGCCACCCGCCCGCTGCACATGGTCGTCCACGGCATCGGCGCCCTGGAGGGCTTCACGGGCATGACCCGCCTCTCCCAGGCCTACGACCTGCTGAAGACCTGGGGCCTGCCCACCTCCCCGCACAACAGGGTGGTCGACGACCTCGACGGGGTACGCGAGTTCATCGCCCACTACGGCGAGAACCGCCACTCCGTGGAGCACGAGATCGACGGTGTCGTCGTCAAGCTGGACGAGATCCGGCTGCAGGGCCGGCTCGGCTCCACCGCGCGTGCCCCGCGCTGGGCGATCGCCTACAAGTACGCGCCGGAGGAGGTCAACACCAAGCTCGTCGACATCAAGGTGGGCGTCGGCCGCACCGGACGGGTCACGCCGTACGCGCAGGTCGAGCCGGTCACGGTCGCGGGCAGCGAGGTGGAGTTCGCCACCCTGCACAACCAGGAGGTCGTCAAGGCCAAGGGCGTCCTCATCGGGGACACGGTCGTGCTGCGCAAGGCCGGTGACGTGATCCCGGAGATCCTCGGCCCGGTGGTCGACCTGCGGGACGGCAGCGAGCGGGAGTTCGTGATGCCGGGCGAGTGCCCCGAGTGCGGCACGCCGCTCAGGCCCATGAAGGAGGGCGACGTCGACCTGCGCTGCCCCAACGCCCGTACCTGCCCTGCCCAGTTGCGCGAGCGAGTGTCCTACCTCGCGGGCCGCGAGTGCCTGGACATCGAGCACTTCGGCGGGGTGGCCGCCGCCGCGCTCACCCGCCCGCTGGAGCCGGCCGACCCGCCGCTGGTGGACGAGGGCGACCTGTTCGACCTGACGGTGGAGAAGCTGCTGCCCATCAAGGCCTACGTCCTCGACCCCGACAGCGGTCTGCCCAAGCGGGACCCGAGGACGGGCGAGGAGAAGGTCGTCACGGTCTTCGCCAACCAGAAGGGCGAGCCGAAGAAGAACACCCTCGCCCTGCTGGAGAACATCGAGGCGGCCAAGCAGCGCCCCCTGGCCCGGTTCCTGAACGGCCTGTCCATCCGGCACGTCGGCCCGGTCGCCGCACAGGCCCTCGCCCGCGAGTTCCGCTCCGTCGACCGCATCGAACAGGCCACCGAGGAAGAGCTGGCGACCACGGACGGCGTCGGTCCGATCATCGCCGCCGCGCTCAAGGAGTGGTTCGCCGAGGAGTGGCACCGCGAGATCGTCCGCAAGTGGAAGGCCGCCGGGGTCCCGCTGGAGGACGCCTCCACCGGCGAGGACGAGGGCCCGCGCCCGCTGGAGGGACTCACCGTCGTCGTCACCGGCACCCTGGAGAACTTCACCCGGGACGGCGCCAAGGACGCACTGCAGAGCCGGGGCGCCAAGGTGACCGGATCGGTGTCGAAGAAGACCTCGTTCGTCGTCGTGGGTGACAACCCGGGATCGAAGTACGACAAGGCCATGCAATTGAAGGTTCCGGTTCTGAACGAGGACGGTTTCGGCGTCCTCTTGGAGCAGGGCCCCGAAGCGGCGGCCGAAGTCGCGCTTCCGACCGAGTAGTAGCGGTTGAAGGCCACCCGATCGGCGCATATCAGTTGCATACGGGTGGCCCGGGCGTATTCGGGCAACCGTCGACGACCGGTGCCCGTGGAAGCCTTCCGCGGCCTACTGTTGAGATGTGCACCTGCCGTGCCCAGCTGCGGTTGGGGCATCCCCGTGCGCTCCCGGCGCGCGGGGAAGGTTTCTTCAACGCGGAGCTGCTGATGGGTGTCGGACATCGGGCCGCGTGGCGTGGGCACCGCCGGCTGTGAGAGGGACGGGAATGGAACCGACCGAAAGCGTCGCCCCGGACTCACGGCTGCGTCTGCGCCGTCGCACGGGCACCTGGCGGGTGACCCGGTGGACGGTGCGGGGCCACGGGCGTACGGCAGGCCGGGCCGGCACGGCCGGACCCGGCACCGCCACCGACGCCCACCCGCCCATACCCGTGGCCATCGAGCCCGCCCCCGATCTGACCGGCACCGATCCCGAACGGCGCCTGTCCTGGCCCACCCTGCCCGCCGTCGTCGTGGCCGCCGCCGCGCTCGTGATCGGCGCCGGCTTCTACCGCGCCTTCACCGGCCACCACGCCCTCTTCCCGTGCGGCACCGTCGGCTGGTCGCTGGCCCTGCTCACCGGCGTCATCGTCGGCCACCTCGTCATGCTGGGCCGCGCCCGCTGGTGGGGCGGCACCGGCTCCGGCGCCGCCCTCACCCTCGCCGTCCTGCTGCTGTACGGCTGGGTCCCGGCCGGCATGGTCAGCCTCACCGTCGTCGTCCTGGTCGGCATCGCCCGGCGCCACCGCTGGCGGCAGGGCGTGCTGCACGGCGCGGTGGACATCCTCGGCATCGGCGCCGGGGCGCTGCTGCTCGGCGCGTTCGGCCGCGTCCCCAGCGTGGAGACGCCCTGGCGGCCGGACAGCTGGAGCATCGCCGCCGCCCCCGAGGTGGTCCTCGCCGCCGCCACCTACCTCGCGGTCAGCCGCGGCCTGCAGTGGTACCTGTACGCCCCGCGCGCCGGCGGAGTGCCCACCGTGGCCCGTACGGCCCTGGTCAGACAGGGCCTGCTCGCCGTGGCGCTGCTCGGCATCGCACCGCTGCTGTGCGTGGTCGCCGATGCCGAGCCGATCCTGCTCCCGCTGTTCGCCATCCCCCTCGTCGCCCTCGACTCCACCCTGTGGATGGCCCGCGCGCGTGCCGAGGAGCAGCTGCGCGACCCGCTGACCGGACTGCCCAACCGCCAGTGGCTGCTGGAGCGGATCTGGACGGCCCTCGACGACGCCGAACGCATCGGCGCCCGTTCCGCCCTCATGCTGATCGACCTGGACCGGTTCCGGTCGGTGAACGACACCCTCGGTCATCTCGCCGGAGACCGGCTGCTGCTGCAGATAGCCGACCGGCTGCGGCTCGCCCTGCCGCGCGGAGCGGAGGCCGCGCGGCTCGGCGGCGACGAGTTCGCGGTGTTACTGCCCGTCGCCGACTCCACGACGTCGGCCACGCGCGTGGCCCGCGGCCTCGTCGCCGAGCTCAGCTCACCGCTGGACCTGGACGGGCTCACCCTCGTCCTGGAGGCCAGCGCCGGAGTGGCCGTCTTCCCCGACCACGCACTCGACGCCGAGGGGCTGCTGCGGCGCGCGGACGTGGCGATGTACCAGGCGAAGCGGGACCGTACGGGCGTCGAGGTGTACGAGTCCAAGCGGGACTCCAACACCCCGGACCGCCTCGGTCTGCTGGGCGATCTGCGTCGGGCGCTGGACGCGCACGAGGTGCAGCTGCACTACCAGCCCAAGGTCCGCTTCGACGGTCAGGTCGCCGGCCTCGAGGCGCTGGTGCGCTGGGTGCACCCCGAGCGAGGGAAGGTTCCGCCGGACGAGTTCATAGCGATCGCCGAGTCCTCCGGGCTGATGCCCCATCTGACGGAGTACGTACTGGAGACCGCGCTCGGGCAGGTGGCCAAGTGGCGCGCGCAGGGACTCCGGGTACCGGTGGCCGTCAACGTCTCCCCGCGCGACGTCCACACGCCCGGGTTCGCGGGTTCGGTCGCCGCGCGGCTGGCCCGGCACGGTGTCCCCGCGGGGGCCTTGCAGCTGGAGATCACCGAGCACGTGCTGCTGGAGGACCCGCAGCGGGCCGCGGACACGCTCGCCGGGCTCACCGGGCACGGGGTGAAGATGTCCCTGGACGACTTCGGCACCGGGTATTCGTCGCTGGTGCACCTACGGCGGCTGCCGGTGAGCGAGCTGAAGATCGACCGGTCGTTCGTGGCGCGGCTCGCCGTCGACACGGAGGACGCGGAGATCGTGCGCTGCACCGTGGATCTGGCGCATTCGCTGGGGCTTCTCGTCGTCGCCGAGGGCGTGGAGGACGACGAGACGTGGGAGCGGTTGCGCGACCTGGGCTGTGACGCCGTGCAGGGGTGGCTGGTCGCCGCGGCGATGCCTCCCGAGGAGACGACGGCGTGGCTGCGGGCCCGGGGGTCCCGGGGGTGGCAGCGGCCGCGAGCGGCTCTGCCGGCCGCCGAATAGTCCTTCGCGGATGGACCCGGTCGCCGTGGGCGGGTCCGTTGTGGTTGGTCGCGCGGTTCCCCGCGCAGCTTCCCCCTCACGGGCCGCTCGGGGCCCTGCGGAGCGGGCGATCGGCAACGCCAGACCGGAGTCCTCGCCCTCGGCCGTGATCGGCTCCACCACCAGCGGTTCGCCGTAGGCCTTCCGCCGTGGATCCGGGATCCACTTCGCCACCGCGGTCGTTGTACGGATCAGTGCCGGACCGCTCTTCGCGGTCCGACCGGACCTGACAGGGGAGATCCATGTCGCTGTTCGTGCCCGAGTTCGACGAGTCCGTGATCGTCCGCGAGGCCGACGCCGAGGTCGTCGGCCGAGCGCCCACCACCGTCCGCCTGCTGGCCGACAGCAGCGCGACCGGCGGAGCCCTGTCCACCCAGCGCGTCACCCTCACGGGCGGCGCCGACGGCGCCAAGCCGCACTGGCACGACAACTCCGCCGAGATGTTCTTCCTGCTCGACGGCGCCGCCGACATCCTCTCCGGTGAGGACGTCGTCACCGCCGGTCCCGGCGACCTCGTCGTCGTCCCGCCCGGCAAACCGCACGCCTTCGCGGCCGTGCCGGGTGCCGACGCCGATCTGCTCATCGTGATCACGCCCGGCGTCGAGCGCTTCGAGTACTTCCGTCACCTGCAGCGCATCCGCCTCGGCGAGGCCACTCCGGAGAGCATCCTCGAGGTCCAGGACCTGTACGACAACCACTTCCTGAAGAGCGATGTCTGGGACGGGCGCCGCCAGTGAGCGACAGGGCCGGGGAAACCGTTTAACGGCCACCCGGCCCCGCCCCATAGGATTGAGCCAAACCACACACACTCACCCAGAGGATCGCTGCATGCCTGGCATCACGCGCGAGGAGGTCGCCCACCTCGCCCGGCTGGCGCGTCTGGAGCTGAAGCCCGAAGAACTCGACCACTTCGCGGGACAGCTGGACGACATCATCGGCGCGGTCGCCCGCGTCAGCGAGGTCGCCGACCAAGACGTACCGCCGACCTCGCACCCGCTCCCGCTGACGAACGTCATGCGCGCGGACGAGGTCCGTCCCTCGCTCACCCCCGAGCAGGCGCTCTCCGGCGCCCCGGCCCAGGAGCAGCAGCGTTTCAAGGTGCCGCAGATCCTGGGGGAGGAGTGACCGCCATGACGGACAGCAACATCATCAAGCTCACGGCCGCACAGATCGCCGAGAAGATCGCCTCCGGCGAGCTGACGGCCGTCGCGGTCACCGAGGCCCACCTCGCCCGCATCGAGGCCGTCGACGAGAAGGTGCACGCCTTCCTGCACGTCGACCGCGAGGGCGCGCTCGCCCAGGCCCGGGCCGTGGACGAGAAGCGGGCCCGCGGCGAGAAGCTCGGCCCGCTGGCCGGCGTCCCGCTCGCGCTCAAGGACATCTTCACCACCGAGGGCGTGCCCACGACCGTCGGCTCGAAGATCCTCGAGGGCTGGATCCCGCCGTACGACGCGACGCTCACCAAGCGGCTCAAGGCCGCCGACGTCGTCATCCTCGGCAAGACCAACATGGACGAGTTCGCCATGGGGTCGTCGACGGAGAACAGCGCCTACGGGCCCACCGGCAACCCGTGGGACCTGACCAAGATCCCCGGCGGCTCCGGCGGCGGCTCCTCCGCCGCCCTCGCCTCCTTCCAGGCCCCGCTCGCCATCGGCACCGACACCGGCGGTTCCATCCGCCAGCCGGCCGCCGTCACCGGCACGGTCGGCGTGAAGCCGACGTACGGCGCGGTGTCCCGCTTCGGCATGGTCGCCTTCTCCTCCTCCCTCGACCAGGGCGGTCCCTGCGCCCGTACGGTCCTGGACGCGGCCCTCCTGCACGAGGTCATCGCCGGTCACGACCCGCTGGACTCCACCTCCGTCGACGCCCCGGTCCCGCCGGTCGTCGAGGCCGCCCGCAACGGCTCGGTGGCCGGCATGCGCGTCGGCGTCGTCAAGCAGTTCCGCGGCGAGGGCTACCAGGCCGGCGTCATCCAGCGCTTCGACGAGTCCGTCGCGCTGCTGAAGGAGCTGGGCGCCGAGATCGTCGAGCTGGACTGCCCGTCCTTCGACCTCGCCCTGTCGGCGTACTACCTGATCGCGCCGTCCGAGTGCTCCTCCAACCTCGCCCGCTTCGACGGCCTGCGCTACGGCCTGCGGACCGGCGACGACGGCGGCCACTCGGCCGAGGAGGTCACCTCCCTCACCCGCGAGGCCGGCTTCGGCCCCGAGGTCAAGCGCCGCATCATGCTCGGCACGTACGCCCTGTCGAGCGGCTACTACGACGCCTACTACGGCTCCGCGCAGAAGGTCCGCACGCTCATCACGCGCGACTTCGAGAAGGCCTTCGAGCAGGTCGACGTCATCGTCTCGCCGACGACCCCGACCACCGCCTTCGCGATCGGCGAGCGCGCCGACGACCCGATGGCGATGTACCTCGCGGACCTGTGCACCATCCCGACCAACCTGGCGGGCAACGCGGCCATGTCCCTGCCCTGCGGCCTCGCCCCGGAGGACAACCTCCCGGTGGGCCTGCAGATCATCGCCCCGGCGATGCAGGACGACCGCCTGTACAAGGTGGGCGCCGCCGTCGAGGCCGCCTTCGTGGAAAAGTGGGGTCACCCGCTGCTGGAGGAGGCTCCGTCGCTGTGAGCAAGCTGTCCAAGGCCAAGGACTTCAAGAAGTCCAAGTCCGGTACGTACCTGTCGATGGCCACCACCGCGTTCGGCGCGATCGGTGTCACCAAGCAGATCAAGAAGGCCCGCGCCGAGCACGACACGCTGCGGCTGATCGACGCCACGGTCTCCGCCGTGGCGATCGTGACCGGCCTCGCGATCCTCTACCGCGAGCTGAAGCGGCTGGGCGACGACGACGTCCTGCTGGGCTGAGAGGGAAGTTTTCACCGTGACCACCACGACCGACCTGGTGTCGTACGAGGACGCGCTGGCGTCGTACGACCCCGTCATGGGCCTCGAGGTCCATGTCGAACTCGGCACCAAGACCAAGATGTTCTGCGGCTGTTCGACGGCGCTCGGTGCCGACCCGAACACCCAGACCTGCCCGACCTGCCTCGGCCTGCCCGGCGCGCTCCCGGTCGTCAACGCGACCGGCGTCGAGTCCGCGATCAGGATCGGTCTCGCGCTGAACTGCGAGATCGCCGAGTGGTGCCGCTTCGCCCGGAAGAACTACTTCTATCCGGACATGCCGAAGAACTTCCAGACCTCCCAGTACGACGAGCCGATCGCCTTCAACGGCTACCTCGACGTCCAGCTGGAGGACGGGGAGACCTTCCGCGTGGAGATCGAGCGCGCCCACATGGAGGAGGACACCGGCAAGTCGACGCACGTCGGCGGCGCCACGGGCCGTATCCACGGCGCGTCCCACTCCCTGCTGGACTACAACCGCGCCGGCATCCCGCTCATCGAGATCGTCACCAAGCCGATCGTCGGCGCCGGCGAGCGCGCCCCCGAGGTCGCCAAGGCGTACGTCCGCGAGCTGCGCGAGGTCATCCGTGCCCTCGGCGTGTCCGAGGCCCGCATGGAGATGGGCCAGATGCGCTGCGACGTGAACCTGTCGCTGATGCCCAAGGGCAGCGAGAAGTTCGGCACGCGCTCCGAGACCAAGAACGTCAACTCCCTGCGTTCGGTCGAGCGTGCGGCCCGCTACGAGATCATGCGCCACGCGGCCGTGCTCTCCGGCGGCGGCACGATCGTCCAGGAGACCCGCCACTTCCACGAGGACACCGGGTCCACGACCTCGGGCCGCGTGAAGGAGGAGGCCGAGGACTACCGGTACTTCCCGGAGCCCGACCTCGTCCCGGTCGCCCCGTCCCGCGCATGGGTCGAGGAGATCCGTGCGGCGCTGCCCGAACTGCCGCTGGTCCGCCGCACCCGGCTGCTCGCCGAGTGGGGCATCTCGGCCACCGACATGCAGGCGATCCTGAACGCCGGTGCGCTGGACCCGATCGTCGCCACGATCGACGCCGGTGCCGACGCCGCCTCCGCCCGCAAGTGGTGGATGGGTGAACTGGCGCGCAGCGCCAACGAGTCCGGCAAGGCACTGGACGAGCTGGCCATCACGCCGGAGCAGGTGGCCCGGGTCACCGAGCTCGTCGCGAAGGGCGACCTGAACGACAAGCTGGCCCGCCAGGTCATCGAGGGCGTCCTCGCGGGCGAGGGCACCCCGGACGAGGTCGTCGACAAGCGCGGCCTGAAGGTCGTCTCCGACGAGGGTGCGCTGACCACCGCGGTCGAGGAGGCCATCGCCGGCAACCCGGGCATCGCGGACAAGATCCGCGGCGGCAAGGTGGCCGCGGCCGGCGCCCTGGTCGGCGCGGTCATGAAGGCCACCCGCGGCCAGGCCGACGCGGCCCGCGTCAAGGAGCTGATCCTTCAGCAGCTGGGCGTGAGCGAGGGCTGAGGCCCGGACTGCGCACCCGTACGGCCCCGGAAGGCATGCCTTCCGGGGCCGTACGCATGGCTGCCGCCAAGGCCCGAAGTGGCGGCCCGGGCGACAGAGTTCGCCGGAGTGTCCTGTGATGTCCCTCCCACTCCTGTGAATAAGCCCACGATCACGGCAAACGATCACTTTCGCCTGCAAGAGTGTTCTGCGGTTGCACATACCTTCTTTGCGGGCTGTTCAGTTTATGGACGATCGTTCCCGGCCAAAGATCAACAAATCGTCTTCTGGGAGCACGTCCGTGGCAGACCTCGCCCGTTGGTGTGTCCGGCACCGGCTGATCACCGTGCTGCTGTGGCTCCTCGCCTTCGGCGGGGTCACCGCTGCCGCCGCCGTGGCGGGTTCGGCGTACTCGAACGACTACGACGTCCCCGGCACCGAGTCCGGCCGTGCCGCGCACCTGCTCGAGGAGGGCTTCCCGGGCCTGGGCGGGGACAGCGACACCGTTGTCTGGCACACCGTCACCGGCACCGTCCGCGCCGCCGACGTCGAACAGACCATGACCCGCGCCATGGACCGGATCGCCTCGCTGCCCGGCGTGGCCTCGGTGACCGGCCCGTACGGCCACCACGGCGCCCACCGGATCAGCGCCGACGGCCATACGGGCTACGCGACCGTCACCTTCGCCCAGCCGGCCGATCACATCGACCGGTCCGAGGCACAGGCCGTGGTGCGCACCGCCCGGGCCGCGGCGGGCGACGGGCTGCGGGTGGAGCTGGGCGGCAGCGCGATCGGGCTCACCGCGTCCCCGCGCGAACACACCGCCGAGGTGGTCGGCGTGCTCGTCGCGGCCGTCGTGCTGTTCCTCGCCTTCGGTTCGCTCGCCGCCTCCGCCCTGCCCATCGCCACCGCGCTGGTCGGCGTCGGCACCGCCTACTCCGGCATCGGGCTGCTCGGACACGCCATGAACGTCGCCGACTTCGCGCCGATGCTCGGCATGCTGATCGGCCTCGGCGTCGGCATCGACTACGCGCTGTTCATAGTGACCAGACACCGGCGCGGACTGAAACGCGGCCTGAGTGTCACCGAGGCCGCCGTGAACGCCGTGGCCACCACCGGACGCGCGGTCGTCTTCGCGGGTGCGACGGTGTGCATCGCCCTGCTGGGGATGCTGATACTGCGTCTGAGCTTCCTCAACGGGGTCGCCGTGGCAGCCTCGTTGACGGTCGTGCTCACCGTCGCGGCCTCGGTCACCCTGCTGCCCGCCCTGCTGTCGTACATCGGCCCACGGGCCCTCAGCCGCCGTGAGCGGCGCCGGCTCGCCGAGCACGGACCGCGTCCCGAGCTGCCCACCGGCCTCGCCGCCCGCTGGTCGGCGCTGGTCGAACGCCGCCCCAAGCTGCTCGGTTCGCTCGCCGTCGGCGTGGTCGCGCTGCTCGCCCTGCCGACCCTCTCCCTCCACCTCGGCACCTCCGACCAGGGCAACGACCCCCGCGGCTCCACCACCCGCAGGGCCTACGACCTGCTCGCCGAGGGCTTTGGACCCGGGGTGAACGGTCCGCTCACCCTGGTGGCCCGGGTGGACGGCGGCGCGGACAAGCTCGCCCTGGACAACCTCGACACGACCCTGCGCGCCACCCCGGGCGTCGCCTCCGTCACCCCGGCCACCTACGCCACCGGCGGCGGTACCGCGTACCTCACGGTCGTGCCCGACTCCGCACCGCAGTCGCAGGCGACCAGCGACCTGGTGGACCGGCTGCGCACGGAGGTGCTGCCGCGCGCGGAGGCGGGCACCTCCCTCGACATTCAGGTCGGCGGAGTCACCGCCGGCTACGACGACTTCGCTGATGTGATCGTCGGCAAACTGCCGCTGTTCGTGGGGGCGGTCATCGGGCTCGGCTGTCTGCTGCTGCTCGTCGCGTTCCGCTCGCTCGGCATCCCGCTGAAGGCCGCGGTGATGAACATCGCCGCCGTGGCCGCCGCGTTCGGCATCGTCGTCGCCGTCTTCCAGTGGGGCTGGGGCAGCGAACTGCTCGGCCTCGGCCGGGCCGGGCCCATCGAGCCGTTCCTGCCCGTGATCATGGTGTCGGTGCTCTTCGGCCTCTCCATGGACTACCAGGTCTTCCTGGTCAGCCGGATGTACGAGGAGTGGCTGGAGACCGGCGACAACCGGCGCGCCGTCCGCGTGGGTCTCGCCGAGACCAGCCGGGTCATCAACTCCGCCGCGATCATCATGATCTCGGTCTTCCTCGCCTTCGTGCTCAGCGGTGACCGCGTGATCGCCATGTTCGGCATAGCGCTCGCCTCGGCCGTCGCCCTGGACGCCTTCGTCCTGCGCACCCTGCTCGTGCCCGCCCTGATGCATCTGCTCGGCGCCGCCAACTGGTGGCTGCCCGCCTGGCTGGAGCGCCGCCTGCCCCGCGTCAGCATCGAGCCGCCCGGGTGCCGCGCCGCGCATGAGAGGCTCGGCGGGGTCTCGGTGGAGGAATTGCGGAAGGAAGAGCAGCGCGATGTACGCGATATCCCTGGGTGACGACGGCGCCGAGCTGCGGCCTCTGGAGGTCTGGCACGCCGAGGAGCTCCTCGCCAACATCGACCGGGGGCGGGAGTTCATCGGCCGGCACATCGGGCTGGCGGAGGTGGTGTCCGACCTGGCCGGCGCGCGTTCCTGGCTGAGGTCGTACGCCGACAAGCGCGCCGCCGACACGGGCGGCCTGCACGGCATCTGGCTGGACGGGAAGCTGGTCGGCGGCCTGCTGTTCAGGGTGTGGGACACCCCGAGCGGCGTGTGCGAGGCCGGCTGCTGGCTGGAGCCCGCGGCGGCCGGGCGTGGTCTGGTCACCCGGGGCATGCGGGTACTACTGGAGTGGGCCTTCGAGGACCGCGGCATGCACCGCGTGGAGTGGTACGCGTCCTCCGCCAACGAGCCCAGCATCAACGTGGCCCGGCGGCTCGGCATGACCCGCGAGGGCATGCTCCGCGAGAACTACCCGCACCAGGGTGTGCGCGCCAGCACCGAGATCTGGTCGGTGCTCGCCCCCGAATGGCGTGCGGCACGCGCGCGTGGCGCCCACAACGATCATTAAGAGACCTCTCAGACAACGTCCGTACGGTGCCGGGCATGGCTACGAAGACACAGGAAGGCGCCGCGGCCGGCACCGAGGCGCAGGGCGACGAGACGGCGGTGGAGGCCGCCACCACCGATGCGGGGGCCGCGCGGGCGGAGACCCTTGAGGACGGCACCGGGCAGGCCGACACCGTCGAGGAGGCGGACGCCGGGGAGCAGGAACCCGACCAGGAGAAGGTGCCCTCCGGGGTCGGCCAGGGCGCCGGTGCCGTGGTCTCCGCCGCGCTGGGCCTCGTCTCGCTCAGCGGCGGCTGGATCGGCACCGTCGCCGGCGCCCGCGAGCAGCTCGCCGGCCAGCTGCACACCTCCTCCACCGCGAGCGTCGCCGCCCAGATCAAGGCGGTCTACGGCAACGCCTGGCACAGCACCGCCCTGTGGGCCGGCCTGTTCGCGCTGGCCGCGCTGCTCACCGGCGTGGTCGTGCTCGCCCGGCCCGCTTTCGGCGCCCCCGGCCGTACCCAGGAGCCGTGGATCAGGTCCGTCGCCTGGGCGGGCGTCTCGCTCGGCGTCATCGGCCTGCTGCTGGCCGTACTGAAGTACTCCGACGCCCTGCTCGCCCTGCCCTCGACGGGCTGAGAACGCGCAGGTCCCAGGGGCCTTAGGGAAATCCATGAGCACCTTACGGACTCCCTGAGGCCCCTTACGCGCGCGTGGGGCCCGTACGGCGCCCGAAGATGCGGAACTCTCCCGATGTGGCGCACCCCCCTGGGAGACGAAGGTGGAGGCATCGCGGAAAGCGACGCACGACACCGACTCTCCTCGAAGGACCCACCGTGATCGAGATCGAGTACCACAAGATGCGCTCCGCCCAGCTGATCCTCGAGGCCGAGCAGCAGCGCCTGGCCCGCGAGGCCGCCCGGGCCCGCCGCGCCGCCCGCCGCGCGGGATCGGCCGGACACGGCGGCGCGGCCGCCGAGTCCCATACCGACCGGCCCCGCCGGCACCGGATCCCGCGCACCGCGTGAACACCGGACCGATGAAGGGGCCCGGTGCGGAGGGCGGCCGTACGGGGGTCGGCCGCCCTCCGGGCCCGCCGGATGAGGGTCGTACGACTGTCCACCCCAGTCGTACGACCCTTCCGTCTGTTTCCACAGCCCTTCCGAGCGGCGGTGCGACGATCACACCGAAGCTGTGGAAAACCGCTGCCGCGCCATCCGGCCCTCGTGCGATGCTCGGGCCCGTGGAGACCAAGTCCGTGAGTCCCGTGTTCATCGGCCGCACCGACGAGCTGGACACCCTGAACGACGCGCTCGCCCGCGCCCGCGCCGGTGAGCCGCAGGCGCTGCTGCTCGGCGGCGAGGCCGGCGTCGGCAAGACCCGCCTCGTCGAGGAGTTCGCCGCGGCCGCCGGCCGGCACGCGGTCGTCGCCGTCGGCGGCTGTGTGGAGATCGGCGCCGACGGCCTGCCGTTCGCCCCCTTCTCCACCGCGCTGCGCGCGCTGCGGGACGCCCTGCCCGAGGAGTTCGCCGCCGCAGCGCGCGGACAGGAGGAGGAACTGGCCCGCCTCCTGCCCGACCTGGGCGAGGCCGGCGCCGGCGGGCACGACGAGCAGGGCATGGCCCGCCTGTTCGAGCTCACCGCCCGGCTGCTGGAACAGGTCGCCGCCGAGCGGCCGGTCGTGCTCGTGCTGGAGGACCTGCACTGGGCCGACGCCTCCACCCGCCACCTCCTCGCCTACCTCTTCCGCACCCTGCGCGCCGGCCGGCTCCTCGTCCTCGCCACCTACCGCTCCGACGACATCCACCGCCGCCACCCGCTGCGCCCCCTGCTCGCCGAGCTCGACCGGCTGCGCACCGTCCGCCGGGTCGAACTCGACCGCTTCACCCGCGAGGAGGTCGCCCGCCAGATCGCCGGCATCCTCGCCGCCGAACCCGACCCCGCCCAGGTCGACGAGATCTTCGAACGCTCCGACGGCAACGCCTTCTTCGTCGAGGAACTGGCCGTCGCCGGCTGCGACGGCTGCTGCACCGGCCTCACCGACTCCCTGCGCGACCTGCTCCTGGTGCGTGTCGAGACGCTGCCCGAGAGCGCCCAGCGCGTCGCCCGGGTCGTCGCCGAGGGCGGCTCCACCGTGGAGTACCGGCTGATCGCGGCCGTCGCCCGGCTCGGCGAGGACGATCTCATCGAGGCGCTGCGGACCGCCGTCGGCGCCAACCTCCTCACCGTCACCCCGGCCGGCGACGGCTACCGCTTCCGGCACTCCCTGGTCCGCGAGGCCGTCGCGGACGACCTGCTGCCCGGCGAACGCTCCCGGCTCAACCGCCGGTACGCCGAAGCCCTGGAGAGCGACCCCACGCTCGTCCCGGCCGACGCGCGCGTGATGCGTCTCGCCAGCTACTGGTACCACGCCCACGACGCGGCCAAGGCCCTGCCCGCCGTCCTGGACGCCTCCGTCGTGGCCCGCCGCCGGCACGCCTACACCGAGCAACTAGGGCTGCTGGAGCGGGCGATGGAGCTGTGGGACAGCGCCCCGCAGGAGGTGCGTTCCGCCCTGCGCCCGGTCGACTACGCCGAGGTCTACCCGCCCTGCGGCTGCGACCCGGCCACCACCCCGCTGCGCTATCTCGACCTGATGGCCGAGGCCGCCGTCGCGGGCCGCTTCGGCGGCGAACGCGAACGCGCGCTGAAGATCACCAAGCGGGCGCTGCGTCTCCTGGAGGAGGAACCGGACCCCCTGCGCGCCGCCTGGTTCTGGGTGCAGCGCTCCCGGCTCGTCCAGGCCCAGGGCCGCGGCGACGGCCGGCAGGAACTGGCCACCGCCCAGGACCTGGTGCGCGGCCTGCCGCCGTCCGAGGTGCACGCCGAGGTGCTGGCCCTCGCCGCCGGCTGGTCCATGCTGCACCGGCCCGGACGCGAGGCCTTCGCCGCCGCCGAGCGGGCCGTGGAGTACGCGCGCATGGTCGGTGCCCGCGACATCGAACTGCACGCCCGCCTCACCCTCGGGGGTCTCAAGGTGGACGCGGGCGACACCGAGACCGGCCTGGCGGAGATGCGGCAGGTGCTGCGGGACAGCCTCGCGGAGGGCGTGCACTATGTCGCCGGCCGCGCCTATGTGAACCTGCCGTCCGAGCTGCAGAGCATCGGCCGGGACCGGGAGGCCGTCCCCCTCCTGCGCGAGGGGATCGCCTTCGCCCGCGCCCACGGGCTGATGGACTCCGAGGCGTGGACCCGGGGCAACCTGTCCGAGGCGCTGTACTCGCTGGGCGACTGGGCGGAGGCCGCCGAGACCGCCGCCCACGCGACCCGCGTCGGCCACAGCGCCAAGCCCCGTGGCCAGGGCGCCCTGCGCCTGGCCCACCTCGCCCTAGCCCGCGGCGACCTCGCCGAGGCGGCCCGCCAACTCGCCGCCGCCCGCGCCCACTACGGCACCCATGACCCCATGCCGCAGCTCTCTCTGCCCGTGGCCAGGGTCGCCCTCGGCGTCGCCGCCCAGGAGGGCCGTATCGCAGACGCCCGAGCCGAACTGCTCCGGGCCCTGGACGACGGATTCCCGCCCGGCACCCAGCGCTACGGCTGGCCGCTGCTGCGGGCCGCCGCCACCGCGGAGGCCGAGACCCGCACCCTGCCCGCCGCCGGACCGGACCGCGGCGAGATCCTCGACCGCCTGGCCGACGCCGTACGCAACCTCACCACCGGCGCCCCGCTCTGGCAGGCCTACGAACAGTGGACCCGCGCCGAGCTGCGCCGCGCGAAGGGCACGGACACCGCCGACGACTGGTCGCCCGTCGTCACCGCCTTCGAGTGCCTGGACCGCCCCTACGAGCTCGCCCGGGCCCGCCACCGCCTGGCCGGCGCGCTCCTGGCAGACGGCGGTGACGACGAACGCGACCGCGCGGCGGAACTGCTCCGGCTGGCCGCGGCGGTCGCCGGACACCTCGACGCCCGGTCCCTCGCCGACGCCGTCGCCCGGCTCGCCCAGCGGGCCCGGCTCACCCTGAGCCGCGCGCCCCGGCAGGGCCTCGCCGCCGCCGACCCCGCCGCCGAACTCGGCCTCACCAACCGGGAGCGGGACGTCCTGCGCCTGGTCTCGGCCGGCCGTACCAACCGCCAGATCGCCGAGGAGCTGTTCATCTCGCCCAAGACCGCGAGCGTCCACGTGTCCAACATCCTGAGCAAGCTCGGTGTCTCGGGCCGGGGAGAGGCGGCGGCGGTGGCGCACCGGCTGGGACTGTTCCCGGCCGAGACGCTCACTGCCGGGAGGGCGGGCTGAGACCTACGCTGGAGAAACGCCACAAGGGGGAGAAAGCGGGGGAGGGGCCGTGTTCAACGCCTTCGAGGAACTGTTCGCGCCCGGTCGCAAACACACCCGGGACGAACAGAACCGTCTGGAACTGACCCGTGAGGACGTCGGTGACAACGACCCCGGACGGGGGCCCATAGACCTCACGTCCGGGAAGGCGGTGATACGCCTGCCCGGACCACCGCCCGCCGAGGCGGAGCCGGAGCGGCGACCGGACGAGGGCGCCGAGGAGGCGTGAGCGGTCCGGCGAGCGCTACTTCACCCGCACCTCGAGCACCCGGTCGTCGCCCTTCTTCGGCCGGCCCCGGCCATCGGTGTTGCTCGTCACCAGCCACACCTTGTCCCCGCCCGCCGCGATCACCGTGCGCAGCCGGCCGTAGGCACCGGCGAGGAAGGCCTGGGGCGCCGCCGAGGCCTCCGTGCCCTTGAGCGGGATCCGCCACAGCCGCTGACCCTTCAGGCCCGCCATCCAGATCACTCCGTTCACGTAGGCGATGCCGCTGGGCGAGGCGTCGTCGGTGTGCCACTGGGCGATCGGGTTCTGGAAGGCGGCGTCGGAGGACCTGCCCTCGGCCCGCGGCCAGCCGTAGTTCCCGCCCGGCTTGATCGCGTTCAGCTCGTCCCAGGTGTCCTGGCCGAACTCCGAGGCGAACAGGCGCTGCCGGTCGTCCCAGGCCAGGCCCTGGACGTTGCGGTGGCCGTACGAGTACACCGGGGAGCCGGGGAAGGGATTGCCCGGGGCCGGTTCGCCCTCCGGGGTCAGCCGCAGGATCTTTCCGCCCAGCGACTTCCGGTCCTGGGCCAGGCCCCGCTCGCCGCTCTCGCCGGTGCCCGCGTACAGCATCCCGTCCGGCCCGAACGCGATCCGGCCGCCGTTGTGGATGACGCCCTTGGGTATGCCCTTGAACACCGTGTCCGGGGCGCCCAGTTGCTCACCGGCCGGTTTCCGCTCGTCGTACAGGACGCGGACGATGCGGTTGTCCGAGGCCGAGGTGAAGTAGGCGTAGATCATGTGGTCCGAGGCGTAGCCGGGGGAGAGGGCGATGCCCAGCAGACCGCCCTCGCCGGCCGGGGAGACCCCGGAGACCTTGCCGAGCACGGTCCCGCGGCCCGTCCTGTCGTCGATCCGGATGATCGTGCCGTCGTCGCGGGAGGAGACCAGCAGACCCCCGTCGGGCAGCGGCGCCAGGCCCCACGGCGTCTTCAGGCCCTCGGCCACGGTCCGCAGCACCTTCACCGATCCCCTGGCCGGTGCGGCGGATTCGGTGGCACGGCCGGAGGGGGCCGTGCCCGGCGCCGTACCCGTGGACGGGCCGCCCCCGCTCGGGGACCCGCCCCCGTCGGAGGAGCAGCCGGCCGTCAGCAGGAGGGCGGCCACGGCCAACAGGGCCGACACAGGTCGTCGTCGCACGATCACGATCCCTTCGAAGCGGCGGTCCGCCGGCATTGCTTCCTCTCATACACCGCCCGCGCCGCCCGGGTTCCCGATCCCCGGAAACCGACCCCGCAACCCCTCACTCCCACGACCCCTGCGCGGCCGGCAGCCTCGACACCTCGGTCAGGTCCTGCTGGGTCAGGCGCAGGCCGGCCGCCGCCGCGTTCTCGACGGCCCAGCGTTCCTGCTTCGTGCCCGGCAAGGCGATGACGTGGCGGCCCTGGGCCAGGACCCAGGCCAGCGCCACCTGGGCCGGCGTGACGTGCTCTCCGTGGCGGCGCGCGATCCGGCGCAGGCCCGCGACGACCGGCTGGTTGGCCGCCATCATCTCCGCCGTGAAACGGGGATGGCGGGCCCGGACGTCGTCCGGTTCGAAGCCCTGGCCCGGAGTCAGCATGCCGGTCAGGAAGCCGTTGCCCAGCGGCATCGCCGCGAGCAGACCCACGCCCCGTGCCTCGCACCACGGCAGCAG
Organism: Streptomyces sp. NPDC048191; assembly: GCF_040652655.1. Lineage (NCBI taxonomy): Bacteria > Bacillati > Actinomycetota > Actinomycetes > Kitasatosporales > Streptomycetaceae > Streptomyces > Streptomyces sp. NPDC048191. The sequence goes on from NZ_JBEZMO010000008.1 coordinate 61,462, forward strand.
CGCCCGCAGCGCCTCCGGCGACCACACCGACAGCTCCGCCTCCACCGCGGCCACCGGGAACACCTGCTGCACCCGCTGCAACTGGCGCAGGGTCCCGTCGTGCAGCCCGGCCCCGGACCGGCGGCCCCCGCGCGCCCCCACCGCGCACAGGCCCAGTGCCCGCACCTTGCCGGCCCGCACCAGCTCGGCCATCGCGCCCCAGGTCTCCTCGACGGGGACCTCGGGGTCGGCACGGTGCAGCTGGTAGAGGTCGATCACGTCCGTCTGGAGACGGCGCAGGGAGGCGTCGCAGGCACGTTTCACATAGCCCGGGCGGCCGTTGGCCACGATGTGCTGCTCGCCCACCAGCAGCCCGACCTTCGTGGAGACGAAGGCGTCCGCGCGCCGCTCCTTCAGCACCCGGCCCAGCAGCAGCTCATTGGTGAAGGGCCCGTACATGTCCGCCGTGTCCAGGAGGTTCGAGCCCAGCTCCAGCGCCCGGTGCACGGTTCTGAGCGACTCGTCGCCCCGCTGCCGCGACCCGCTGTACGCCCAGCTCATCGGCATGCACCCGAGTCCGACGGCCCCCACCGCGAGCGCCCCCGCGCCGATCGTCCTGCGCTCCACCTGCTCGTGAACCTCCCTCTGCCCGGCCCCCAACCTAACCTCTGCACGCGCCGCACCTGACATAGCCTCCTTGGCATGAGCGCTGATGTGTGGCTCCCCATGGAGCCGGAGGAGATCGAGGGGCTGCCCGCGGGGCCCCGCTACCTGTTCTGGGACGGCGGTGAGGACGGTGACCAGCCGTTCCCGGGCGACCCGGCGGACTGCGCCGTGTACGTCGTGCCGTACATGACGCCTCTGCCGGTCCGGGTGCGCCCGCTGGAGCGGCTGACGAACGTCCAGGTGATCCAGACCCTCACCGCCGGCGTCGACGACGTCACCTCGCGGCTGTCGGTCATCCGGCCCGGCGTGCAGCTGTGCAACGCGCGCGGGGTGCACGAGGCGAGCACCGCCGAGCTCGCCCTCACCCTGACCCTCGCCTCCCTGCGCGGCATCCCCGGGTTCGTCCGCGCCCAGCAACAGGAGCGCTGGCAGAGCGCGTTCCACCCCGCCCTCGCCGACAAGTCCGTCCTCATCGTCGGTTACGGCTCCATCGGCGCCGCCATCGAGGACCGGCTCGCGCCCTTTGAACTCGCGCGGGTGGCGCGCGTCGCGCGCTCTGAGCGCACCACGGCGCGCGGTCCGGTGCACCCGCTCACCGAATTGCCCTCACTGCTTCCACACGCCGACGTCGTGATCCTCTCCACGCCCTTGACGGAGCGGACAAGAGGGCTGGTGGACGCCGAGTTCCTGGCCCGGATGAAGGACGGTGCGCTGCTCGTGAACGTGGCGCGCGGTCCGGTCGTGGACACCAAGGCCCTGCTCACGGAGCTGGAGAGCGGCCGGCTCACCGCGGCCCTGGACGTCACCGACCCCGAGCCGCTGCCGCCCGGGCACCCGCTCTGGCAGGCCCCCGGCGTGCTCATCAGCCCCCATGTGGGCGGGCCCAGCTCGGCCTTCCTGCCGCGTGCGAAGCGGCTGCTCGTCGACCAGTTGACCCGCTTCGTGAACCACGAGCCCCTGCGCAACGTGATCCTGACGACGGGGTCCTGACACCGCGTCCGGCACCCTCCGCAACCCCTCGGATGCGGCCCGTACCCGCATCCCCGCTGGTCGTCACGGAGCGTAGAGAAGCTATGTCCCTGAGTGACGATCCTGGTGTATCGTCCCGACAGGGGCTGCCGCCGAACGTTCGGCGCCGGGGATGGACATTTCAGATTTGTGAGGGGGGCGACGGGCGATGCACGGCCTATGGACGAACGATCCGACGCGGCGGAGCCGCCGACGACCCTGGCGCACGGCCACGCGCAGACGCGATCACCACACCAGCCACACCAGTCACCACCAGCGCAGGCACAGCGGCCGCAGAAGGCATGCGCACCCGGCGCAGCGGGACCGTCGGGACCCGGGAGCGGCGCGGACCGGGAGGCCCCGGTGAACGCGCCGCCCTCGATGACGACCGCCCTCGACGGAGCGGTGCGCGCACCGCATCCGCAGCAGGCGCCGCCGCCCCGCCGGCCGGCCGCCGGCGAGGGCACCCGCACGATGGAGCAACTCGTCCTCGCCCTGGTCTGCGCGGCCTACGCCGTCGGGGCCGCGTTCGACTGGGGTACGAACGAAGTGGCGCTGTTCATGGGCGACTTCGGGCTGAGCGCCGCGGCGGGCACCGCCGCCGTCTCCTGCTTCGTGTACGCCCGCAACCCACGTGTCCGCTTCCGCTCCGCCTGGCTGCTGTTCGCCCTCTCCTCGGCGATGGCGGCCCTCGGCAACGCGGTCTGGGGGTGGTACGAGGTGGTCCTCGGACGGCCCGTGCCCAGCCCCTCCTACGCCGACCTGTTCTTCCTGTGTTTCGCGCCGCCCGCCATCGTGGGCCTGCTGGTGCTCGCCAAACGGCCGGTGACCAAGGCCGGCTGGATCTGCCTGGCGCTGGACGCCTGGCTGATCGGCGGCTCGCTGCTCACGCTGTCGTGGAGCCTCGCGCTCGCCCAGGCGGCCCGGTTCGACGGACCGAGCGTGGCGCACACCGCGCTGTCGCTGGCGTACCCGCTGCTCGACATCGCCCTCGTCAGCATGGTGCTCGCGCTGCACTTCCGCCGCGCCCCGGGCAACCGCACCGCGGTGAACACGGCGATCGGCGCGCTCGCGCTGACCGTGATGTGCGACGCGCTGTTCACCTCACCGCTGCTGCACAGCAGTTACCGCTCCGGTCAGCTGCTGGACGCCGGCTGGTTCGCCGGTTCGCTGCTGCTCGCCTACGCCCCCTGGGCAGCGCCCCGGCGCAAGGGCGCGCAGGACGCGCACGTACCGGACGGACACACGCGCGTGGTGCACGAGCACCTGCCCGGACAGCGCGGCACGAGCCACCACCACGTGTCCCTGCCCGCCCCGGGCGGTGAGCACAGCCGCTACCCGGCCGGCCGGCCGCTCACCGGCTCCCTCGCCGCCCTCACCCCGTACCTCGCCGCCGCCGTGTGCACCCTGGGCATCCTGTACAACGTCCTCAACGGCCGCCGACCCGACCACGTCGTGCTGATCACCGCGGGCGCCGTCGTCCTCGCACTCGTCATCCGGCAGGGCATCATGCTGCTGGACAACATCACCCTGACCCAGGAACTGGCGCAGAAGGAGAACCACTTCCGCTCCCTGGTGCAGGGCTCCAGCGACGTGATCATGATCGCCGCACCCAACGGCATCCTGCGGTACGTCTCCCCGGCCGCCGCCGGGGTCTACGGCCGGCCCGCCGAGGACCTGGTGGGCACGGAACTGGCCGCACTCATCCACCCGGAGGACCTGGGCTGTGTGCTGCACGAGGTGCGCCGCTTCCTGGCCGCCAGCCCCCTGGAGGAACCCACCACCCGCATCGAGTGCCGCTTCCGCTCCGGGGGTGGGGGCACCTCCCGCGCCGGGGGAGAAGCCGAGAGCGGCGGAGGCTGGCTCAACGTCGAGTCGACCGTCAACCGCCACCACGGCGGCCTGATCTTCAACAGCCGGGACGTCACCGAGCGGGTACGCCTGCAGGCGCAGCTGCAGCACAACGCCGAGCACGACCCGCTGACCGACCTGCCCAACCGCGCGCTGTTCACCCGGCGCGTCCAGCAGGCCCTCTCCGGCCGCCGCGCCACGGACCGGGGCGCCGCCCTGCGCAACACGGCGGTGCTCTTCATCGACCTGGACGGCTTCAAGGCCGTCAACGACACGATCGGGCACCAGGCCGGGGACGAACTGCTCGTCCAGGCCGGCCGCAGACTCCAGGACGCGGTCCGGCAGGGAGACACCGCCTCCCGGCTCGGCGGCGACGAGTTCGCGGCCCTGATCGTCGGGGACGGCACGCGTGACCGTGCCGCCCGGGAGCGGAACATCCTGGAGCTCGCCGACCGCCTCAGGGTCACCCTCTCCCAGCCGTACGCCATCGACGGCAGCGACGTCCGGGTCAACGCCTCCATCGGCGTCGCCTTCGCCGAGCCGGGCCTCGGCGCGGGCGAGCTGCTGCGCAACGCCGACCTCGCGATGTACCGCGCGAAGGCGGCCGGCAAGGGCCGGGTCGAGCTGTACAAGCCGCAGATGCAGCAGGACGTCGTACGCAAGGCGGAGCTGGCCACCCGGCTCCGTGCCGCGCTGCACGACGGCGAGTTCGTACTGCTGCACCAGCCGGTGGTGTGCCTCGACAGTGGCCGGATCACGGCCGTGTCGGCGCAGGCGCGCTGGCGCTCCTCGCAGGGGGTGCTGTTCACCCCGGCCGAGTTCCTGCGGATGGCCGAGGACGGCGACAAGACCGCCGAGCTCGACCGCTGGATCCTGCGGGAGGCCGTCGAGCAGGCCGCCGAGCGGGCCGCGACCGGAACCGTCGTACCGGTGGCCGTGCGGGTCGGCGCCCGGCGGCTGCTGGACCGCTCGATGCCGCTCGGCCCGGTGGAGGCGCTGCTGACCCGGCACGGGCTGCCGCCCGGCGCGCTGGTCCTCGAACTGTCCGACGCCGATCCGCGGATCTCCCTGGACGAGCTGGAGCGGCGGCTGACCGCGCTCAGCCGGCTCGGGGTGCGGATCGCGCTGGACGGCTTCGGCAGCGGCTACGCGGCCATCACGGCGCTCCGAAGGCTCCCGGTGGACATCCTGAAGCTCGACCGCGGTCTGGTCGAGGGCGTCGTGGAGTCCGCGCGGCTGCACAAGATCACCGGTGGTCTGCTGCGGATCGCCGGCGATCTCGGGCTGCAGTCCGTGGCCGAGGGCGTGGATCTGCCGGAGCAGGTCGTCGCCCTGCGCGCGATGGGCTGCACACACGGGCAGGGCATGGCCTTCGCGGGTCCGCTGGACGAGTACCGGCTGCGCCGGGCGCTCGGATCCGGCCACTACCCGGTGCCGCACGCCCCGGCCGAGCCGGCCTTCGCCGGGACCGCCAGGGAACCGCTGGAGCGCCCCGGGGGTGAACGAGCCATGAAAAGGGGTTCCGGGGTGTACACAGGGGGTGTTCCCGCTGTTCTGGGAGGCGGCAGTGCCCTTCGTTCACATTCTGAGACTCCCGTCCCACCCACTTGACACGTGGTGCGCGTCGGGGGGAGGGTCAGTGCCATGCGCACCCGAATTCTCGTACTTGGACAGCGCGTCGGCTGAGCTGGGGCCCACCGGAGGACGATCCGGAAACCCCAGCGACCTCACCGGCGCGCTCCCCTCGCTTGCCTTGCGGCACGAGGGGTTTTTTGTTGCACGAGTGCCTTTCGTGCAGCGCTTGAACTCCGCACAAACCTCGCAAAAACCCTCAGCATCGAGAAGAGAATGCCGATGACCGAGCAGGCCACCGGGGCCCATCCGCAGCCGCGGCCCCGATCCGGAGGACAGCAGTCCGCCCCCGTCGAGCACGTGACGGGTGCGCAGTCCCTCATCCGCTCCCTCGAGGAGGTCGGCGCTGACACGGTATTCGGCATTCCCGGCGGCGCGATCCTGCCGGCGTACGACCCCCTGATGGACTCCACCCGGGTGCGCCACGTCCTGGTCCGCCACGAGCAGGGCGCCGGCCACGCGGCCACCGGCTACGCGCAGGCCACCGGCAAGGTCGGCGTCTGCATGGCCACCTCCGGCCCCGGCGCCACCAACCTGGTCACGCCGATCGCCGACGCCCACATGGACTCCGTCCCGCTGGTCGCGATCACCGGTCAGGTCGCCTCGAAGGCGATCGGCACGGACGCCTTCCAGGAGGCGGACATCGTCGGCATCACCATGCCGATCACCAAGCACAACTTCCTCGTCACCAAGGCCGAGGACATCCCGCGGATCATCGCGCAGGCGTTCCACATCGCCTCCACCGGCCGCCCCGGCCCGGTCCTGGTCGACATCGCCAAGGACGCCCTCCAGGCGAAGACGACCTTCACCTGGCCGCCCACCATGGACCTGCCCGGCTACCGCCCGGTGACCAAGCCGCACGCCAAGCAGATCCGCGAGGCGGCCAAGCTGATCACCTCCGCGAAGCGTCCCGTCCTCTACGTCGGCGGCGGCGTCATCAAGGCGGGGGCCACCGCCGAGCTGAAGGTCCTCGCCGAACTCACCGGAGCGCCCGTCACCACCACCCTGATGGCGCTCGGCGCGTTCCCCGACAGCCACCCGCTGCACGTGGGAATGCCGGGCATGCACGGTGCGGTCACCGCCGTCACCGCGCTGCAGAAGGCCGACCTGATCGTCGCCCTCGGAGCCCGCTTCGACGACCGCGTCACCGGCAAGCTGGACAGCTTCGCCCCGTACGCCAAGATCGTCCACGCCGACATCGACCCGGCCGAGATCGGCAAGAACCGCGCCGCCGACGTGCCGATCGTCGGGGACGCCCGCGAGGTCATCGCCGACCTGGTCCAGGCGGTGCAGAAGGAGCACAGCGAGGGCCACCAGGGCGACTACACCGCCTGGTGGAGCGACCTCAACCGCTGGCGCGACACCTACCCGCTCGGCTACGACCAGCCGGACGACGGCTCGCTCTCCCCGCAGCAGGTCATCGAGCGCGTCGGCCAACTCGCGCCCGAGGGCACGATCTTCGCGGCGGGCGTCGGCCAGCACCAGATGTGGGCCGCGCACTTCATCCAGTACGACAAGCCCGCCACCTGGCTGAACTCCGGCGGCGCCGGGACGATGGGCTACGCCGTCCCGGCCGCCATGGGCGCCAAGGCCGGCGCGCCGGACCAGACGGTCTGGGCGATCGACGGCGACGGCTGCTTCCAGATGACCAATCAGGAACTGACCACCTGCGCCCTGAACAACATCCCGATCAAGGTCGCCATCATCAACAACGGCGCCCTCGGGATGGTCCGCCAGTGGCAGACCCTCTTCTACAACCAGCGCTACTCCAACACCGTGCTGCACAGCGGCCCGGAGGACATCAACCCGGACGCGAAGGGCACGCGCGTGCCCGACTTCGTGAAGCTGTCCGAGGCGATGGGCTGCGTGGGCCTGCGCTGCGAGCGCCCGGAGGACCTGGACAAGGTCATCGCGGAGGCGAACTCCATCAACGACCGCCCGGTCGTCATCGACTTCATCGTCCACGAGGACGCGATGGTGTGGCCGATGGTCGCCGCAGGCACCTCCAACGACGAGATCATGGCCGCCCGGGACGTCCGTCCCGACTTCGGCGACAACGAAGACGACTGAGCGAGGAAGAGCAAAGAGATCATGTCCAAGCACACGCTCTCCGTCCTGGTGGAGAACACGCCGGGCATCCTCGCCCGGATCGCCGCGCTGTTCTCGCGGCGCGGCTTCAACATCGACTCCCTCGCGGTCGGTGTCACCGAGCACCCCGACATCTCCCGCATCACCATCGTGGTGGGCGTCGAGGACCTGCCGCTGGAGCAGGTGACCAAGCAGCTCAACAAGCTCGTCAACGTGCTGAAGATCGTCGAGCTGGAGCCCGGTCAGGCCGTGCAGCGCGAGCTCGTGCTGGTGAAGGTCCGGGCCGACAACGAGACCCGCTCCCAGATCGTGGAGATCGTCCAGCTGTTCCGCGCCAAGACCGTGGACGTCTCCCCGGAGGCCGTGACCATCGAGGCCACCGGGTCCGGCGAGAAGCTGTCCGCCATGCTCAAGATGCTGGAGCCGTTCGGCATCAAGGAGCTGGTGCAGTCCGGCACGATCGCGATCGGCCGCGGCGCCCGTTCGATCACCGACCGCTCGCTGCGCGCTCTCGACCGATCCGCGTAAAGCTGAAGTACGGCGGTATCCGGGCGGTCGGCGACACACCGTCCGCCCGGATGCCGAGACCCAGAGACTTCCCTTCCCCTCACCGGCATACGGTGGGACGCACAACCTGCACACCAAGGAGAGAACCCAAAGTGGCCGAGCTGTTCTACGACGCTGACGCCGACCTGTCCATCATCCAGGGCCGCAAGGTCGCGGTCATCGGCTACGGCAGCCAGGGCCACGCCCACGCGCTGTCGCTGCGTGACTCCGGTGTCGACGTCCGCGTCGGTCTGCACGAGGGCTCCAAGTCCAAGGCCAAGGCCGAGGAGCAGGGCCTGCGCGTGGTGACGCCGGCGGAGGCCGCCGCCGAGGCCGACGTCATCATGATCCTGGTCCCGGACCCGATCCAGGCCCAGGTCTACGAGGAGTCCATCGCCCCCAACCTGAAGGACGGCGACGCGCTGTTCTTCGGCCACGGCTTCAACATCCGCTTCGGCTTCATCAAGCCCCCGGCGGGCGTGGACGTCTGCATGGTCGCCCCGAAGGGCCCGGGCCACCTGGTCCGCCGTCAGTACGAGGAGGGCCGCGGCGTTCCGTGCATCGCCGCCGTCGAGCAGGACGCCTCCGGCAACGCCTTCGCGCTCGCCCTGTCCTACGCCAAGGGCATCGGCGGCACCCGCGCCGGCGTCATCAAGACGACCTTCACCGAGGAGACCGAGACCGACCTGTTCGGCGAGCAGGCCGTCCTCTGCGGTGGTACGGCCGCGCTGGTCAAGGCGGGCTTCGAGACCCTGACCGAGGCCGGTTACCAGCCGGAGATCGCCTACTTCGAGTGCCTGCACGAGCTGAAGCTGATCGTGGACCTCATGTACGAGGGCGGCCTGGAGAAGATGCGCTGGTCCATCTCCGAGACCGCCGAGTGGGGCGACTACGTCACCGGCCCGCGCATCATCACCGACGCCACCAAGGCCGAGATGAAGCAGGTCCTCGCCGAGATCCAGGACGGCTCCTTCGCCCAGAACTGGATGGACGAGTACCACGGTGGTCTGAAGAAGTACAACGAGTACAAGCAGCAGGACTCCGAGCACCTGCTGGAGACCACCGGCAAGCAGCTCCGCAAGCTGATGAGCTGGGTGAACGAGGACGCGTAAGCCTCACGTCAGGGGGCCGGGGCAGGTTGCTCCGGCCCCCGTTGTCCATCCCGCGGAAAGCCTCCATACAAAATGGAGTTTCCCGTCCGGGTGATCCTTCCGTAGAGGCGCATTACGACCACCGCCACGCCACTACACTGCTGCACAAACACGCGTCAGGCCCACAGCGTCGTGCGTCTTCCGCGGCTAGCCCCCTCCACCGCCTGCGGCCGTCGGGACGGCCGTCCGCATTGGACTTGTGAGGACTCACGTGAGCTCGAAACCCGTCGTACTCATCGCTGAAGAGCTGTCGCCCGCGACCGTCGACGCGCTCGGCCCGGACTTCGAGATCCGGCACGCCAACGGAGCCGACCGAGCCGAACTGCTCCCCGCCATCGCCGACGTCGACGCGATCCTGATCCGCTCCGCCACCAAGGTGGACGCCGAGGCCATCGCCGCGGCGAAGAAGCTCAAGGTCGTCGCCCGCGCCGGCGTCGGCCTGGACAACGTCGACGTCTCCGCCGCCACCAAGGCCGGCGTGATGGTCGTCAACGCCCCCACCTCCAACATCGTGACCGCCGCCGAGCTGGCCTGCGGTCTGATCCTCGCCTCCGCCCGCAACATCCCGCAGGCCAACGCCGCGCTGAAGAACGGCGAGTGGAAGCGCAGCAAGTACACGGGCGTGGAGCTGGCCGAGAAGACCCTCGGCGTCGTCGGCCTCGGCCGCATCGGCGCCCTGGTCGCCCAGCGCATGTCGGCCTTCGGCATGAAGGTCGTCGCCTACGACCCCTACGTGCAGCCCGCGCGGGCCGCGCAGATGGGCGTCAAGGTGCTGACCCTGGACGAGCTGCTGGAGGTCTCCGACTTCATCACCGTCCACCTGCCCAAGACCCCCGAGACCCTCGGCCTCATCAGCGACGAGGCGCTGCGCAAGGTCAAGCCCAGCGTGCGCATCGTCAACGCCGCGCGCGGTGGCATCGTCGACGAGGCGGCGCTGTACGCGGCGCTGAAGGAGGGCCGGGTCGCCGGCGCGGGCCTGGACGTGTACGCCAAGGAGCCGTGCACCGACTCCCCGCTGTTCGAGCTGGACCAGGTGGTCTGCACCCCGCACCTGGGCGCCTCCACCGACGAGGCCCAGGAGAAGGCCGGTATCGCCGTCGCCAAGTCGGTGCGCCTCGCGCTCGCCGGCGAGCTGGTGCCGGACGCGGTGAACGTCCAGGGCGGAGTCATCGCCGAGGACGTCAAGCCCGGTCTGCCGCTCGCCGAGCGTCTCGGCCGTATCTTCACCGCGCTGGCCGGCGAGGTCGCGCACCGCCTCGACGTCGAGGTCTACGGCGAGATCACCCAGCACGACGTGAAGGTGCTGGAGCTGTCCGCGCTCAAGGGTGTCTTCGAGGACGTCGTCGACGAGACGGTGAGCTACGTCAACGCGCCGCTGTTCGCGCAGGAGCGCGGCGTCGAGGTCCGGCTGACCACCAGCTCGGAGTCGGCCGAGCACCGCAACGTCGTCACCGTGCGCGGCACCCTCGCGGGCGGCGAGGAGGTGTCGGTGTCCGGCACGCTGGCCGGCCCGAAGCACATCCAGAAGATCGTCGCGGTCGGTGACTACGACGTCGACCTCGCGCTCGCCGACCACATGGTCGTCCTGCGCTACGAGGACCGTCCGGGTGTCGTCGGCACCGTCGGCCGCATCCTCGGCGAGGCGGGCATCAACATCGCCGGCATGCAGGTCGCCCGCGCGGCGGTGGGCGGCGAGGCGCTGGCCGTCCTCACCGTGGACGACACGGTGACCTCCGGTGTGCTGGCCGAGGTCGCCGCCGAGATCGGTGCGACGTCCGCCCGCTCGGTGAACCTCGTCTGAGCACATCCGTGAACTCCCCCCACAGGGAGTAGCCCCGGACGGGCCGACTTCCGTCGGCCCGTCCGGGGTTCTTCTTTCTGCCCTACTTCTCGTCCTCGACCTCGATCCTCCGCAGGCTCACCGCGGCCCCGACCGCCGCGATCGCGACCAGCACCGCCCCCGCGATCGACGCGGCCTGCATCCCGCTGGTGAAGGCCTCGCGGGCCGTGGTGACGAGGGAGCCGCCGGCCCCGCCGGGCAGCCGGGCCGCCGTGGCCAGGGCGTCGCCCAGGGTCTCGCGGGCCCCGGCCGGGGCGCCGGCCGGCATCTCGTGGCGGTAGACCGCCGTACCGATGGAGCCGAGTACGGCCATGCCGAGCGCGCCGCCGAACTCCGTGCCGGTCTCCAGCAGGGAGGAGGCGGTGCCCGCCCGCTCCACCGGTGCGCTGCTCATGGCCAGGTCCACCAGCTGGGACGTGATCGCGACCATCCCGCAGGCGAGGACGCCGGCCCCGGCCAGCACCAGCCACAGCGAGTCCGTGCCGAGGAGCGTGAACATCGAGAACCCGGCCGCCATGGCGGCGAAGCCGCCGGCGACGACGTACCCCCGGTTGACGCCGCGCTGGACGAGCTGGGCGGTGACCGGACCGGCGAAGCCGATGAACACCGAGGGCAGCAGGCTCCACAGGGCCGCGGCCAGCGGGGACTTGCCGAGGACCGACTGCAGGTACTGGGTGGTGAAGATGGCCGAGCCCAACATGGCGAGCGCGGCGACGAGGTTCAGGACCAGTGCCGGGGCGAAGCCGCGCCCCTTCAGCAGGGCCGGCGGGATCAGCGGTGAGGCGCTGGTGCGCTGGCGGCGGACGAAGAGGGCCGCGAAGAGCAGGCCGACCGTGATCGAGACGACGTACAGCGGGTGCCAGCCCTCGGAGGGGATCTCCTTCAGGCCGTAGATCACGGGGAGCACGGCGGCCATCGACAGCGGGACGCTCACCCAGTCGAAGCGGCCCGGGGCCGGGTCCTTCGACTCCGGCAGCAGCACCGGGCCGAGCAGCAGGAGCAGCACCATCGCGGGCAGGTTGACCAGGAAGACCGAGCCCCACCAGAAGTGCTCGACCAGGATGCCGCTCATCACCGAGCCGAGCGCGATGCCGCCGGTCATCACGCCCGACCACAGGCCGATCGCCTTCGCCCGCTGGCCGGGGTCGGTGAACATCGTGCGCAGCAGCGCCATCGTGGACGGCATCAGGGTCGCGCCGCCGATGCCGAGGACCGCGCGGGCCGCGATCAGTGTCTCGGCGCTGTTCGCGTAGGCCGCGAGGAGCGAGGCGGCGCCGAAGGCGGCGGCGCCCATGAGGAGGAGCCGGCGGCGGCCGATGCGGTCGCCGAGCGAGCCCATCGTCATCAGCAGGCCGGCCAGGACGAAGCCGTAGACGTCGAAGATCCACAGCTGCTGCGTGCCGCTCGGGTGCAGATCCGCGCTGATCGCGGGGGTCGCGAAGTACAGGACCGACACGTCCATCGAGACCAGCAGCAGCGGGAGCATCAGCACGCCGAGAGCGGTCCACTCGCGGCGCCCGGCGCGGGCGGGGGCGCCGTCTTCGGCGCCGACGGGGGCGTTCGTGCTCGTCGAGTTCGTCATGCCAGTGACTGTACGGGCGTCTTAAACGCTTGTCTAGAACGAATGTATAAGTCATCCGTCTGGGACGACCGTATGGATCGGCGGTAGGGTGGTCGGCATGGGACACCGTGAGGATCTGCTCGAAGGCGCCAAGCGCTGCCTGCTGGAGAAGGGGTTCGCGCGCACGACGGCGCGTGACATCGTCAAGGCCTCGGGGACCAACCTGGCCTCGATCGGCTACCACTACGGCTCCAAGGACGCGCTGCTGGCGCAGGCGTACATCGCCCTGGTGGAGAACATGTCCGACGCCTTCGACGGAAGCGACGGGTCCACGATCGAGGGCGCGCCCGGCTCTCTGGAGCGCTTCCGGTGGGTGTGGTCGAACATCGTCGCCACGATGCGGGGACCGGGCTCCATCTGGCGGCTCAGCATGGAGGTCATGACCATCGAACTGCCCGAGGTGCGCGAGCACTTGAGTCGCGCCCAGCGGGAGGGGGCGCGCGGTCTCGTGGCCCTCCTCCAGGGCGTGCCGGAGGAGGAGATCCCCGACGAGACGGCGGACACCCTGGGCCGCTTCTACATGACCCTGATGACCGGTCTCATCGCCCAGTGGTCCTTCGACCCCAAGACGGCCCCGGACGGCGACGCGCTCACCGAGGGCCTCCGGCAGATCGTCGAGGCCACCAGGGCCGCCGGGCCCGATCCCTCGGCGGTGCTGAGGGGCTGACCGGTGTGCGCGCCGCGCGCGGCCCCCGCATGCGGGAGATCCGCCTCGTGCGCCGCGTGACTGCGCCTCGGCGGCGACGGCCGGGTGCACGCGCCGGTGCCCGAGACTCCCGTGGCCGGCGTGGTCACCTCGAAGGACCGGGGGGAACCCGTGCCGCTCGCGGCGGCGGCCGCCCCCGTGTGGTGCGGGGCCGAACGCGTCGGCCCGACCGAGACGGACGTCCCGGCTGTCCGGTGGGGGCCGGAGGATTCCTCCGGACCGCGACGGACGTCCCTTCCGGCGCCGGCGCCGGCGCCGGCGTCGGCGGCGGGGCCGCCGGGGCGCCTACAACCGTGCCCGCTTCAGCGCCATGTGCAGCAGTAGACGGTCCTCGCCGTCGTCCAGGTCCAGGCCCGTCAACTGTTCGACGCGGGAGAGCCGGTAGTACAGCGTCTGCCGGTGGATGCCCAGCTCGGCGGCGGTACGGCCGGCCTGGCCCGCGCAGTCCAGGTAGACCTCGGCGGTGCGGGCGAGTTCGCGCTGGGCGGGGGTGAGGAGCGGGCCGGCCACGGGGTCGTGCGCGACCTCCGGCGGCAACGCGGTCAGTAGCCGGTACGGGCCGATGCCCCGCCACTGCGCGACCGGCCCGAACCGTGGCTCGGCCAGCGCGGCGCGCGCGGCGGCCAGCGCCTCCTGCCAGACCGTGCCCAGCGCCGTGAGACCGGTGCGCGGATCTCCGACCCCGGCGGCGCACCCCGTGCCCCGGCCCGCTCCCGCGAGGCCCGCCGCGGCGGCCGCCGCCACCCGGGCTCCGGCCCCGCGCGCCGCGCTCCCCGGCGCCCCCCGAGCCCCCTCGGCCTCCTTCAGCACGCGCGCGGCCGCCGCCAGCGCGGGGGTGCTCACCTCGGTGGTCCGCAGCCGTACCAGCAGTGCCAGGCTCTGCCCCGACGCGCCCCACGGCAGCGTGCACAGCGCCATGGCGTGGGGGACCGCACGGGCGGCGGGGGCGTCGTCCGGGTCCGCCGAGGGCCAGGGGGCGACGCACACAAGGGTGACGGGACCGTCGGCGTGGGGCCCGAGGGCCGTACGGAGTTCGGCCACCGCCATGTCCTGCTGCCAGCCGCGCTCCGCCGTGAGCACCGCCCGCAGCTCCCGGCTCAGCCCGGCCCCGGCCTCCGCCTCGTCCGCGAGCAGCGCGCCGATCCGGCCGGCCACCTCCATCGCGGCGGCCAGCTGTGCGTCCGTCGGCCCGGGATCGCTCTCCAGCAGCCAGACGTAGCCGAGGACGACGCCCCGATGGCGTACCGGGAGGCAGATCCGGCCGCGGTAGACGCCCGCCTCCGGGCTCGGCGGGATCCGTACCGGGCCGGTCGCGCGGGTGATGCCGAAGCCCTCGAACCAGGACCGCACCGTGGCCGTGGAGCGCCGGGTCAGGATCGAGCGGGTGCGCACCGGGTCCAGCGCGGAGGGGTCCAGTTCCTCGTCGCTGTCGTACGCGCCGAAGGCGATCAGCTCGAAGTCGCGGTTCTCCAGGGTCGCCGGGACGCCCAGCAGCTCGGAGATCTCGTCGACCAGTTCCTGGTAGTCGGCCTTGAAGGCCTTGAAATCCGCCGCCACTCGGGCATTCTCCCTCATTTCCCGGAGGCCTTCATACATCTGTCTGAGATCCCGTGCACGGATGCGTGACAGCTGTCGATGGCCCACGATCGGAGAGATCCTTAGGTTTCACGGTGGTTCTCCGTGCCGTACCCGAATCGTCGGGTGACGGCCGTATTTGGTGCTTGTCTGTGGAGGTGCCCCGTGCTGGGTCCCGTGATTCTCGCCGCGTCGCGCAGCGACCGGATGCGACGCCTGATCTCGGCGGCCCCGGTGACCAAGCAGGTCGTCGACCGCTTCATCCCCGGCGAGACCGTGGCCGACATCGTGCCGATCATCAGGGACCTGACGGCCAAGGGCCTGGAGCTGACGATGGACGTCGTCGGCGAGGACATCACCACCCCCGAGCAGGCCACCGCCGCCCGGGACGCCTACCTGGCGCTGATCGACCACCTCGCCGAGCTGCAGCTCGGCGAGCGCGTCGAGATGTCCGTCAAGCTGTCGATGTTCGGCCAGGCCCTCGAGGGCGGCCACGAGCTGGCGCTCGCCAACGTCCGCCCGGTCGTCGAGGCGGCCGCCACCATCGGTACGACCGTGACGCTCGACGCCGAGGACCACACCACCCTCGACTCGATGTTCGCCATCCACGAGGAGCTGCGGAAGGACTTCCCGCAGACCGGCTGCGTCATCCAGGCCTACCTCTTCCGCACCGAGGCCGACGCCCGCCGCCTGGCCGCCGCCGGCAGCCGGGTCCGCCTGGTCAAGGGCGCCTACAAGGAGCCCGCCGAGGTCGCCTACCAGCAGAAGCACGAGATCGACAAGGCGTACGTCCGTGTCCTGCGGATCCTGATGGAGGGCGAGGGGTACCCGATGATCGGGTCGCACGACCCGCGTCTGATCGCCATCGCCCAGGAGCTGGCCCACAAGGCCGGGCGCAAACTGGACGAGTACGAGTTCCAGATGCTGTACGGCATCCGCGGCGACGAGCACCTCCGGCTGGCCGCCGAGGGTCACCGCATGCGCGTCTACACCGCCTACGGCACCGACTGGTACGGCTACTTCATGCGGAGGCTCGCGGAGAAGCCGGCGAACCTGCGCTTCTTCCTCCGCTCGATGGTCAGCAAGGGCTGAGTCCCAACACCCGCTCAAGATCAAGGAGTTCGGATCTCATGGACGCTGTGACCCAGGTCCCCACCCCCGTCAACGAGCCGGTGCACGGCTACGCCCCCGGCTCGCCCGAGCGCGTCCGGCTCGAGGCCAAGCTCAAGGAGCTGGCCGAGAACCCGGTCGACCTGCCGATGACCATCGGCGGCGAGAAGCGGATGGGCGGCGGCGAGCCGTTCCAGGTGGTCCAGCCGCACAACCACAAGTCCGTCATCGGCACCGGACGGCACGCCACGCAGCAGGACGCGCGGGACGCCATCGACGCGGCCCTCGCCGCCGCGCCGGCCTGGCGCGCGATGTCCTTCGACGACCGCGCCGCGATCATCCTGCGCGCCGCCGAGCTGCTGGCCGGCCCGTGGCGCGAGACGATCGCCGCCTCCACCATGCTCGGCCAGTCCAAGACCGCCCAGCAGGCGGAGATCGACAGCCCCTGTGAGCTGGTCGACTTCTGGCGGTTCAACGTCCACTACGCCCGTCAGATCCTCGCCGAGCAGCCCCCGGCGAACTCCCCGGGCGTGTGGAACCGTCTGGACCACCGCCCGCTGGAGGGCTTCGTCTACGCGATCACGCCGTTCAACTTCAGCGCCATCGCCGCGAACCTGCCCACCGCGCCCGCGCTCATGGGCAACGTCGTGGTCTGGAAGCCGTCCCCGACCCAGACCCACGCGGCCGTGCTGCTCATGCAGCTGCTGGAGGAGGCGGGCCTGCCCAAGGGCGTCATCAACCTCGTCACCGGCGACGGCATCGAGGTCTCCAAGGTCGCCCTGGAGCACCGGGACCTGGCGGGCATCCACTTCACCGGCTCGACCAAGACCTTCCAGTACCTGTGGAAGACGGTCGGCAACAACATCGAGAAGTACCGCTCCTACCCGCGTCTGGTCGGCGAGACCGGCGGCAAGGACTTCCTCGTCGCCCACCCGAGCGCCGACCGCGCGGTGCTGAAGACCGCCCTGACCCGCGGCGCCTTCGAGTACCAGGGCCAGAAGTGCTCCGCCACCTCCCGCGCCTACGTCCCGGCCTCCATCTGGAACTCGGGCTTCAAGGAGGAGTTCGCCGCCGAGGTCGACTACCTCACCATGGGCGACGTCACCGACCTGTCGAACTTCATCGGCGCCGTGATCGACGACCGTGCCTTCGCCAAGAACAAGGCCGCGATCGACCGCGCCAAGGAGGACCCGGCCTGCACGATCGTCGCGGGCGGCACCTACGACGACTCGGTCGGCTACTTCGTCCGTCCGACCGTCGTCGAGTGCTCCGACCCGGAGAACGAGGTGTTCCGCACCGAGTACTTCGGTCCCTTCCTCGCCGTGTACGTCTACGAGGACGACCAGTACGACGAGATGCTGACCCAGATGGAGTCGGTGTCCGACTACGCCCTCACCGGCTCGGTCATCGCGAACGACCGCGCTGCGGCGGCGTACACGATGGAGAAGCTGCGCTACGCGGCCGGCAACTTCTACATCAACGACAAGTCGACCGGCGCCGTCGTCGGCCAGCAGCCCTTCGGCGGCGGCCGTGCCTCCGGCACCAACGACAAGGCCGGCGCCCCGCAGAACCTGCTGCGCTGGACCCTGACCCGCGCCATCAAGGAGACGCTGGTCCCGCCGACCGACTACGCGTACCCGCACATGGGCTGATCAGCCCGCCCCCGAGCGACGGGCCGGGAAGCCTGACACCGAGCAGGCTTCCCGGCCCGTTTCCATCGCACCGTCGGTCACACTGGGGTCATGACCGTCCGGCTGCGCACGGCCCACACCGCCGACCTCACTTCCGCCGAACTCAGGTCCGCCCGGACCCTGTTGGAGGAGGCGTTCGGCCGGGACTTCTCCGCCGAGGACTGGGACCACGGGCTCGGGGGGATCCATGTGCTCGTCCAGGACGGGGCCGGGCTCGCCGCACACGGGTCCGTCGTGATGCGGCGGATCCGGCACCGGGGGCGCTGGCTGCGCACCGGGTACGTCGAGGCCGTCGCGGTGCGTGCCGACGCGCGGCGCACCGGGCTCGGCGGACGGGTGATGGCCGGGCTGGAGCGGGTGATCGACCGGGCGTACGACCTCGGGGCGCTCGCCGCGAGCGGGGCGGGCGCCCCGCTGTACACCGCCCGGGGCTGGCAGCGGTGGGGCGGGCAGGTGCACGGCCTCTCGCCGGACGGGATCGTGCGCCTGCCGGAGGAGGAGGGAAGCGTGTACGTGCGGCCTGCGCTCGCCGGGCCGCTCGACCCCGCCGGCGAGTTCGTCCTCGACTGGCGTGACGGCGACGTGGCCTGACAGTACGTCAGGCGGCGCGGACCAGGGTCTTGCCCGTGTTGCCGCCGCGCAGCATCAGCAGGAACGCCTCCACGATCCGCTCGAACCCGTCGACCACCGTCTCGTCCGCCGGCAGTGCCCCGCTGCGCAGATGCGGTACGGCGAAGTCGTACAGCTCGTCCTGCGCGTCCTGGTAGTGCTTCACCAGGAAGCCCTCGATGCGCAGGCTCTTCTCCACGACGTCCGCGTGGTTGAAGAGCACGGGCGTCGCCTCGGGGCTGTTGTACTGGCTGATCGTGCCCACCCGCACCACCCGGCCCCGCTCGCGCAGCGCGCCGACGGCCGCGCCGAGGTGGTCGCCGCCGACGTTGTCCACGAAGACGTCGATGCCGGCGGGCGCCGCCTCGGCCAGCAGTCCGGCGACCGGCCCGGTGTGGTAGTCGAAGGCGGTGTCGTAACCGGCCCGGTCCGTCAGGTACTTCACCTTCGCCGGGCTGCCCGCGCTGCCGATCACGCGTCCCGCGCCGAGCAGCCGGGCGAAGCGGCCGGCGGCCGTGCCGACCCCGCCCGCAGCGCCGGAGACGAACACGTCCTCGCCCTCGCGCAGACGCGCGACGCGGGTCAGGGCGACGTACGCCGTCAGGCCCGTGCCGCCCAGCACGCTCAGGTACGCCGACAGCGGCACGCCCGGGTGGTGCGGGAGGCGCCGGACCTCCTCGGGGCCGACCACGGCGTGGGTGCGCCAGCCCCGGCGGTGGAAGACGATCTCGCCCTCGGGCAGCTCCGGAGTGCGCGAGGCGACGACCCGGCCGAGGGTGCGGCCCTCCAGCGGGACGTTCAGCTCGAAGTCGCCGTCCATCATCTCGCGGTGGTACGGGTCGACGGACCACAACAGGTTCTCCACCAGCGCCGTGCCGGGCTCCGGCCGGGGCACCGGGGACTCGGCGAAACGGAAGTGTCCGGCGGTGGGGAAGCCGGTGGGGCGGGCGGTCTGCTGCACGGTGAGCGCGATCTCGGTCATGGCAGGGGACGGTAGGGAGGAATGCCGGGCGCGGGCAGGGGGTTGGGCTCATGGAACGCACCGATCCATGAATCCGGCTCATGTGCGCAGGTGGGAGCCCGCAGTGACAGCAACAGACCTTGGCCCGCAGGAACTGCGCGTCCTCGTCGCCGTGGCCGACGAGGGCGCCTTCTCCGCGGCTGCCGCCCGGCTCGGTGCCACCCAGTCGGCCGTCTCCCACGCCGTGCGCGGCATCGAGCGCAAGCTGGGGGTCGTGCTCTTCGAGCGGGGCCGGTTCGGGGCCCGGCCGACGGCCGCGGGGGAGCGTGCCGCCGCCCATGCGCGGCGGGTGCTGCGCATGCTCCAGGCCCTCGCCGCCGACGCCCGCGCCGCCGGCACCGGGGAGGTCCGCGGGCCGCTCAGGATCGCCGCCTTCCGCAGCGCGGCCCTGCATCTGCTGCCGCCCGCCCTGGAACGGCTCGCCGAGCGGCACCCCGGCATCGAGGTGAGGGTCACCGTCGTACGGGAACTGGGCGCCGGCACCGCGGGCGAGGTCGCCGCCGGGCGGGCCGACCTCGGGATCGCCATGCTGAGCGGGCCGCCGCCGGCCGGGCTGGTCGGCGGGGTGCTGCTGGAGGAGCCGTACTCCCTGGCGCACCCGGCGGGGGCCCCGGATCCGCGTGCCCTGCCGCTCGTCGACTGGGCGGAGAACTGCGGCTCCTACACCCGCGGCTGGTGGGCCGCCCAGGACTGGATCCCGGCGGCGACCGTCAGCGCCGAGGACGACGGGGCGGTGCTGTCCATGGTGGGCAGCGGGCTCGGCATGGCCATCATGCCCGCGCTCTCCCTCACCGGGGCGCCGCCCGCCGTCGAGATCACCGACCTGGGGCCGGAGCGGCCGTACCGCTCCGTCGGCTACGTCACCACCCCCGAACTCGCCGCGACCACCGCCGTACGGGCCCTGATCCGCACCCTGCGGTCCCTCGGTCCGCCTTCCCTCGAACGCACGAAGGCCCAGCTCAGAGGGGTGTGACCGGAGTCGTCGTCTCAGATAGTAGGAAGTCCGAGTAATTGTGCAGACAGATGCGGGGCGCTCCCTTAGTTTTGTAGGAGCCGAACGTCTCGCTCGATCAAGCGACCGGCGGTCGTGAGCCGGGCCCGTGCAGGCAACCCCTGCGGCCACGCGCTCCCCGCCACTCCGGCGTCTCGTAACCCCCTTTTGCGTGCTCCATGTTTGCCGAAGGAGTCGATTTCCATGGCCGAGACGACCGTCCGCCGCCGAGTCCGCCACGTGACCCGCGCGAGCGAGTCCGACCGCAAGAACGCCGCCGCCGCCCTCCAGCGCGCCCTCGACCGCCGCGACAACGGCGGCGAGACGGGCCACTGACAGGGCCGACACGGTGTCCGCATCGCGGACACCGCATGTCATCACCTGGGACGAGGAGTAGGGTGCCCGCATGTCTCGCAGCATCGATCTCGCAGTGATTCCCGGGGACGGCATCGGACAGGAAGTCGTGTCCGAGGGTCTCAAGGTCCTCTCCGCCGTCCTGCCGCAGGATGTGAAGCTGGAGACCAAGGAGTACGACTTCGGCGCCCGCCGCTACCACGCCACCGGTGAGACGCTCACCGACGCCGACCTCGACGCGCTCAAGCAGCACGACGCGATCCTGCTCGGCGCCATCGGCGACCCGTCGGTGCCGTCCGGCGTCCTGGAGCGCGGTTTCCTGCTCAAGCTCCGCTTCGCCTTCGACCACCACGTCAACCTGCGCCCCTCCAAGCTCCTGCCCGGCGTCGCCACCCCGCTCGCCGGCCAGCCGGAGATCGACTTCGTCGTCGTCCGCGAGGGCACCGAGGGCCCGTACACCGGCAACGGCGGCACGATCCGCAAGGGCACCGAGCACGAGGTCGCCACCGAGGTCTCCGTCAACACCGCCTTCGGCGTCGAGCGCGTGGTCCGCGACGCCTTCGCCCGCGCCCAGGCCCGCCCGCGCAAGAAGCTCACGCTGGTCCACAAGAACAACGTGCTGGCCTTCGCCGGTCACCTGTGGACGAACATCTTCAACAAGGTGGCCCGGGAGTTCCCCGACGTCACCACGGACTACATCCACGTCGACGCCGCGACCATCTACCTGGTCACCGACCCGGCCCGGTTCGACGTGATCGTCACCGACAACCTCTTCGGCGACATCATCACCGACCTCGCCGCGGCCGTCTCCGGCGGCATCGGCGTGGCCGCGAGCGGGAACATCAACCCCTCCCGCGAGTTCCCCTCGATGTTCGAGCCGGTCCACGGTTCCGCGCCCGACATCGCCGGCCAGGGCAAGGCCGACCCCACCGCCACGGTCCTGTCCGTCGCGCTGCTCCTGCGCCACCTCGGCTACGACGGCGAGGCCGACCGCATCGACGCGGCCGTCGCCGCCGACCTCACCGAGCGCGCCGCGCTGGGCAACCGCAGCACCTCGCAGATCGGCGACGCGCTCGCCTCCCGAGTAGCCGGCTGACCCGGCGCTCCACCACGAGAAGCCGCCGGGTCGCACGCCACCCGGCGGCTTTCGCATGTCCCCGCCGGGTGCCACCATCGACCCCTGGGCCGCTGTCACCCCCATTCCTTCCTCCGCGACCCCCGCGCGATAATCGGACGCGGAGCCGCGGTATGAGGGAAAGCTCGGACGTCCTAACACTGGCAGGTCGCAGTGACGGGGCGTGAGCGCGGCCCGTCACAACAACCGGTGAAGGACACATCACTCATGACGACGCCCACGATCGAGCTCAAGCCCTCCGCCACCCCCCTCGCCGCCGCCGAGCGCGAGGCGATCCTGGCCAACCCCGGGTTCGGCCGCCACTTCACCGACCACATGGTGACGATCAAGTGGACCGAGGGCCGCGGCTGGCACGACGCCCAGCTCGTCCCGTACGGCCCGATCTCCCTCGACCCCTCCACCCACGTCCTGCACTACGGCCAGGAGATCTTCGAGGGGCTGAAGGCCTATCGCCAGCCCGACGGTTCGATCGCGCTGTTCCGTCCCGAGGCCAACGCCCGCCGCTTCCGGGGCTCCGCCCGCCGCATGGCCATGGCCGAGCTGCCCGAGGAGCTGTTCATCGGCGCGCTGGACGCGCTGCTCACCCAGGACGCCGACTGGGTCCCGCCGCACGGTGGCGAGGAGGCCCTGTACCTGCGCCCGTTCATGTTCGCCACGGAGGCCGCGCTCGGTGTCCACCCGGCGAACGAGTACCTGTTCATGCTCATCGCCTCGCCCTCCGGCGCCTACTTCGCCGGCGGCGTGAAGCCGGTCACCATCTGGGTCTCCGAGGACCACGTCCGCGCCGTCCCCGGCGGCACCGGCGACGCCAAGACCGGCGGCAACTACGCCGCGTCCCTGCTGCCGCAGGCCGAGGCCGCCGCGCACGGCTGCGACCAGGTCGTCTACCTCGACGCCGTCACCCGCACCAAGGTCGAGGAGAGCGGCAGCATGAACGTCGCCTTCGTCTACGGCGACCGGATCGTCACCCCGGCGCTGACCGGCTCGATCCTGGAGGGCATCACCCGCGACTCCCTGCTCCAGGTCGCCCGCGACCTCGGCTACACCGCCGAGGAGGGCGTGGTCACCCTGGAGCAGTGGCGTGCGGACGCGGCCTCCGGCGCCCTCACCGAGGTCTTCGCCTGCGGCACCGCCGCCGTGGTCACCCCGATCGGCCACGTCAAGACCAAGACCGACGAGTGGACGCACGGCGACGGCACCCCCGGCGCGGTCACCCTCCGCCTGCGCCAGGCCCTGCTCGACCTCCAGCGCGGCACGACGCAGGACAAGCACGGCTGGATGCACAAGATCGGCTAGACCGCCGTACGGCGGTGACCGGCGGTGCCGAACCGGCCCGAGGCCGCCGGGCACCGCCGGTCCGAGGGCGCGGCGTACCAAGGGGACGGCGGGAACAAGGGTGCGGTTGGCGCGCGGAGCGCCTGGGTATCCAGTCATCCCGCGGGGGCGCGCGCCCCGGTGCGCGCGGGGACGGGGGAGGGGCACCGCACGTGAACGCATGGTCGCCGGTACCACGGCTGCGCTGGTTGCTGCGCGCGTTACGCACCCCGCGCCGGCCGCAGAGCCTCACCGCACTGCTGGCGCTGGCCGGCTGCGCCGCGCTGCTGCTGTGGCGGGCCTCCGCCATGGACGCCTACGAGCAGAACCTCTTCCTCAACCTCGGCACCGACCTCGTCGGCGTGGTCATCACCGTGTTCGTGATCGGTCCGCTGATCTCCCGGGCCCAGGAAGGCCGGGTCCGTGAGCACACCCGGCTCGACTACGAGTGGTTCGCCGCCCAGGTGCACGGGGCCACGGCCTGCGTGAAGGTGCTCGACACCTTCTCCAACCTCTTCGGGCCGCAGTTCTCCGAGCGCCTCTTCCGGGGGATCAGGGCGGCCACCGCGGACGGGGCGCGGGTGCAGATCCTGCTGCTGGACCCCGACTCGCTCGCCGTCATCCTGCGCGGCCGTGAACTCGGCGAGCAGAGCGCGGACATCCGCCGGGACATCATGCGCAACCTGCGCACCCTGGACCGCTTCGCGCGCCGCCTGGACGACACCTCCCGCGCCCTGCTCGAAGTCCGGCTGTGCCAGACGTCCCCCGGTGTGACGCTCTACCGCTGGGACGAGCGCTGTCTGGTCTCCTTCCTCACGGTGGGCCGGCTCTCCGGCGAGGGCGTCCAGCTGGAGGTCGCCGTCCGCTCGCCGCTCGGCACCTTCGTCGAGCAGCGCTTCGACGAGCTGTGGCGGCAGAGCAAGCCGATGGAGCACTTCACCCGGCTGCCGCTCACCCTGGTGGACGCCACCGACGGCCGCCGCGAGTTCCGCTGCGCCTTCGTGTCCGTCGAGGACCGCCTGTACGTCGCCGGGTCCGACCTGGTCTCGTACATGGCCCGGCACCGCCTCGACCAACTCTCCGCCTACAGCGAGTCCTTGACCGTACCGGGTGCGCACGAGCTGATCGTGGTGGACGACGAAAGTCCGCTGCACGCCTTGCTCATCCAGCACTTCGCCGAGAAGTACGATGCGTCGGCGGCCGCCTTCGTAGAGCTGCGGCCGCCGGTCCTGGTCACGGAATAGCGGACCCGGCACAGAATAGAGGCACTGGCACAGATGAGTTCAGCGCTCCACCCCGCTCCGCACGCGCGCCCCCGGTATCGCGCCTTCACCCCCCGTGACCTGGACGGCCTGCTGGGCCGGGTGTCCCTGCCGCCCGGCGAACGGCTGGCCCTGCGGGCCGTGTCGGCGGTCCTGCCCTTCCGCACCAACTCCTATGTGCTGGACGAACTGATCGACTGGTCGGCCGTCCCCGAGGACCCCGTCTTCCGGCTCACCTTCCCGCAGAGCGGCATGCTGCCCGCGCACGACCTGCGCCGGATGGCGGACCTGCTGGCGCGGGACGCGCCCGACGCCGAGGTCCGGCGCGCCGCCCACGAGATCCGCATGCGGCTCAACCCACACCCCTCCGGCCAGCTCGACGCCAACGTCCCCGTGCACGAGGGGCGCCGTCTGACGGGGCTTCAGCACAAGTACCCCGAGACGGTGCTGATCTTCCCGCGGCAGGGCCAGACCTGCCACGCCTACTGCACGTACTGCTTCCGCTGGCCGCAGTTCGTCGGCGAGTCCGACCTGCGCATCGCCACCGACGACATCGCCACCACCGGCGCCTATCTGCGCGCCCACCCCGAGGTGAGCAGCACGCTGATCACCGGCGGCGACCCGCTGGTGATGAGCACCGAGGTGCTGCGCCGCTACGTGGAGCCGCTGCTGGAGATCGAGACCGTCCGCTCGGTCCGGATCGGCACCAAGTCGCTCGCCTTCTGGCCGTACCGTTTCCTCACCGACCGGGACGCCGACGACCTGCTCCGGCTCTTCGAGAAGGTCGTCGCAAGCGGCCGTCACCTGGCGCTCATGGCCCATTTCACGCATCCGCGGGAACTGCGCCCGCCGGTGGTGCGGGAGGCGATGCGCCGGGTGCGCGACACCGGCGCGGTGATCCGCTGCCAGGGCCCGCTGGTCGCCGGGATCAACGACAGCGCCGAGGCGTGGGCCGAGCTGTGGGAGGAGACGACCGCGCTGGGGGCGGTGCCGTACTACCAGTTCGTGGAGCGGGACACCGGTCCGCAGGGCTACTTCGGGGTGCCGCTGGCCCGCGGGCACGCGATCTTCCGCGACGCCTACGCCCGGGTCTCCGGCCTGGCCCGCACGGTGCGCGGTCCGGTGATGTCGGCGATGCCGGGCAAGGTCTGCGTGGACGGCGTCGCCGAGGTGGCGGGCGAGAAGGTCTTCGTGCTGCACCTGATCCAGGCGCGCGACCCGGACCTGGTCGACCGGCCGTTCTTCGCCGCGTACGACGAGGGCGCGACCTGGTTCACCGACCTGAAACCGGCGTTCGGCGCGACCCGCTTCCTGCCGGGTCTGGAGGTGGGCTGAAGGCCGGCCTCGGCGTCGCGGCCGACGGCACGGCCGGCCGGCTGACGCGCTCCCGGCCGCCGCAGCGGTCTTCGCCGCCCCCACGGGCCTGACCCCGAGCAGGCTCGCGGGAGTCGGTCCGCCCTAGACCCGGCTCTCCGCGCCGACCGGTTCCTGTCCGGCCTCGGCGCGGGCCGGTGCGGTCCGGGGCGTGAGGAGCAGGTGGGCCAGGCCGCCCACCGCTCCCGACAGCAGGAAGCTGCAGTCCACTCCGCCGGTCAGGTGCAGCAGGGGGCCCTGGTACGACGGCAGGGACACCGCCAGCAGGCCGGTGCCGGCGCCGAGCGCCCAGGAGAGGGTCGCCCTCACGTTCCAGCCGGCCCGGTACCAGTAGATCCCGCCCCGCGAACGGCGGTTGAAGACCTGCAGGGCGTCGGCGTCGTACACCCCGCGGCAGCGGGCGAAGCCGATGAGGGTGATCACCGCCCACGGGGTGCCGATGGCGGTGAGCAGGAGGACGAAGGAGGTCATCGCGGACTGCGCGTTCCACGCGTAGTGGCCGACGAAGACGCAGGCCGTGGCCACGATCGCGACCGTGCAGGTGGCGCGGGCGCGGGACGCCCGGGGCAGGATCGCGTCCAGGTCCAGGCCCATGGAGTACAGCATCAGACCGGCGTTGCCGACCGAGCCGGCCGAGGCGGCCAGCAGCAGCGGGATCAGGTACCAGGTGGGGGAGGCCGCCACCAGCGGCCCGGCGTAGTCGAGTGCCGCGTGGGCGCCGTACGCCGTGAACGTGCCGAACAGCTGCGGCACCAGCAGCCCCAGGATCAGACCGGCCCAGGTGGCCCGGAGGACCCGGCGGCTGGAGTGGCGGGCGGGGGAGATGTAGCGGGTGTAGTCGCCGAGCAGGGTGATGAAGGCGATGGGACCGGACAGGCCCGCGGCGACGGCCGACAGGAACCAGGTCGGCCAGAACGAGCCGAGCAGATAGCCGCCGGTCTGGGGCATCGCCGCGGTGCCGAAGTGCGGGGCGTAGGCGACGACGCCGAGCACCAGCAGGGCGGTCATGCCGATGGACAGGACCTTGGACATGTTCAGCAGCACCCGGTAGCCGTACACCGCGCCCGCGACCGTGGCGCCGGCGAGCACCGCGTAGACGACGGCGTACGACACGCCGTCCGCGGGCAGCCCGAACATCCGGCCGAGCACACTGATCATCACGTCCCCGCCGATCCACACGGTCAGCGCGGTGTAGCCGAGGGCGAGGAGCAGCCCGACGACCGAGCCGACGAGCCGTCCCCGGACGCCGAACTGGGCGCCGGAGGAGGTGGACAGGTTGGTCGCGGTGCGCAGGGAGATGAGGGCCAGCGGGGCCGTGACGGCGGTACCGGCCACCGTGCCCGCGACGATCGCGCTCACCGACCCCCACCAGCCGAGACCGAAGGACGGCGGGAGCCAGCCGAAGATGATCACCCCGAGGCAGAGGTTCGAGCCGAGGAGGATCGAGACCAGGTCGCGCGGACCACTGGTCCGCTCCTCGTCCGGGATGGTGTCGACTCCGCGCTGTTCTATCGGCATGGCTGGGTCTCCTTCGACTACCGCCAGAGAGAGTTAGAGCGACGTTCAATGTCAAGGAAGCTCTGCTCGGAGTCAATGCTTCTGTTTCATGAATTCTATGTTTAGAGTGGTGCTCTAACCTTGGCGAGGCAAGGAGGTGCCGCGAGGTGAGACTGACTCCCACGGAACGTGACCGGCTGCTGCTCTTCGGAGCCGCCGAGCTGGCCCGGGCCCGCCGGGCGCGCGGCCTGCGGCTCAACGTGCCGGAGGCGACCGCGCTGATCGCGGACACCGTGTGCGAGGCCGCCCGGGACGGCAGACGGCTCGCCGAGGCCGTCGAGGCGGCCCGGTCCGTGCTCGGCCCCGAGGACGTCCTGCCGGGGGTCGCCGACGTCGTCACCGAGGTGATGGTCGAGGCGGTCTTCGACGACGGCTCCCGGCTCGCGGTGGTCTCCGACCCCATCGGCGGCGGCCTCGGCGAGCGGGCACCGGGCGCACTGCTGCCCGGGCCCCAGCACACCGACCCCGAGCCGGCCGTCCGGCTCACGGTCACCAACACCGCGACCGTCCCGGTCTCCGTCACCTCCCACTTCCACTTCTTCGAGGCCAACCCGCGCCTCGACTTCGACCGCGCCCTGGCTTACGGGATGCGCCTCGCCGTACCCGCCGGGTCGTCCGTGCGGTTCGGGCCGGGGGAGAGCGAGGAGGTCGGGCTGGTGCCGGTCGGCGGCGAGCGGATCGCGATCGGCTTCGCCGGACTGGTCGACGGGCCGCTGGACGCGCCCGGAGCGAAGGAGGAGGCCCTGCGCCGGGCCGCCGCCTGCGGATACCTCGGAACCACACGCGCAAGGACGCCGGACGGAGGCGAGGAGCGATGAGCCGCTCGAAGGGACGCGAGGTGAGCCGGGCGATCCACATCGACCCGCACGCCTACGCGGCCACCCACGGCCCCCGCGCCGGCGACCGCGTCCGCCTCGGCGACTCCGGCCTCACCATCCGCGTGGAGTCCGACTCCCAGCGCTACGGCGACGAGTTCCTGGCCGGCTTCGGCAAGACCGCCCGCGACGGACTGCACCTCAAGGCCGCCGCCGTCCGCGAGACCTGTGATGTGGTGATCAGCAACGTTGTGGTGATCGACCCGGTGCAGGGCATCCGCAAGGTCTCCATCGGCATCCGGGAAGGCCGGATCTGCGCCGTCGGCCGGGCCGGCAACCCGGACACCCTCGACGGCGTCGACGTCGTCGTCGGCACGGGCACCTCGATCGTCTCCGGCGAGGGGCTCATCGCCACCGCCGGCGCCGTGGACACCCACGTCCACCTGCTGTCGCCGCGCATCATGGAGGCCTCCCTCGCCTCCGGGGTGACCACGATCATCGGGCAGGAGTTCGGCCCCGTGTGGGGCGTCGGCGTCAACTCGCCCTGGGCCCTGAGGCACGCATTCAACGCCTTCGACGCCTGGCCGGTCAACATCGGCTTCCTGGGCCGGGGTTCGTCCTCGCACGACGCTCCCCTGATCGAGGCCCTGGCCGAGGGCGGCGCGAGCGGCTTCAAGGTGCACGAGGACATGGGCGCCCACACCCGTGCCCTCGACACCGCCCTGCGGGTCGCCGAGGAGCACGACGTCCAGGTGGCCCTGCACAGCGACGGCCTGAACGAGTGCCTCTCGGTCGAGGACACCCTGCGCGTCCTGGAGGGCCGGACCATCCACGCCTTCCACATCGAGGGCTGCGGCGGCGGACACGTGCCGAACGTGCTGAAGATGGCCGGTGTCCCCAACGTCATCGGCTCCTCCACCAACCCCACCCTGCCCTTCGGCCGGGACGCGGTCGCCGAGCACTACGGCATGATCGTCTCCGTCCACGACCTCAAGCCCGACCTGCCCGGCGACGCCGCCATGGCCCGCGACCGCATCCGGGCCGGCACCATGGGCGCCGAGGACGTGCTGCACGACCTGGGCGCGATCGGCATCACCTCCTCCGACGCCCAGGGCATGGGCCGCGCCGGTGAGACGGTCCGCCGGACGTTCGCCATGGCCGGCAAGATGAAGGCCGAGCTGGGTCCCCTGGAGGGCGACGGCGAGGGCGACGACAACGCGCGTGTCCTGCGCTACATGGCCAAGCTGACCATCAACCCGGCCATCGCGCACGGCCTCGCGCACGAGGTCGGCTCGATCGAGGCCGGCAAGCTCGCCGACATCGTGCTGTGGCGCCCCGAGTACTTCGGCGCCAAGCCGCAGCTCGTCCTCAAGGCCGGCTTCCCGGCGTACGGCGTGGTCGGCGACCCCAACGCGGCCACCGACACCTGCGAACCCCTCGTGCTGGGCCCGCAGTTCGGCTCGTACGGCGCCACGGCCGCCGACATCTCGGTTGCGTTCGTCGCCCGGGCGGCCGTCGACCAGGGGGGCGACACGATGCCCACCCGCCGCCGGCGGGTCGCCGTGCGCGGCACCCGGGGCATCGGCCCGGCCGACCTGCGGCTGAACGCCCGTACCGGCGCGGTCGAGGTCGACCAGCGCACCGGTCTGGTCACCCTCGACGGCGACCCGCTGCGCTCCGAGCCCGCCGACTCCGTCTCCCTCAACCGCCTCTACTTCCTCTAAGGACCCGGGAATTCCTATGACCACCCCCGCCGCCGACGGCTTCCGTATGCCCGCCGAGTGGACCCCGCACGAGCGCACCTGGATGGCGTGGCCGGGCCCCAACCCCACCTTCGACGACCCGGACGACCTCGCCGCCTCCCAGGCCGCCTGGGCGAGCGTGGCCCGCGCGATCCGCCGCTTTGAGCCCGTGACCGTGGTCTGCGGTCCCGGCCGGTCCGCCGAGGCGCAGGCGCTGCTCGGCCCGGACGTCAACACCGTCGAGCGGGACCTGGACGACGCCTGGATGCGCGACATCGGCCCCACCTTCCTCACCGACGGCAAGGGCGAACTGGCCGCCGTGGACTGGACGTTCAACGGCTGGGGCGCCCAGGACTGGGCCCGCTGGGAGCACGACTCCAAGATCGCCGCGTACGTCTCCGACCTCGCGGGCGCGCAGACGTACGCCTCGAAGCTGGTCAACGAGGGCGGCGCGATCCACGTCGACGGCGAGGGCACCGTGCTGCTCACCGAGACCGTGCAGCTCGGCCCCGAGCGCAACCCGCACTGGTCGAAGGCGGAGGTCGAGGCCGAGATCCACGCCCACCTCGGCACGCGGAAGGCGATCTGGCTGCCGCGCGGCCTCACCGGCGACTACCCCCCCTACGGCTTCGGCACCCTCGGCCACGTGGACATCGTGGCCGCCTTCGCCCGGCCGGGTGTCGTGGTGGCGCACTCCCAGCCGGACCCGGCCCACCCCGACCACGAGGTCACCAAGGAGGTCATCGGCCTCCTGAAGTCGGCGACCGACGCCCGGGGGCGCGCCCTGGAGGTCGTGGAGGTGCCCGCGCCGACCGTCCTGGAGGCCGACGGCCACTGGGCCGACTACTCCTACATCAACCACTACCTCTGCAACGGCGGCCTGGTGCTGTGCGGCTTCGACGACCCGCGCGACGAGATCGCCGCGGGCATCTTCCGCCGCCTGTTCCCCGAGCGCACGGTCACCCTGGTGGACGCGCGCCAGATCTTCGCGGGCGGCGGCGGCATCCACTGCATCACCCAGCAGCAGCCGAAGGTCCGGTGACGGCCCGCTTCGGGTAGAACATACGGGTGAACGTCCTGGTGTGCGCGGCCCGCGGCCGCCGTCTCAGCCCGCCGCCGCGGCTGCTGCCCGAGCTGCCCGAACGTCCGGAGCACGACGGGCGGGACGGAGCGCGGCAAGCCCCGTCGACCGTGCCGCGCGGCACCTACGCGGTGGATCCCGAGCCGTCCGGGCGGCCGTACGTGCCGCACCCGGACCCGGAGTGGACGGGGGCGGCCCTGGCGGATCCCGACGGGCCGGGGTTCCTGATGTCGGCGGGGCCGCGGGACACGCTCGTCGTCCACCCCGCCGATGCCGCGGGCCGTCGCTCCGCCAACCCCGGCGTCCGGTCGACCGGGTGCTGCAGCTTGCCGGAAGGCGACGGACCGGACCGGGTGTGCGCCGGCTGCGGGGCAGGGGCGGCGTCGTGGTCCGACTCGTGCACCGGCCCGTACGAGATCCACTTCCTGCCCGACGCCGTCCGGGTGGTCCCCGCATGACCGAGTCCCCGTCCCCCCGCCGCCGCACCCCCGCCCCGCCCCGCGAAGAGGTCCTGGTCGCCGCCATGGACATGATCGCCGAGCGCGGTCTGGAGAAGCTCACCATGGCGGCGCTCGGCCGCGAGGTCGGGATGAGCAGCGGCCACCTGCTGTACTACTTCCGCTCCAAGGACGAGTTGCTGCTGCGGACCCTGGAGTGGAGCGAGGGCAGGCTCGGCGCCGAGCGGGGCCGCCTGCTCACCGGCCCCGGAACCGCGAGCGAGCGCCTTCGCGCCTACGTCGACCTGTACGTGCCCGACGGCCACCGCGACCCGCACTGGACGCTGTGGCTGGAGGTGTGGAACCGCTCGCAGAACGCGGACGACGAAGCGCGCCTGCGGCAGGTCGCCATCGAAGGGGCCTGGCATCGCGACCTGGTCGCGTTGATCGCCGAGGGGATCTCGCGGGGCGAGTTCCGGCGGGTGGACGCGGACCGCTTCGCGACGCGGCTGCGGGCGCTGCTCGACGGGTTCTCCATTCACGTCGCCATCGGCCTGCGCGGCACCGACCGTGAGCAAGTGCTCGCGCATGTGCGGGAGTTCATCGCCGACTCCCTGCTGGAGCCGGCCGGGTAAAGGAATCCTTTCCTCCACCGCCGGGCAGGTAACGGCCCATGGGACGACAACACTGGAAGAAGATCTGGGTCGGGTCGGCGGGCAACATGGTCGAGTGGTTCGACTGGTTCGTGTACGCGAGCTTCGCCACGTACTTCGCCGGCGCGTTCTTCCCGAACGGGAATCCCACCGCCCAGCTGATGAACACCGCGGGCATCTTCGCGGTCGGGTTCTTCATGCGCCCGGTGGGCGGCTGGCTGCTCGGCAGGGTCGGCGACCGCAAGGGGCGCAAGGCGGCGCTGACCCTGACCGTCACGCTGATGTCGGCCTCGGCCATCCTCATCGCCGTCGCCCCGACCTACGCCGTCGCCGGCTACGGCGGCGCGCTCGTGCTGCTCGTCGCCCGCCTGCTGCAGGGCCTGTCGGTCGGCGGCGAGTACGCGGCCAGCGCCACCTATCTGACGGAGGCCTCGGACCCCGCGCGGCGGGGGTTCGCCTCCAGCTTCCAGTACGTCTCCATGACCGCCGGACAGATCGTGGGCCTCGGCCTGCAGATCGTCCTGCAGCGGACCATGTCCGACAGCGCGCTGCACGGCTACGGCTGGCGGATCCCGTTCGTCGTGGGTGCGCTCGGCGCGGCGGTCGTCTTCTACCTGCGCCGCAGCATGCTGGAGACCGAGGTGTACGAGGAGGACGCGTCCCACGCCGAGGAGCGCGGCACCCTGCGCGCCCTGTGGCAGCACCGGCGGGAGGCGTTCCTGGTCGTCGCCCTCACCATGGGCGGCACGGTCGCGTACTACACGTACACCACCTATCTGACCAAGTACCTCTCCAACTCGGCCGGCCTGCCCAAGCAGACGGCGACCCTCGTCTCCTTCACCGCGCTGATCGTCTTCGCCTGCCTCCAGCCGCTCGCCGGTGCCCTGTCCGACCGCATCGGCCGCCGCCCCCTGCTGATCACCTTCGCGGTCGGCTCCACCCTCCTCACCGTGCCGATCATGACGCTGCTCAGGCATGCGGACGGCTACTGGCCGGCCCTCGGGCTCGCCCTGCTCGCGCTGGTCGTCGTCACCGGCTACACCTCGATCAACGCGTGTGTGAAGGCCGAGTTGTTCCCGACCGGCGTCCGCGCCCTCGGCGTGGCCCTGCCGTACGCCCTCGGCAACGCCCTCTTCGGCGGGACGGCGGAGTACGTCGCCCTGTGGTTCAAGAAGGCCGGGACCGAGTCCGGCTTCTACTGGTACGTGGCGGGCTGCGCCGCCGTGTCCCTCGTGGTGTACGTCACCATGCGGGAGACGAAGGACCTGGATCTGACCCGGGTGAGGGACCGTACGGATTCCAGTCTGACGACCGCATCCTGAGACGGGCGGTGAGCCGGGGGCGCGGCTGTGCCAGACTGCCCCCGTGCTCTCGTTCGCCATGATTATTGGCAGCAGGCGCGCCGGTCCGCAGTGACCACCTCGTACGACCAGGTGCGGGTGGCCACCGTCGTCCTCGACCCGCGCGCAGACCTCTCGCACCCGCGAGGGGTTTTTTCGTTTTCCGGCCCACCTTCAGCCGGGGAACGACAGCGCGAGGGACCATTGGGGGGACGGTGGAGCCGGTCATTCCGGTAAGACCGAAGATCCACAACAGGAGCCTTGAGATCATGACCGAGACGGCAACCAGCGAGCTCGACGACTCGTTCCACGTCTTCGACACCACGCTGCGCGACGGCGCGCAGCGCGAGGGCATCAACCTCACCGTCGCGGACAAGCTCGCCATCGCACGGCACCTGGACGACTTCGGCGTGGGCTTCATCGAGGGCGGCTGGCCCGGCGCGAACCCCCGGGACACCGAGTTCTTCGCCCGCGCCCGGGCGGAGATCGACTTCCGGCACGCCCAGCTGGTCGCCTTCGGCGCCACCCGGCGCGCCGGCGCCAAGGCCGCCGAGGACCCGCAGGTCAAGGCCCTGCTCGAGTCGGGCGCCCCGGTGATCACGCTGGTCGCCAAGTCGCACGACCGGCACGTCGAACTGGCGCTGCGCACCACGCTGGACGAGAACCTGGAGATGGTCCGCGACACGGTGTCGTACCTGAAGGACCAGGGCCGCCGGGTCTTCGTGGACTGCGAGCACTTCTTCGACGGCTACCGCGCCAACCCCGAGTACGCCAAGACGGTCGTCCGTACGGCCGCCGAGGCCGGCGCCGACGTCGTCGTCCTCTGCGACACCAACGGCGGCATGCTCCCCGCGCAGATCCACGCGGTCGTCGCCACGGTCCTCGCCGACACCGGCGCCCGGCTCGGCATCCACGCCCAGGACGACACGGGCTGCGCGGTGGCGAACACGCTGGCGGCCGTCGACGCCGGCGCGACCCACGTGCAGTGCACGGCGAACGGCTACGGCGAGCGGGTCGGCAACGCCAACCTCTTCCCGGTCGTCGCGGCCCTGGAGCTGAAGTACGGCAGGAAGGTGCTGCCCGACGGCAGGCTCCGCGAGACCACCCGGATCTCGCACGCCATCGCCGAGGTCGTGAACCTCACCCCCTCGACGCACCAGCCGTACGTCGGGGTGTCGGCCTTCGCGCACAAGGCCGGCCTGCACGCCTCCGCGATCAAGGTCGACCCGGACCTGTACCAACACATCGACCCCGAGCTGGTCGGCAACACCATGCGCATGCTGGTCTCCGACATGGCGGGCCGCGCCTCGATCGAGCTGAAGGGCAAGGAGCTCGGCATCGACCTGGGCGGCGACCGCGAGCTGGTCGGCCGGGTGGTCGAGCGGGTCAAGGAGCGCGAGCTCAAGGGCTACACCTACGAGGCCGCCGACGCCTCCTTCGAACTGCTGCTGCGCGCCGAGGCCGAGGGCCGCCCGCTGAAGTACTTCGACGTGGAGTCCTGGCGGGCCATCGTCGAGGACCGCCCCGACGGCACCCACGCCAACGAGGCCACGGTGAAGCTGTGGGCCAAGAGCGAGCGGATCGTCGCCACGGCGGAGGGCAACGGCCCGGTCAACGCCCTGGACCGCGCCCTGCGCGTGGCCCTGGAGAAGATCTACCCGCAGCTGGCCAAGCTGGAGCTGGTCGACTACAAGGTTCGCATCCTGGAGGGCAAGCACGGCACCCAGTCCACGACCCGCGTGCTGATCTCCACCTCGGACGGCACCGGCGAGTGGTCCACCGTCGGCGTCGCGGAAAACGTCATCGCCGCCTCCTGGCAGGCCCTGGAGGACGCCTGCACGTACGGCCTGCTGCGGGCCGGGGTGGAGCCGGCGGAGTAGTCAGCGCGCCGAGCGGAGCGTCACGGCGCGCGCCAGATGTTGTCGAACGCCACGTTCTCGATGCGCCGCCGCTCCCGTACGGCCCCCAGCTCCGTCACCGCGTCGCCGACCGTCACCACAACGGTGACCACCGCCTCCTCCCCGAGCTCCTCCTCGGGTGGCCGCTCGCCCTGGATGCCCAGGGTGGCGGCGAGCCCGGCGAGGACCGGTTCGCGGGACCACCAGCGGTCGGCGGCGTGCCGGCGGGCCGGGGTGTCGGCGGCCGCCGCCTTGTCCGCCCGGTGCGGCCAGCGGTGCCGCTTGCCGGAGAGCTTCCCCTCCGTGTCCAGGACGTCGCGGTAGGCCGTGGCCAGCCCCTCCCCCCGGCGCCACAGCCAGTCCTCGACCGTCTCGTACGGCTCCTCGCGCACGAGTGCCGCCCCGGCCTCGTCCAGCATCCGGTCACCCGTGGTCAGCACGGGGCCCGGCACGATGCGCTCACCCTCCAGAGTGAGCGCCCGTGCGCCGAGAAGGTCGATCAGCTCGGCCCCCGCGAGCGCCAGCGACAGATCGCCCGCCTCGACGGGGTGTTCTCCGGGGACGTCGAGGCTGACGAGGAACAGATCCTGCGGTGTGGTCATACCCCTACCATGTGCCGCGGCTGCCGGAAACGCAGCACGACGGGCCGTGTGCCGGCCGACGGAACCGGGTGGGCGCGGGGGCACCGAAGGCCGGAGCCCCCCGGTGGAGCGCCCTACTGCAGGTGCCACTTCTGGTTCGCGGCTCCCGTGCACGACCAGATCTGCGCCCGTGCCCCGTTCGCCGACGAGTTGTCCGTCACGTCGAGGCACTTGTCGGCCGCCGTGTTCACCACGTCACCGGTCGAGGCGTTGTACGACCACTGCTGGGCGCCGGTTCCGTTGCAGTCGTACAACTGCACCTTGGCGCCGTCGGCGGTCGAAGCCGACGTCACGTCCAGGCACTTGCCGAGCGCCCGGACGGAGCCGTCGGTCCCCACCGTCCACTGCTGGGCGGAGGAGCCGTTGCAGTCGTAGAGCTGGACGGCGGTGCCGTTGGCGTTCGAAGCGCCCGCCACGTCCAGGCACTTGCCCGCCAGACCGACGAAGGAGCCGGTCCTCGTGCCGCCGCCGGACTGGGTGCCGGACCAGGTGAAGGTGGCCGTGGTCCTGCCGGGCAGCGAGTAAGTGGCGTGCTGGGAGCCCCAGTCGATGGTGACGGTCCGCGCCGAGGACGAGTCGTTGTAGGCGATCAGCGCCTTGCTGCCGTCGGGGTTGCGCCAGGCCACGTTGGGCACGGTGGTGGAGGCCGTGGAGGCGATCCGCTGGGCGCCCGGCCGCACGAACTTGGTCAGGTGGCCCATGTCGTAGTACTCGACGGTGTAGTCCACGGTGCCGCTCGCGCCGTCCCCGTCGTGCACGGTGATCAGACCGGTGCAGGTGCCGCAACCGCCGTTGTGCGGGCCCATGTTCTGGTCCACGGCCAGCGACCACTTGGTCACCGACTTCGCCCAGTTGCGGGTGTAGTCGATGATGTTGGACATGTCCTCGCGCTGCTGGTTCGCGATCCAGGTGCCGCCGGAGTGCTCGGTGCCGAAGGCGTCCAGCGAGGGGTACTGGTCGTGCACGGTGGTCTGCTTGGAGACGTCACCGCCGTAGCCGTGCCAGGCGATCCCGCCGAAGTTGGGGTGGTTGCGGATCGCCGGGTCGTCGACGCTCTGGGCCGCGTAGGAGTCGTACGTGTCCCAGTTCCAGTCGTGCGCGAGGACCTTGGTCGACAGGCCCGCCGACTGCAGCTGCGGCAGCAGGTCGTTCTTGAGGAAGTAGTCGAGACCGCTCGCGTTCCAGCTCATCGACGGGTAGCCGGAACAACAGGTCGGCTCGTTCTGCGCAGTGACGTAGGAGACGTTGATCCCCTGGTTCTCGTACGCCTGGAGGTACTTCACGAAGTAGGCGGCGTACGCCCCGTAGTCCTCGGCCTTCAGCCAGCCGCCGTTGAGCGAGCCGCTGTCCTTCATCCAGGCCGGAGCCGTCCATGGCGAGGCCATGACGGTCAGGGAGGGGTTGAGCTGGAGCGCCTGCTTGGTGAGCGGCACGACGTCCGCGAGGTCGTGCGCGACGGAGAAGCCGTTCAGGTTCGGGTCCGTCTGCCCGGACGGCACGTCGTCGTACGTGTAGCCGTACCGGGCGAGGTCCGAGGCGCCCATCGGGTTGCGCAGGAACGACAGTCCGATGCCGTCCGTCGGCGAGAACAGCTTCTTCATGGTCGCGTCGCGCGTGGCCTGCGACAGCGCTCCGCTGCTGTTCATCAGCCAGGCCGCGGTGTCCGTGAACGACGCGCCGCCGCCGGTGAAGGTCTGGTAGCGGGTGTTCTCGTCGACGGTGATGTTCTCGCCACTGCCGCCCGTGCCGGACTGGAACGCGAACGGCGTCTGCGCCTGCAGGCCGCGTACGACATGGCGTCCGGCGGAGTCGTCGGTGGTGGTGAGCCAGGCCGTGACCTGTTCACCGGCCGCGTGCGCGGGGGGTACGGCGGCGGTGAAGCCGGCGGCGGAGAGCAGTCCGGCCAGCAGCAGCCGGACTGTGCGGGGGGTTCTCCTCATGTGCGTCGCCCTTCCTCTCGGGTCGACAGAGCGGGGACCGGCACAATTGACGTGCGGTCTTGACGGGTTGAGGTGCCGTTAGTTAACTCACGGCGTGATCTAAGCCATGAGTGAACCATGAGAGCCGAGGGAAGGTCCATGCCAAGAACCGCCCTGCTCGTCTCCGGGGCCTTGCTCGCCGCCCTGTTGCCCCTGTCCGCGGCAGCTCACGCCGCCGACGACCCCGCACCGACGCCCGTCGACCGTTTCGAGGGCGAGGTCCCCTTCGCCTCCCAGCCCGCCGACGGCATCTTCACCTGGGGAGGCGACGCGGACGACCCGCCCGCCCTGCACCTCACCGACCGCGCCGACGCCCCCGAGGGCGCCAAGGTCCTGACCGGCACCTACGACATCAGCGGCTACGGCGGCTTCACCCACGACTTCGCCGCCGCCGAGCCCGCCCACGACTGGTCCGCCCACCAGGGCGTCCGCTTCTGGTGGGAGGGCCGGAACAACGGCAGGAAGATCGCCTTCGAGATCAAGGACGGTGGCGCGAACGGCGAGGCCTCCGAGCTCTGGACGACCTCCTTCACCGACGACTTCACCGGCTGGAAGCAGATCGAGATCCCCTTCACCGACTTCCAGTACCGCACCGACTACCAGCCCGTCGGCGGCATCGACGACGTCCTCGGCCTCACCCGCATGTGGGGGTACGCGGTCACCCTCCCGGCCGGCACCAAGGGCGACTTCGCCATGGACGACGTCGAGTTGTACGGAAAGGCCGACCAAACGCTGCGCGCCTCCGTCACCACCGACGCGCCCGTCTACCCGGTCAGGGCGGGCGGCACCGCCAAGGTCGGGGTCACCCTGACCACGACCGGCGACCGGCCCGTCGACGAACCCGTGACGGTCACGTACCGGACCGAGGGCGGCACCGCGACCGCGGGCCGGGACTACACCCCGGCCGAGGGCACCCTCACCTTCCCGGCCGGCACCGCGTCCGGCACCTCGAGGACCATCGAGGTGCCCACCCGCGAGGACAAGGCCCCGGCATCCGCGAAGACCATCCCGCTCAAGCTCACGGTCACCGGCGCCAAGGCCCCCGCCGAGGCCCCGCAGGTCGTCCTCGACGCACACGGACTGCCGTACCTGAACGCCGGGTTGCCGGTCCGGAGGCGCGTCGCGGACCTGCTCTCCCGCATGTCCCTGGAAGAGAAGGCCGGGCAGATGACCCAGGCCGAGCGCGGGGCCGTCGGGGGCGGGGGCGACATCGCGGCCTACGGACTCGGCTCGCTGCTGTCCGGCGGCGGCTCCACGCCCACGCCCAACACGCCCGAGGCCTGGGCGAAGATGATCGACGGCTTCCAGCTGCGGACGCGGGCGACCCGCTTCCAGATCCCGCTGATCTACGGCGTCGACGCGGTCCACGGCCACAACAACCTGGACGGCGCCACGATCATGCCGCACAACATCGGCATCGGCGCGAGCCGGGACCCGCAACTCGCCTACCGGACCGGCTCGGTGACGGCCGCCGAGGTCCGCGCCACCGGCATCCCCTGGGACTTCGCGCCCTGCCTGTGCGTGAGCCGTGACGAACGCTGGGGCCGCTCCTACGAGTCCTTCGGCGAGGACCCCGCCCTCGTGCAGTCCATGGAGACCATGATCCAGGGCCTCCAGGGCCGGGCCGACGGGCGGGACCTGAGCCGCGACGACAAGGTCCTCGCCACCGCCAAGCATTTCGTCGGCGACGGCGGCACCGCCTACGGCTCCTCCACCACCGGCACCTACACGACCGACCAGGGCGTCACCACGGTCACCCGGCGGCAACTCCAGGACATCCACCTGGCGCCGTACAAGACCGCCGTCGAGCGGGGCATCGGCACGGTCATGCCGTCGTACTCCTCGCTCGACATCGTCGGCGACGGCAAGGGCGCGGTGAAGATGCACGCCCGCGGCGACATGATCAACGGCGAGCTGAAGGGCCGGATGCGCTTCGACGGCTTCGTCATCAGCGACTGGAACGCCATCGACCAGCTCCCCGGCGACTACGCCGGCCACGTCCGCACGGCGGTGAACGCGGGCGTCGACATGATGATGGTGCCCTACTCCTACAAGGACTTCAGCGGCACGCTCGCCGACGAGGTGAAGGCGGGCCGGATCAGCGAGAGGCGGATCGACGACGCCGTCTCCCGCATCCTCACCCAGAAGTTCAGGCTGGGGCTGTTCGAGCACCCCTACGCCGACACCGGCGGAGCCTCCGCCATCGGCTCCCCGGCCCACCGTGCGGTCGCCCGCGAGGCCGCCGCCGAGTCGCAGGTGCTGCTGAAGAACTCGGACGGGCTGCTGCCGCTGAAGAAGAGCGAGAAGGTGTACGTCGCCGGGTCCAACGCCGACGACCTCGGCAACCAGACCGGCGGCTGGACCATCACCTGGCAGGGCGCGTCCGGCACCCACACCAAGGGCACGACCGTCCTCCAGGGCATGCGCGAGGCCGGCGGGAACGTCACGTACTCCAAGGACGCCTCGGCTCCGACCGGCGGCTACGACGTCGGCGTGGTCGTGGTCGGCGAGACCCCGTACGCCGAGGGCGTCGGCGACGTCGGCAACGGCCACAGCCTGCAGTTGTCGGCGGCCGACCAGGCGGCCGTGGACAAGGTGTGCGCGGCCATGAAGTGCGCGGTGCTGATCGTCTCGGGCCGCCCGCAGCTCGTCGGCGACCGGCTCGGCGAGATCGACGCGCTCGTGGCGTCCTGGCTGCCCGGCACCGAGGGCGAGGGCGTCGCCGACGTCCTCTACGGCACGCGCCCCTTCACCGGACAGCTCCCCGTCACCTGGCCGAAGTCCGAGTCCCAGCTCCCGATCAACGTCGGCGACGCGTCGTACGATCCCCAGTTCCCCTACGGATGGGGACTGACCACGCTCACCGACGTGCCCAGGGGTGGCGCGGCCACCCTGCACGCCCTCGCCGTGGCGGCCGCCGCGGCCGAGCGGAGGGGTGCCGGCCGGGCCGGCCGTGAACTGGTGGCCAAGGCGCGGCTGCTCGTCCAGAACAAGGTCGGCACCGGGATGACCGAGGCGGTGGCGAAGCCCTTCGCCGACGCCGACCACCTGCTGCTGACCGGCCGCTACGGAAAGGCGGTGGAGAAGCTGACGGAGGCGTACCGGGCCGCCTAGACCTCGGCCGTTGTCCGGTTATGGGAGGCTTCGGGTAGCTTCGAAGCATGAAGGCCGTCCTGCGGACCCGAAGCCTCCCCGCCCTGCTGCTGGCCGTCCTCGCCCTGGTCCTGCCGACCCTGTGCGCGCCCGGGGCGAGCGCGGACACCAGCGTCTCCACGATCGCCCAGGCCCTGCGCCAGAGCCCGGTCTACGTCGACCCGGCCGCGTCGGCCCAACTGCCGAAGGCGGACGCCGACGCGCTCGCGAAACGCATCAAGGACGCGGACAAACCCCTGTTCATCGCGGTACTCCCGGCCGGCTACCCCACCTCGAACCTCTTCACCGACCTGCGCGCGGCCACCGGCGTCACCGGTCTGTACGGCATCCGTCTCGGCGACCGCTTCGACGCCCGCGCCGACTCCTCCGTCATGTCGGCGACGGCCCGGCGGAACCTGGTGACGAGCGTCCAGGGCGAACCGGCCAAGGCCCAGCTCACCGACTTCACCGACCGCGCCCTGGCCAACATGGGCGGTCACGCGCCGAAGAGCTGGGGCGGGTCCGGCGGGGGATCCTCCGGCGCGGCCCTGATCGCGGTGGCCGCGGTGCTGGTGGCCGGGGGCGCGGGCACCTACGCGCTGGTGCGCCGGAACCGGCGGCGGCGCGCCGAGGAGCAGCGGGCCGCGCTGGACCGGCTGCGGGTGGTCGTCGACGAGGACATCACCGCCTTCGGCGAGGAACTGGACCGCCTCGACTTCCAGCCGGCCGGTCCCGGCGCCGACGACGCGATGCGCGCCGACTACGAAAGCGCCCTGGACGCCTACGACACCGCCAAACAGCGCATGGCCGCCGCGAGCCGGCCGGAGGACGTCCGCACGGTCACCGAGGCCCTGGAGGACGGCCGTTTCCTTCTGTCCCGCCTCGCCGCCCGCCGCGAGGGCCGCCCCCTGCCCGAGCGCCGCCCGCCCTGCTTCTTCGACCCGCGCCACGGGCCCTCGGTGTCCGACGCCACGTGGACCCCGCCCGGCGGCTCCCCGCGCCAGGTCCCGGTCTGCGCGGCCGACGCCACCCGACTGGCCGACGGCCGCGACCCGGTCATCCGCGAGGTCGACACGGAGTACGGCCGCCGCCCCTACTGGGACGCGGGTCCGGCGTACGGCCCCTGGGCGGGCGGCTACTTCGGCGGCGGCATCCTGCCCGGCCTCCTCGTCGGCACCCTCCTCGGCAGCATGATGGCCACCCCCTCCTACGCGGCCGACTACGGCAGCGGTTACGGCGACTTCGGGCCCGGCTACGGCGGCGACTTCGGCGACGACTACCAGGGCGGCGACGTCTCCGGCACGGACTTCGACACCCAGGACTTCGGGGGCGGGTTCGGGGACGGCGGGGACTTCGGCGGGGGAGGGGGCGACGGCGGCGGGGGCGACTTCGGCGGGGGATTCTGAACGCCGGCCCCGCGCGTCCGTCAGTCCCACCCGGCCATGCCCCGCTTCGGCGCCTGCCGTCCGGACTCGGTGAGCGACGGCACGGACCGGCGCCGGTCGTCCGTCCCCCGCTCCCGCGCGGCCAGCCCCCCGGGCCAGTGCCCCCGGACGCGCGAGCGCCCGCTTCCCGTTTCCGGGGGAGCGGGCGCGCTCACGGAGGGGCCGGCCGGCCCGCCGGGGGCTCAGGCGTTCTTGATCGCCGAGATGTCGAAGTGCAGCTTGATCTTGTCCGAGACGAGGACGCCGCCGGTCTCCAGCGTCGCGTTCCAGGTCAGGCCCCACTCGGAGCGCAGGATCTCGGCCTTGCCCTCGAAACCGACGCGCTCGTTGCCGAACGGGTCCTTGGCGGCGCCGTTGAACTCCAGGTCGATGGTGACCGGCTTGGTCACGCCGAGGATGGAGAGGTCGCCGGTGATGCGGTAGTCGTCGCCGCCCAGGGCCTCCGCCTTGGTGGAGCGGAAGGTCATGGTCGGGAACTCGTCGGTCCTGAAGAAGTCGGGGGACTTCAGGTGACCGTCACGGTCGGCGTTGCCGGTGTCGATGCTCCCCATCTTGATTTCGAGCGTGGCGGTGGACCGGCTCGGGTCGGCACCGTCCAGGTGCAGCGTGCCGCTGAAGTCCTGAAAGCCGCCCTTGATGTTGGTGACCATGGCGTGCCGGGCGGTGAAACCGATCGTGGTGTGTGCCGGGTCGATGGAGTAGTCGCCGGTCAGTGCGGTCAGATCGGTACCCGCGGCGGCGGGGGTCTGCGGGGTGGTGTCCTTGCGGCTGAAGATGCCCATGTCGTGCTCCGTAGAAGGTTTCAGTTGAACGTTAAACGAACCCGTGTATCCGAAGGTAGCTCCATACGGTTCAGTTTTCAACATCATCCGGAGCGTATTTTTCTCGTCGCTCGGAGTAGCCGTGTACGCCCTCTGGCGGACGCGCGTAGAACTCGGGCACCATCTGCGTGCACCACCTGCACAGCCGCCCCACAGGAAGCCCGGCCCACCGCAGGAGAGGTCCCCATGAAGCTCGCGAAAGCCTTGCGGCTCCGTTCCGTCCTGACCGCGCTCGCCCTTGTCGTCGCTCCCGGCGTCGCCGTCGTCGGCACCGCCACCGACGCCTTCGCCGTCACCAAGATCAGCCAGGCCACCGCCGAGTCGATGTTCCGGCAGGTCGGCATCACGTGGTCGTCCTCCGGCAACTGCACCGACCGGAACAACTCCACCTGTACGTCCTTCGACCAGCTCAACCTCGCCACGGCCCAGGGTGCCCAGACCCTGAAGCGGGCCAGTGGC
Organism: Streptomyces sp. NPDC048191; assembly: GCF_040652655.1. Lineage (NCBI taxonomy): Bacteria > Bacillati > Actinomycetota > Actinomycetes > Kitasatosporales > Streptomycetaceae > Streptomyces > Streptomyces sp. NPDC048191. Next base: position 104,986 of record NZ_JBEZMO010000008.1, read on the forward strand.
TGCGCCCTGAACATCACCGGCGGCACGGAGACCGGCCATGCCTCCGGCACCTACTCGCACTGGAACGGCTACAAGCTCGACTACTCCAAGAACACGTGCGTGACGTCGTACATCAAGAACAACTTCGCCTACATCGGCCTGCGCGGCGACGGCTACCCGCAGTGGCGGTCCGCCTCCGGCAACGTCTACGCCGACGAGGGCAACCACTGGGACGCCCTCTACTACAACTGCGGCGGCTGCTGATCCGAGGCGGGTGCGAACCTCCCGGCCGGGCCCGGTACGGTGGGGCACCTGTCCGTGCCCGCGGGTGTCGGTGACCGCCGTCCGAGTCCCCCGTGTCACCCCGGGGATGGCATGTGCCAGCCATGAATGTGAGGCGGCTCGCAGGTGACGACTTTGTGGCGCCTCTACAACGACGACGCCCTGTGAGCAGTCGGAAGGGCTGCACATGGCCATGGTTCTGTTCACTCGTACCAGGAAAACGGGCCGGAGACTGTACGGAGTCGACGGCTCGCTTTCCTTGGTGTCCTTCGTAAGGTCGCTACATGACCGTTTTGGAAGAGACGACGGGTGAGCCGACCGGCGAGCCGACGGACGCACGCGGACGGGTCGCCGAGCTGCACGACATTCGTGCCCGGGCCGTGGCCGGCCCCAGCGAGAAGGCGACCGAGGCGCAGCACGCCAAGGGCAAGCTGACGGCGCGGGAGCGGATCGAGCTGCTCCTGGACCCCGGGTCCTTCCAGGAGGTCGAGCAGCTGCGCCGGCACCGCGCGCAGGGCTTCGGCCTGGAGGCGAAGAAGCCGTACACCGACGGTGTCATCACCGGCTGGGGCACGGTCGAGGGCCGTACGGTCTTCGTCTACGCCCACGACTTCCGGATCTTCGGCGGCGCGCTGGGCGAGGCCCACGCCACCAAGATCCACAAGATCATGGACATGGCCATCGCGGCCGGCGCCCCCCTGGTCTCCCTGAACGACGGCGCGGGCGCCCGTATCCAGGAGGGCGTCTCGGCGCTCGCCGGCTACGGCGGCATCTTCCAGCGCAACACGAAGGCGTCCGGCGTCATCCCGCAGATCTCGGTGATGCTCGGCCCCTGCGCGGGCGGCGCGGCCTACTCCCCGGCCCTGACGGACTTCGTCTTCATGGTCCGGGAGACCTCCCAGATGTTCATCACCGGTCCGGACGTGGTCAAGGCGGTCACCGGCGAGGAGATCACCCAGAACGGCCTGGGCGGCGCCGACGTCCACGCGGAGACCTCCGGCGTCTGCCACTTCGCGTACGACGACGAGGAGACCTGCATCGCCGAGGTGCGCTACCTCCTGTCGCTCCTCCCGCAGAACAACCGCGAGAACCCCCCGCGGGTGGACTCCTCCGACCCGGTGGAGCGCCGCGGCGACGTCCTGCTCGACCTGGTCCCGGCGGACGGCAACCGGCCGTACGACATGGCCAAGGTCATCGAGGAGATCGTCGACGACGGCGAGTACCTGGAGGTCCACGAGCGCTGGGCGCGGAACATCATCTGCGCGCTGGCCCGCCTGGACGGCCAGGTGGTCGGCATCATCGCCAACCAGCCGCAGGTCCTCGCCGGCGTGCTGGACATCGAGGCGAGCGAAAAAGCTGCGCGCTTTGTCCAGATGTGTGACGCTTTCAATATCCCGATCGTCACCTTCCTGGACGTGCCGGGGTTCCTCCCCGGTGTCGACCAGGAGCACGGCGGAATCATCCGCCACGGCGCGAAGCTGCTGTACGCCTACTGCAACGCGACCGTGCCGAGGATTTCGCTGATCCTGCGCAAGGCGTACGGAGGTGCCTACATCGTCATGGACTCCCAGTCGATCGGCGCCGACCTCACCTACGCCTGGCCCACCAACGAGATCGCCGTGATGGGCGCGGAGGGCGCCGCGAACGTGATCTTCCGCCGGCAGATCGCGGGGGCGGAAGACCCCGAGGCCATGCGTCAGAAGATGGTCAAGGAGTACAAGGCCGAGCTGATGCACCCCTACTACGCGGCCGAGCGCGGCCTCGTGGACGACGTCATCGACCCCGCCGAAACCCGCGAGGTCCTGGTCAAGTCCCTGGCGATGCTCCAGTCCAAGCACGCCGACCTGCCCTCCCGCAAGCACGGCAACCCCCCGCAGTAACCGAGCGGACCCGCCGCGGCAACCCCGCGGACCTCTCTCTCCCGGAGACTGACACCCATGAGCACTGCTGACATCCGCGTCGAGAAGGGCCACGCCGAGCCCGAGGAAGTCGCCGCCATCACGGCCGTCCTCCTGGCCCGCGCCGCCGCCCGCACCGAGTCCTCGCCCCAGACCCACCGCGGCCGCCCCAGGGCAGGCTGGCGCCGTCTGGAGCGCGAGGGCGGCTTCCGGGCCCCGCACAGCTGGCACGGCTAGGCTGCGCCGCTCCACCGGTTGTTGTTGTGAAGGGCCCCTCCGGCAGGAGGGGCCCTTCACGCTGCACCCGCGCGAACGAAAGAGGCACCCGCACGAACGAGAGAACCCCGCGCCCTCGAGGGGCGCGGGGTTCTTCATGAACGATCTCGGCTAGCGCAGGCGTGCCATCAGCGCGTGCTCGACCAGCGTGATCAGCGCCGACTTGGCGTCCGCGCGGTGGCGGGCGTCCGTCGTGATGATCGGGGTGTCGGGGCCGATCTGGAGGGCCTCGCGGACCTCGTCCGGGTTGTACGGCTGCTGTCCGTCGAAGCCGTTGAGGGCGATGACGAAGGGCAGGCCCGAGTTCTCGAAGTAGTCGACGGCCGGGAAGCAGTCGGCGAGGCGCCGGGTGTCCACCAGGACGATCGCGCCGATCGCGCCGCGTACCAGGTCGTCCCACATGAACCAGAAGCGGTCCTGGCCGGGGGTGCCGAACAGGTACAGGATGAGGTCCTGGTCCAGGGTGATGCGGCCGAAGTCCATGGCCACCGTGGTGGTGGTCTTGTCTCCGGTGTGGGTGAGGTCGTCGATGCCGGCCGAAGCGGACGTCATGACGGCCTCTGTGCGCAGCGGGTTGATCTCCGAGACGGCGCCGACGAACGTGGTCTTGCCCACGCCGAAGCCGCCCGCCACCACGATCTTCGCGGAGGTGGTGGAGCGGGAAGGACCGCCGCTAGAGCTTGCGAAGTCCACTGAGCACCCTTTCGAGCAGTGTCACGTCTGGCTGGCCACCGGCGTTCTCGTCGCCGCCGGGCTGATGGATGGCGACCAGGCCCGCCTCCGCCAAGTCGGCGACGAGGATCCTGGCCACGCCGAGGGGGATTGTCAGAAGCGCGGAGATTTCGGCTACCGACTTGATCTCACGGCAGAGGTTGCAGATCCGCTGATGCTCGGGCAGTTGACCCTGCATCTGATGCGGAGCGGCGGTGGTGTGCACCAGCGCCTCGATGGCGAGCTGGTAGCGCGGGCGGGTCCGGCCGCCGGTCATGGCGTACGGACGCACCAAGGGGTTGTTCGATGCCGTCGCGGGCGCCTGCTCGGGGCGGCGCTGCGGCTGCACCGGCTGGATCCGCGGGGCCGGCGGCTGGTCGTACGGCGAGGGGCCGGGGCCCGGTCCGTACGGCTGCCGGTGGCTGGGGGCGGAGGGGAAGTTGTACCGGTTCGCGGAACCGTCGCCCTGGCCCTGGGCAGGGCCGTACGACCAGTTGCCCGAAGACGAACCGCCTGGGGGTGTTGCCACTCTCTTCTCCTCCTCCGACTGCGCCGGGCGCCCATCCCTGTGGAGCCGCGTCCCGAAACCTTACGGCCCCGGGACGCGAATACGCATCGTCCCTTGATTAGTTGAGAAGGCTTCCCTGAAGCTCCGCGCGGAGATCCGGGGTCAGGACCGTGCCCGCGCGGTCCACCAGAAGGGCCATCTCGTACCCGATGAGGCCGATGTCCGCTTCCGGGTGGGCCAGAACCGCGAGGGACGAGCCGTCGGAGATGGACATGATGAAGAGGAATCCCCGCTCCATCTCCACAACCGTCTGGTTCACGCTGCCCCCCTCGAAGATGCGGGAGGCGCCTGCCGTCAGAGACGTCAGACCGGAGGCGACGGCCGCGAGCTGGTCGGCGCGGTCGCGGGGGAAGCCTTCGGACATCGCCAGAAGGAGTCCGTCGGCGGAGACCACCACCGTGTGGGACACCCCCGGGGTGTTGTCCACGAAGTTGGTGATCAACCAGTTCAGGTTCTGTGCCGCCTGGCTCATCGGGCTCACACTAACGCTCCTGGTTGTAGGTGCTGTCAGGACCGAAGCCCTGGCCGTTCGTTTCACTGCCTGCGCTGCGTCCGCGCTGGACGCCCCGACGCAGGTTGCTCAGCCTGCCCCGGACGTCCTCCGGGGCGCGGGAGACCTGTGGGCCCCCCTGAGGGGTCGTTTCGGCGGAACCCGAGACCAGGTTGGCCTTGGGCACCCGCCGCGGCAGGCCCGAGGCGGTGACCCCGCCTGCCTTGGGCTTCCGGAGCTGCGACGCCTGCTGCCAGCGCTCGTCGTTCTGCGAACGCCAGGCGTTGTCGTCGCCCGCCGCCGGGGCGTTGCCCGGTGCCGGAGCCTCCTGCTGCGCGCGCGCCGTGCCACCCGCGGTACCCGCTCCGTTGGAGCCGCTCGCGGCGGATCCGCGGCGCGGCAGCCCGGCGTCGGTCAGCTGGTGGGCGGCGGGAGAGGCCGCTCCCGGACGGTCGAAGCCTACGCGGTTCGGGTCACTCGCGTCAGCGGCCTGCGACGATTCCGTTTCCGGAGCGTAATGGGCCGGATAGCCGTTCTGGTAGCCGTCCTGCTGGGGCTGCTGCGGCCAGTCGTCCTGGTACGCAGGGCCCGGGGCCGGTTCCGTGAACGCGGGCTCGGGGTAACCGCCGTTCGGAGAGAAGCGGTCGTGCTGCGGCACCTCGCCGTTCCGCGCGTAGTACTGCTCGTCGTACGACGCCGAGTGCGACGCGGAGGGCGACTCCGGGTAGGACTCCTGGTACGGCTCCTGGTACGCGGCCTGCTGCTCCTCGTACTGGGGCTCCTCGTACGCGGGCTGCTGCTCCTGGTAGGCGGGCCGCCCGGTGAACAGCGGGTCCTCGTACGCCGGGGTCTCGGCGCTCTCCTGCTGCGCCTCACCGGGCTGCTGGCCGTGGGTCTGGGCCTCCAGGGCCGCCCGGCGCTCCTCGCGCATCAGGGAGCGGCCGACCGGGTCCAGCTCGCGGATGTCGTCGGGGACCTCCACGTACCGGCTGTCGTCGAAGCCCAGCTCGGCGGCGGTGCGCATCGGCTGCACCTGGTTGAAGTTCTCACCCTGGAACTGCTGCTCCGGGATGATCTGCGAGACGGTGAACTCCTCGCGGTCCAGCGGGGCCTCGCCGCCACCGCCGTGCGTGATCGCGTCCGGCAGCATGACCAGGGAGGTCGTGCCGGCCTGCTCGCCCGAGGGACGCAGCTGGACGCGGATGCCGTGCCGGTCGGACAGCCGGCCGACCACGAACAGGCCCATGCGCTGGGAGATCGCGGCGTCCACGGTCGGCGGGTTGGCCAGCTTGTGGTTGATGTCCGCGAAGTCCTCGGCCGTCAGGCCGATGCCCTTGTCGTGGATCTCGATCATGATGCGGCCGTCGGGGAGACGGGTCGCGGTGACGCGGACCTTGGTCTGCGGGGAGGAGAACGTGGTGGCGTTCTCCAGCAGCTCGGCGAGCAGGTGCACGAGGTCGGTGACCGCACGGCCGTGGATCTCGGCCTCCGGGACGCCGGACAGCTCGATGCGCTCGTACTGCTCCACCTCGGAGGAGGCGGCGCGCAGCACGTCGACCAGCGGGACCGGCTGGTCCCAGCGGCGGCCGGGCTCCTCGCCGGCGAGGACCAGGAGGTTCTCGCCGTTGCGGCGCATACGGGTCGCCAGGTGGTCCAGGCGGAAGAGGTTCTCCAGCTGGTCCGGGTCGGCCTCGTTGTTCTCCAGGTCGGTGATCAGGGTCAGCTGGCCCTCGATCAGCGACTGGTTGCGGCGCGAGAGGTTGGTGAAGATCGCGTTGATGTTGCCCCGCAGCAGCGCCTGCTCGGAGGCGAGCCGCACCGCCTCGCGGTGGACCTGGTCGAAGGCGCGGGCGACCTCGCCGATCTCGTCCTTGGTGGTGATCGGGATCGGCGCGACCCGGGTGTCGACCCGGCCGGGGTCGGTGCGGGAGAGCTGGTCGACCAGCATCGGCAGGCGCTGCTCGGCGATACCGAAGGCGGCGTTGCGCAGCTGACGCATCGCGCGGCTCATCTGGCGGGCCACCAGACCGGCCAGGATGAACGCCGCGAGCAGGGCGACCACGACCACGGCACCGGTGATGAACGCCGAGGTCTTGGCGTGGTCGGCGATGTCGGAGGCCTCGTTCACCGCCTTGTCGGCCATGTCCGACTCGATCTGGCGGTAGGCCTTGTACTTCAGCGTGTTGACCGCGAACCAGTTCTCGGCGGTGACGCCGCCCGCGGCCAGTTCCTGGCGGGTGAGGGGGCTGGTGTCCTTCATGGTGGCGAGCTGCGTCACCATGGCGGTCGCGCCGGACGGCGGCGGGACGTAGTTCGGGTTCTGCTGCTTGGCGGCCGCGGCCATCGCGGCGCCCTGGGACTGGATCGCGTCCGTCTTCTGCTTCAGCTTCTGCGCGTCGGCCTCGGTGCCACCGCCCTTGTACTCCTCCACGGCGATGCGCTCGAGGTAGGCGTAGGAGGACAGCGACACCCGCTGCGTCGCCAGGTTCCCGGCGTCCGGGCCCGGCTTGACCAGCAGGTGGGTGCCGATCGACCGCTCCAGCGACAGCGCGGCCTTGGTCAGCGAGATGGCGTAGACGGTACGGCCGTAGGAGGTGATGTTGCCGGTGCCCAGACCGAGCTCGTTGGCGAACTCCATCAGGGGGTGGGAGACGTCGACGTACCCCTCTTCGGTCTTCACGCCGGTCATCTTGGGGGTGTACGCGAGCTGACGGAGCGTGGCGAGCTTGGGCTCGGCCTGGCGGAACAGCTTCAGGCGGCGCACCAGGCCCGACTTCTGCGGCATGTTCTGCGCGGCCTGGTCGAAGGCGTCGGCGGCCTGGTCGGTGGCCTTGCGGGCCTGGTCGACGGTCGCCTTGCTCTTCGGGTCGGTCTTGTTCAGCAGCAGCGGCGCCGCGGTGACGTCACGCTCGTTGTCCAGAGCGTCGGCGTAGGTGAGGGCGGCACGTACCAGACGGGCGGTGTTCTCGGCGTCGCGGGCCTGCTGCCAGGTGTCGATCGAGCTCTTCACCTGGAAGCCGCCCATGACGAGGCCGACCGCCACGGGTATCAGCAGGATCGCGTTCAGTCTGGTCGGCACGCGCCAGTTTCGTGGCGAGAAGCGGCCGCCGCTCGGTGCGGGCGTCGCCGCCGGCTCCCCGCCGGGTACAGGGGTGGGCGCCGCAGCGCGCGGCGGCGGGGTGAAGTTGCCCCGCGCCGACGGCTCGGGACCGTTCTTGCTTCGCCTCACTCGACCAACAACCTCTCGGCGGTCGGCACCTACGTCGTGCCGCAGTCTCTCAGAGCCCGGTTCGTCATCGACTGATGAGTACGTCTTTGACTATTGGGCAGTTCAGGCATTCCAGCACGTGGACCAGTGCTCTTCCAAACAGCGGAAACCTCTGAGCGGCACTCTTGTAAGCCCCAGATAAAACGGTCATAAAGAGCGAGCCCCGCCAAAAGGCGGGGCGTTTGTGAGCGCAGCGGCACTGAGCGACCGCGTCGCGTGGTGATGCCGGGGGATTCCTCTGCCGAACTGTTATGAACACCGAAGCCGACCGTGTCAAAGGCCACAGCCGACTCCGGTTCCATTACGGCAACTGCCGTAGCACAGGTCGTACTTGAGTGCTACTTGAGGCGTGCCATCAGCGCGTGTTCGACCAGCGTGATCAGCGCCGACTTGGCGTCCGCGCGGTGGCGGGCGTCCGTCGTGATGATCGGCGTGTCCGGCCCGATCTGCAGCGCTTCGCGCACTTCCTCCGGGTTGTACGGCTGCTGTCCGTCGAAGCCGTTGAGGGCGACGACGAAGGGCAGGCCCGAGTTCTCGAAGTAGTCGACGGCCGGGAAGCAGTCGGCGAGGCGCCGGGTGTCCACGAGCACCACCGCGCCGATCGCGCCGCGTACCAGGTCGTCCCACATGAACCAGAAGCGGTCCTGGCCGGGGGTGCCGAACAGGTACAGGATGAGGTCCTGGTCCAGGGTGATGCGGCCGAAGTCCATGGCCACCGTGGTGGTGGTCTTGTCCCCGGTGTGGGTGAGGTCGTCGATGCCGGCCGAAGCGGACGTCATGACGGCCTCGGTGCGCAGCGGGTTGATCTCCGAGACGGCGCCGACGAACGTGGTCTTGCCCACGCCGAAGCCGCCCGCCACCACGATCTTCGCGGAGGTGGTGGCCCGGCCCGCGTCAGAGCTTGCGAAGTCCACTGAGCACCCTTTCGAGCAGCGTCACGTCCGGAGCGCCGCCGTTGTTCTCGTCGCCACCTGGCTGGTGAATGGCGACCAGGCCGGCCTCGGCGAGGTCGGCGACCAGGATCCGGGCCACACCGAGCGGCATGGCCAGCAGCGCGGAGACCTCCGCGACCGACTTGACCTCACGGCACAGGTGGCAGATGCGCTGGTGCTCCGGGAGCAGCCCCATGAGCGCTGCCGGGTCGGCCGTGGTGCTGATCAGCGCCTCGATGGCGAGCTGATAGCGCGGCCGCGTCCGGCCGCCGGTCATCGCGTACGGACGGACCAGCGGCTGGTCGCCCTCGTCCCCGTACGGTTCCGCGTACGGATCGTGATGGGCGGTGGGCGGGGTCATGAATCCTCCGGGCGGGACAGCAAGTCGGTCGGTCATGCCGTCTGTCGGGGGCCGGTGGGGGGATTGTGGCGGCCGGACGGTGTTTTGGTGTGATGGGTGGTGCCAGAGGGGCTCAGTGGAGCAGACTTCCTTGCAGTTCGGCGCGCAGGTCCGGGGTGAGTACCGCCCCCGCGCGGTCGACGAGCAGTGCCATCTCGTAGCCGACGAGACCGATGTCGCACTCGGGGTGGGCCAGGACCGCGAGGGACGATCCGTCCGAGACGGACATCAGGAAGAGAAACCCGCGCTCCATCTCCACAACCGTCTGTGCCACGTCGCCGCCCTCGAAGATCCGGGACGCCCCGGCCGTCAGGGAGGTCAGACCGGAGGCGACGGCCGCGAGCTGGTCGGCGCGATCGCGCGGGAAACCTTCGGACATCGCCAGCAGAAGGCCGTCGGCGGAGACCACCACCGTGTGGGACACCCCCGGGGTGTTGTCCACGAAGTTGGTGATCAACCAGTTCAGGTTCTGTGCCGCCTGGCTCATCGGACTCAACTAACGCTCCTGCTGGTGAGTGGGGCTCGGGTAGCTGCCGGTCTGGCCGCTGCCGGCCTGACGGCCCTGAGCGATGCCCCGACGGAGATTGGTCAGCCGTCCGCGCACGTCGTCAGGCGCACGCGAGATCTGCGGACCGGTTTGGTGCTGTTGCTGCTGAGCCGTGCCCGGGACGAGGTTCGCCCGGGGCACCCGGCGCGGCAGGCCGGAGGTGGTGACACCGCCCGCCGCGGGCTGCCGGACGCGCTCCGCCTGCCGGACGAGTTCGTCGTTCGGCGAGGTGCGCCAGGAGGCGGGGCCGTTGCCGTTGCCGTTGGCCTGGCGCTGCGGGGCCGGGGCGGGTGCCTGCGGCTGCTGCGGCGCGGCCTGCTCCTGCTGCTGCGGACCGCCGTGGAACCAGTTGGTCTCCAGCGTGTCGTACAGCGGGGTACGGCCGTCGACCGGGCCGCTGGCCGGCGGCAGCGCCTCCGGCTCGCGGTGCACCGGACGCTGCTGCTGCGGGGCCGGCCGGCGCGGGGCGCCGAAGTCCTCGCGGCCGGTCGGCTGCGGGCGCTCGAACTGGCCGGTGTGGGCCGGGTTCTGGCGCCCGGGCAGCGCGTGCTGGCCGGTGGAACTGCCGTCGTAGCCGCCGTCGAAGCCCTGCGGCGCCGCGAACTGGCCGGTGTTCTGGCCCGTGTTGCGCGCGGGGTCGTCCTGCCGCGGCGCCGGCGTGCCGAAGACGTCGGAGCGGACGAACTGGCCGGAGTCCTGGCGGTCGCCGGGCTGGTCGAAGCGGCCGGGCAGCTCGGGCGCCTCGGGACGGGCGAACTGACCGGTCTGCTGCGGGTTCTCGGGACGCGCGAACTGGCCGGTCTGCTGCGGGTTGTCCGGGCGGGCGAACTGGCCCGTGTTCTGGGAGCCGCCCAGGCCGTTCAGCTCGTGGCGCGGGAACTCCCCCGTGGCGGACGGGCCCTGGGCGTCGAACCGGGGCATCTCCGCGGTCGAACCCGGACCCTGCCGGTCGTCGACGCGCGGCATGCGCCCGGTGTGCGCCGGGTCCTGCTCGTCGTGGCCGCGGGGGGCGTCCAGCGGGGTACGCGACAGCGGGGACTGGGTGTCGCCCCACTCCGGGGTGCGCGGCTGCCGGCCGTCGCCGCCGGGCAGCTCGGCCCGCGGGCCGCCGCGCGGCGGCAGCTGGGGCTGGCGGCCCTGGTCGGAGGCGGCACCGGGCCGCTGCGGGCCGCGGCCGCCGAAGGCGTCCTGGGGACCGCCCGGGTTCGCGGTCTGCAGGCCCTGCGGGGCGCCGGGCGCCTGACCGCCGAAGCCGCCCGCACCGGAACCCGCGGGCACCGGCCGGCCCTGCTGCGGACCACCGGCGCCACCGGGACCGCCCTGGGGACCACGCGCACCGCCCGGCGCACCGGGACGGCCGCCCTGGCCGGTGCCGGGCAGCGCGGCCCGGGGACCCTGGCCGGCGCCGACCTGGCCGCGCGGCGCGGGACCCGCACCGAGCAGACCGCCACCGGCGGGGGCGCCGCCGAGGGCACCGCCGCCCGCGTTGCCCGCCTGACGGCGGGCCGCGGCCGCACCGGCGGCTGCCTGCGCGGCGGCGGGACCACCGCTCGCGCCGGGTGCGCCCGGCTTGCCCGGAGCGGGCTTCTTGCCGCCCTGGGCGACGTCCACGGGCAGCATGACCAGCGCGGTCGTACCACCGGAGTCGGAGGGGCGCAGCTGTATGCGGATGCCGTGCCGCTGGGACAGCCGACCGACCACGAAGAGGCCCATGCGGCGGGAGACCGACACGTCCACGGTGGGCGGCGAGGCGAGCCGCTCGTTGATCGCCGCGAGGTCCTCGGGGGAGAGACCGATACCGGTGTCGTGGATCTCGATCAGCACCCGGCCGTCGGGCAGGGCGTGACCGGTGACCTTGACCTTGGTCTGCGGCGAGGAGAACGAGGTCGCGTTCTCCAGCAGCTCGGCGAGCAGGTGCACGAGGTCGTTGACCACGCGGCCGGCGACCTCGGTGGTCGGCACGGAGGCCAGCTCGATGCGCTCGTACTGCTCCACCTCGGACGCGGCGGCACGGAGCACGTCGACCAGCGGGACCGGGCGGGTCCAGCGGCGCCCGGGCTCCTCACCGGCGAGGACGAGGAGGTTCTCACCGTTACGGCGCATACGCGTCGCGAGGTGGTCGAGCTTGAACAGCGAGGACAGCTGGTCCGGGTCGGCCTCGCGGGACTCCAGTTCGGAGATGAGCGAGAGCTGACGCTGGATGAGGCCCTGGGAGCGGCGCGAGAGGTTGGTGAACATCGCGTTGACGTTGCCCCGCAGCAGGGCCTGCTCGGCGGCGAGGCGGACCGCCTCGCGGTGCACGTCGTCGAAGGCCGCGGCCACCTGGCCGATCTCGTCCCGGGAGTGCACACCGACCGACTCCACGGAGGTGTCGACGTCCTGCGGGTCGGACTCCGACAGCTGCTTGACCAGGTCGGGCAGGCGGTCCTGGGCGACCTTGGTGGCCGTCTCCTGGAGCCGGCGCAGCGAGCGGATCATGGAGCGGGCCACGACGAAGGCGCCGACCAGCGACACGCCGAGGACCAGCAGGATCAGCGCACCGGAGATGATGGCGTCGCGCTGGGTGGCGCTCTTCAGCTCGCGCGCCTTCTGTTCCATCTCCTCGAGCAGCGTGTGCTCGATCTTCTTCATCTGCTCGATCTTGGTCGAGCTGTCGTCCACCCAGTCCTTGTACGAGCGGGCGTTCAGGCTCTGCAGGCCGTCGGGGGAGTCGAAGACGCGCTTGGCGTAGGTGTCCGCGGACTCGATCGTCGGGTTGCCCTCGTCGATCGGCTTGAGGAGTTCCTCGGCGTTGTTGTTCGCGTAGATCTTCCGGAAGATCGCGATCTCGGAGTTCTCGCTCTCGTACGCCGACTGGCCGTAGAGGCGGTCGTTCGTCGAGAGGTCGCCCTTCGTGGTCGTGGTCGCGGGCAGTGCGGCGGCGATCGTGGCGCGCTGCACGGACGCGTACTCCTTGGCGGTGGAGAAGGCCGCCAGGGCGCGGGTGCGCGAGATCATCTCCGGGTTGCTGGACGCCTGGGCCATGTCCTGAGACAGGTCGATCAGCTGGGTGATGAGCCGGTGGTAGGCCTCGACCGTCTGCGTCGAGTTGCCCTTCGAGCCGTAGGCGCTCTTGCGGATCTTGGCCAGCTGGTCCAGCTGGTTGAAGATGCCGACGAGGTTGTCGCGGACGCCCTGGAGGTTGCCCTCCTTGCTGGCGGCGTCGATCTCCTCGGTGGAGTTCTGGAAGTTCAGCAGGGCGCGGTCGGTCTTGTCCCGGTAGCCCTTGATCGAGTAGTCGCCCGCCGTCAGACCGTGCGACATCGGACCCGCGGACTGGTCGCGCTCCTCCTGGAGCGCGGCGGCCAGCTCGGTGGCCTGCTTGGTCATGTCCGTCAGCAGCTTCATGTTGTCGAGCTGCTGGATGTCGGTGATGTTCTGGTCGATGCGCAGCGCGCCCAGCGAGGTCGCCGCGACCACGGGCAGCGCGAGCAGCGAGACCAGACGCGTGGAGATGCGCCAGTTGCGCAGCGCCATGCGCGAGCCGGGGCCGCTGGGGCCCTTGGCGGGCTTGACGGGCGGCGGCGCGGGGGTGGCGCCGGAGTTGCCGGTCCCGATGGAAGCCGACGAGTCCGACACGCCGGGGCGTCCGCTGCGCTCACCGCCGTCCCCGGACGGGGCCGGGCCCGGGTTCTGGGCGTGCTGGGGCGAGGAGCTGCCCTTCATGGGGCCAGTCCCGTCGTGCGACTCCGGCTCCGCCGAAGCGCTGCCATCCCTCTTGAAACGTCCCTGCACTAGCGTCGCAACCTCTGGACCAGGCGCCCCTCCGCGCGAACGGAGGGACACGGTGTCGGCGTTGTGGAGAGCGTCCTGAACACGCCCCCCGATGGTCTTGAGTGACCGGCGCTGGTTCCCCCCTGTCTCGCCGCCGCTCGGCGCTGGTTCGCGCCCCTTGTGCGCCGGCTCGATTCCCGCGGCGGTCCGTGGAATTCCAGCACAGTGCCGGATCTCCAACAAGGGCCGTGCCCCGAGCTGTGACCTCCGTGACACGCTGTGAGTGGGACGTCACCAGCAGTGGAAGAGAATCCGGAACATAACGGGCGTATCCCACCGAGTGGTCGCTCGGCGTCAGGTGTCTGAGTCGCCATGATCAGGAGCGGAATGATGGGTTCAGGGGGTCAATGTCCGTTTCACCGGGGCGGGTTGGGGCTGAGGTTTGACCGAATTGTCCTTGAGGTCGTGAGCAAACTCACATGAGTCAGGTCGGCAGTTGGCGCGTTCGGCGGGGAATTGGATGTTTAGCCTGACGCTTTACAAGAGGGACGACTCTGCAAACCACTCGATCCAGAGGGCACAGGACCACAACGGTGAAGACGACGATGATGTTCCACAAGATCGCCAACCCGCGACGCACCACCCTGGCGCATCTGACGGACGCCGGCGAACTGGAGACGCCCGAGCTGCCGGAGCACTCCGTCGATCTCCCCCTCCAGACGGCCAACCCCCGGCGCACGGTCCTGGTGGACGTCCCGGCCGGCGCGGCGGCCGCAGAGTAGCCGACCGGCACTCACCTATTCCGCTGAATTTCCGGGACCCCGTTTTCCCGTGAGTCCCGGTCGGCGGCGATGTGCACGCCGGAATTCTCGCGGACCGCTATTCCGGGCGCCCCGGCGATCATCACGCACACACCGGCGGCCGTACACCGCCCCGCCGCCGGGGCGGCGTACGGCCCTGGGGTACGGCCCAGGTCAGGGCCCCCTGGGCGCAGGCCGAACACCGTGAACCCGCAATTCCGGCACCCCTCATTCCTGTGCCGGAAAAGCGCTGTCGCCGAACGCGTCCCGGTCCGACCGGTTAACCTGGGGCGTCAGTACGCCGGTTCTCAGTAAGGGGCGCAAGGATCCCGTGCGCATCGCCAGGTTCTCCATCGACGGGAACGTAGCCTTCGGCGCGGTCGAGGGCGACAAGCAGGACGAACTCGTCCTCGACATCATCAAGGGCATCCCGTTCGCGGACTACGAGCTGTCCGGTACGAAGGTGCCGCTGAGCAAGGTCAGGCTGCTCCCGCCGGTTCTCCCCAACAAGGTCGTGGCGTTCGGCCGCAACTACGCCGACCACGCGCGCGAGCTGGGCAACGAGGTGCCCGAGGCGCCGTTCGCCTTCTTCAAGCCGTCCACCTCGGTGATCGGCCCCGGTGACGACATCCAGTACCCCTCCTTCTCCGAGGAGCTGCACCACGAGGCCGAGCTGGCCGTCGTCATCGGGCGCATGTGCCGCGAGGTCCCGCGTGAGCGCGTCAAGGACGTGATCCTCGGTTACACCTGCGCGAACGACGTCACCGCCCGTGACGTGCAGAGGCGCGAGAAGCAGTGGGCCCGGGCCAAGGGCTTCGACACCTCCTGCCCGCTCGGCCCCTGGGTGGAGACGGACCTGGACCTGGAGCGCGCGAACGACCTCACGATCCAGCTCACGGTCGACGGTCAGCAGCGCCAGCTCGGCCGCACCAGCGAGATGATCCATCCCATCGAGGACCTGGTCGTCAACATCTCCGAGGCCATGACCCTGCTCCCCGGCGACGTCATCCTCACCGGCACTCCCGCGGGGGTCGGCCCCCTGAACGTCGGCGACGAGGTCGCCGTCACCATCGAAGGCATCGGCACTCTCACCAACAAGGTTGTCAAGCGTGGCTAGCGCACCCGGCTCACCCGTACGCGTCCGTTTCTGCCCCTCGCCCACCGGTAACCCGCACGTGGGCCTGGTCCGCACCGCCCTGTTCAACTGGGCGTTCGCCCGGCACCACCAGGGCACCCTGGTCTTCCGCATCGAGGACACCGACGCGGCCCGCGACTCCGAGGAGTCGTACAACCAGCTGCTCGACGCGATGCGCTGGCTCGGTTTCGACTGGGACGAGGGCCCCGAGGTCGGCGGCCCGCACGCGCCGTACCGGCAGTCGCAGCGCATGGACATCTACGCCGACGTCGCGCGGAAGCTCCTCGACGGCGGCCACGCCTACCACTGTTACTGCTCCCAGGAGGAGCTGGACACCCGCCGCGAGGCCGCCCGCGCCGCCGGCAAGCCCTCCGGCTACGACGGTCACTGCCGTGACCTGAGCGCCGAGCAGGTCGAGGAGTACGAGGCGCAGGGCCGCACCCCGATCGTCCGCTTCCGGATGCCCGACGAGGCGATCACCTTCACCGACCTGGTCCGCGGCGAGCTGACCTTCACGCCGGAGAACGTGCCGGACTACGGCATCGTCCGCGCCAACGGCGCCCCGCTGTACACGCTGGTCAACCCGGTCGACGACGCCCTGATGGAGATCACCCACGTCCTGCGCGGCGAGGACCTGCTCTCCTCCACCCCGCGCCAGATCGCGCTCTACAAGGCGCTGACCGAGCTGGGCATCGCCAAGCAGACCCCGGCCTTCGGCCACCTGCCGTACGTGATGGGCGAGGGCAACAAGAAGCTCTCCAAGCGCGACCCGCAGTCCTCGCTGAACCTCTACCGCGAGCGGGGCTTCCTGCCCGAGGGCCTGCTCAACTACCTGTCCCTGCTGGGCTGGTCGCTCTCCGCCGACCAGGACATCTTCACGATCGACGAGATGGTCGCCGCGTTCGACATCTCCGACGTGAACCCCAACCCGGCGCGCTTCGACCTGAAGAAGTGCGAGGCGATCAACGGCGACCACATCCGCATGCTGGATGTGAAGGAGTTCACCGAGCGCTGCCGCCCCTGGCTGAAGGCCCCGTTCGCCCCCTGGGCGCCCGAGGACTTCGACGAGGCCAAGTGGCAGGCCATCGCGCCGCAGGCCCAGACCCGCCTCAAGGTCCTGTCGGAGATCACCGACAACGTCGACTTCCTGTTCCTCGCCGAGCCGGTCTTCGACGAGGCCTCGTGGGCCAAGGCGATGAAGGAGGGCAGCGACGCCCTGCTGCGCACGGCCCGCGAAAAGCTGGAGTCGGCCGACTGGACGTCCCCCGAGTCCCTGAAGGAGGCCGTCCTGGCCGCCGGTGAGGCCCACGGCCTCAAGCTCGGCAAGGCCCAGGCCCCGGTCCGCGTCGCCGTCACCGGCCGCACCGTCGGCCTGCCCCTCTTCGAGTCCCTGGAGGTCCTGGGCAAGGAGAAGGCACTGGCCAGGATCGACGCGGCGCTGGCGAAGCTTCGCGCCTAGCCGACCCATGCGTGAGGGGCGGCATCCGGTGGGTTCCGGGTGCCGCCCCTGTTGCGTTCGTCACTGAGCGTCGGCCTCGTCGATCAGGTAGGCGCTCTCGTCGAAGATCTCCAGCACGACGACGACCATGATCGCGCCGGCCACCATGTACTCCAGCATGACGCCCGGGGCCACATACGCCCTGCGCAGGTGCTCGTCAGGGCCCAGCTGCGCGGTCGATGTCTTCCGGAACGGGTCACGGGCCAGTACCCGTACGGCCCTGTCCAACTGCGCTCGGCGCTCCGCCGGCAGCGCGTCGAACGTCGCACGGGCCTCGACGGTGAACTGCACGCGGTACTCGCTCACGCGGAGCAGTGTGCCAGCCGTTCGGCGGTACCGTCGGTGGCATGACGATCAGAGCCGTGGTCTGGGACGTCGACGACACCCTCTTCGACTACACGTCCGCCGACCGTGAGGGCATGCGGGCGCATCTGGCGGTGGAGGGGCTGCTCGCGGGGTACGGCAGTGCCGAGGAGGCCCTCGTGCGGTGGCGGGAGATCACCGACGCGCAGTGGGCTCGGTTCTCGGCAGGGGAGATCGGCTTCGAGGGGCAGCGGCGGGAGCGCGTGCGGGTCTTCCTCGGCGAGGCCGCGCTGACCGACGCCGAGGCCGACGACTGGTTCCGGCGGTACATGGGGCACTACGAGGCAGCCTGGAGCCTCTTCCCGGATGTCCTGCCCGCCCTGGAGACCCTCTCCGCCAGTCACCGGCACGCGGTGCTGTCCAACTCCAGCCTCACGGTCCAGGAGCGCAAACTGCGCACCCTCGGTCTCCTGGACCGCTTCGAGACCGTGCTGTGCGCCGCCGAGCTGGGCGTCTCCAAGCCCGAGGCCGGCGCCTTCCTGGCGGCCTGCGAGGCGCTGGGCCTGCCTCCGCACGAGGTGGCGTACGTCGGCGACCACCCGGAGATCGACGGCCGGGGCGCCGCCGAGGCCGGGCTGCTGTCCGTGTGGATCGACCGCGGAACGGCCTCCGCGCGCGCCGTCGGGGAGGCCGTCGCGCACCGGATCTCGACCCTCGCCGAACTCCCCGCGCTCGTCCGCGCGGATACCCGTTTTGGAGCCCCGTCCACCTTCGGGTAATGTTCTTCCTGCGCCGAGGGGCGGGCCGGAAGGCCGGAGCCCCGAGGAGCACGCTAGAACGAGAACCCCCGCAGGGGCTTGAGTTCCAGTGGCCTATGGTGTAATTGGCAGCACGACTGATTCTGGTTCAGTTAGTCTTGGTTCGAGTCCAGGTAGGCCAGCTCGCAGAGCTCATCTGCAAAGCCCCCGTTGTGTAGCGGCCTAGCACGCTGCCCTCTCAAGGCAGTAGCGCCGGTTCGAATCCGGTCGGGGGTACTGATCCTGATCCTGTCGGGATCGCTAGGGCCCCCGTTGTGTAGCGGCCTAGCACGCCGCCCTCTCAAGGCGGTAGCGCCGGTTCGAATCCGGTCGGGGGTACTGACTGGTCTAAACCATCATTGGTCTATGGTGTAATTGGCAGCACGACTGATTCTGGTTCAGTTAGTCTTGGTTCGAGTCCAGGTAGACCAGCTCGGGCCTGCGGAAACGCAGCGTCCACGCCCCCGTTGTGTAGCGGCCTAGCACGCCGCCCTCTCAAGGCGGTAGCGCCGGTTCGAATCCGGTCGGGGGTACGCACAGGGAAGGCCCTCCACTTCGGTGGGGGGCCTTCGCCGTTCCCCGCCGCCTACTCGAAACCGAAGCGGCGCGCCGACTCCTCCTCCTGGGCCAGCTGGCGCAGGGCGTGCAGCATCGGTCCGGTCAGCACCGTGCCGAGCACCGCCGTCTCCACCTTCTCCGCCTCCGAGGGCTGCGTCTCCACGAAGTCCAGGTCGAGTTTGGCCACCTCGTGCATCAACTCGGCGTACGACAAGAGCAGTTCGAACCCCCAGTCGTAACCGAGCCGGCGGAACGCGGCCACCGCCACCACCAGGGAGCGGTACGCGGGGGAGATCGTCGTCAGCAGCTTCGCGTTCGACCAGCCCAACCGGTCCAGCAGGTCGTCCGCCTCGCGGTGCGCCGCCCGCACGAACGCGTCGTCCTCGTCCGGCTCCGGCACCTGCGGCAGCGCCCACAGGGCCGCGCCCAGCCGGATCGTGCGGCCCAGTGCGTAGTCGTCGACGTTGCGCAGCACCTCCCGGACCGTGGCCACCGGGATCCCGCCGACCTGGATCATCGCGCGCACCAGTCGCAGCCGGCGCAGGTGCCCGTCGTCGTAGTCCGCCGTCGTGGGGTTGAGCTGGCGGCCCGGCGGCAGCAGGCCTTCGCGCAGGTAGTACTTGATCGTCGCGGTGGAGACACCGCTGCGTCTGCTCAGTTCGGCGAGCCGCATGTCTTGTGCTCCTTCTCGGATAACGGCACTATCCAAGCACTGGGTCTTGGATAGCGTCGCTCACCAATGAGGGGGAAGTCGTCATGGTGTCCCGCACGACCGCCGACGCGAAGGGTGAGGTCGTCGTCCTGCTGATCGGCATGCGCATCAACCGCTTCTGGGCGGTGCACCTGTGGCTGCCGATCATGCTGGGCATGTTCCGCATGCTCCGGGAGCTGGAGAAGGACCCCGCGCGGGGCCTGCGAAGCCGGGTCATGCTGACGGCTTCGCCGCGGACGTACTACGTCGTCCAGTACTGGGAGTCCAAGAAGAAGCTGTACGACTACGCGACGGCGCCCGACGCCTTCCACCACACCGCCTGGGCGCGGCTCAACCGCAAGGAGCGGACCGGGAAGCTGCGCGGGCAGGTCGGCATCTGGCACGAGACGTACGTGGTGCCGGAGGGGTCGTACGAGGCGATCTACGGTGACATGCCGGCGTTCGGGCTGGCCGCCGCGCACGGGCAGATCCCGCTGGAGAAGCGGGGGCGGTACGCGAAGGACCGATTCGCCCACCGCTCCAGCCAGGCACGGGCAGCGGAACGGGCCGACTGACACGGGGGAGCGGGGGAGCGGGGAGGGTCTGCCGCGGCGTTGGGGCGGGCCCTCCCCGGGGTTCCCCGGGGTACGGAGGGTCGGGCGGCGTCGATGACCGTCTGGGTGTGAACACGGCCGGACCGAGGCGGACGTCGCCGAGGAGGCCGACCGGCGCGGGGGATCGGGGGAGCGGGGAGGGTCTGCCGCGGCGTTGGGGCGGGCCCTCCCCGGACGGGGGTCAGCCCGAGCGGCGCAGGGCCTCGGAGAGGCGGGCGGCGGCGTCGATGACGGCCTGGGCGTGCATGCGGCCGGGGTGGCGCGTCAGGCGCTCGATCGGGCCGGAGACGGACACGGCGGCCACCACGCGGTTGGAGGGGCCGCGCACCGGCGCGGAGACGGACGCGACGCCCGGCTCGCGCTCGCCGATGGACTGGGCCCAGCCGCGCCGCCGTACGCCCGACAGGGCCGTCGCCGTGAAGCGGGCGCCCTGCAGGCCCCGGTGCAGGCGCTCTGGCTCCTCCCAGGCCATGAGGATCTGCGCCGAGGAGCCGGCCTTCATCGTGAGCGTGGAACCGACCGGGACGGTGTCCCGAAGGCCGGACAGGCGTTCCGCCGCGGCCACGCAGATACGCATGTCGCCCTGGCGCCGGTAGAGCTGTGCGCTCTCGCCCGTGACGTCGCGGAGGTGGGTGAGCACGGGGCCCGCCGTGGCCAGCAGGCGGTCCTCACCGGCCGCCGCCGCCAGCTCCGCGAGGCGCGGGCCGAGAATGAAACGGCCCTGCATGTCGCGTGCCACCATGCGGTGGTGTTCCAAAGCCACGGCCAGGCGGTGAGCCGTGGGTCGTGCCAGTCCGGTCGCGCCGACCAGACCCGCGAGGGTGGCCGGACCGGACTCCAGAGCGCTCAGGACGAGGGCCGCCTTGTCCAGAACGCCGACGCCGCTACTGTTGTCCATGCAACGATACTCGCGTCTCACTCTGTGAAACGCAAGTTCAATTTTCCGTGGAACGCGCCACCCTGGAATCACACAGCGGCCCGCGGACCAACGGGCCCGGCGGTGGACGCCCGGAAGCACGACACCCGGGGCGCGGGCGTCTCCTCCTCAAGATCTCTAGTTGGGCCGGTGCACGCTTGCCGGCCGGAGGGAAAGCGATGGGTAGGACACTCGCGGAGAAGGTCTGGGACGACCACGTCGTCCGGCGCGCCGAGGGCGAGCCCGACCTCCTCTTCATCGATCTGCACCTGCTGCACGAGGTGACCAGCCCGCAGGCCTTCGACGGGCTGCGCAAGAACGGCCGCCAGGTGCGCAGGCTCGACCTCACCATCGCGACCGAGGACCACAACACCCCGACCCTCGACATCGACAAGCCCATCGCCGACCCGGTCTCGCGCGCCCAGCTGGAGACGCTGCGCAAGAACTGCGCCGAGTTCGGGGTGCGCCTGCACCCGCTCGGCGACGTCGAGCAGGGCGTCGTCCACGTCGTCGGTCCTCAGCTGGGCCTGACCCAGCCGGGCACCACCGTGGTCTGCGGTGACTCGCACACCTCCACGCACGGCGCCTTCGGCGCGCTGGCGTTCGGCATCGGCACCTCCCAGGTCGAGCACGTGCTGGCCACCCAGACGCTGCCGCTGGCCCGCCCCAAGACCATGGCCATCACGGTCGAGGGCGAGCTGCCCGAGGGCGTCACCGCCAAGGACCTGATCCTGGCGATCATCGCGAAGATCGGCACCGGCGGCGGCCAGGGCTACGTCCTGGAGTACCGCGGCTCGGCCATCGAGAAGCTCTCGATGGAGGCCCGGATGACCATCTGCAACATGTCGATCGAGGCCGGCGCCCGCGCGGGCATGATCGCCCCCGACGAGACCACCTTCGCGTACCTCGAGGGCCGCCCGCACGCCCCCGAGGGCGCCGACTGGGACGCCGCGGTCGAGTACTGGAAGACGCTGCGCACCGACGACGACGCCGAGTTCGACGCCGAGGTCGTGATCAACGCCGACGAACTGTCGCCGTTCGTCACCTGGGGTACCAACCCCGGCCAGGGTGCCCCGCTTTCGGCGTCCGTCCCCGACCCGGCTTCGTACGAAGACGCTTCGGAGCGCCTCGCCGCCGAAAAGGCCCTGGAGTACATGGGGTTGGAGGCCGGCCAGCCGCTGCGGTCCATCAACGTGGACACCGTCTTCGTAGGCTCCTGCACCAACGGCCGCATCGAGGACCTGCGCGCCGCCGCCGAGCTCCTCAAGGGCCGCAAAGTCGCCGACGGCGTACGGATGCTGGTCGTCCCGGGTTCCGCGCGGGTGGGTCTGCAGGCCGTCTCCGAGGGCCTGGACGTGGTCTTCAAGGAGGCCGGCGCCGAATGGCGGCACGCCGGCTGCTCGATGTGCCTCGGCATGAACCCCGACCAGCTGGCCCCGGGTGAGCGCTCCGCGTCCACCTCCAACCGCAACTTCGAGGGCCGGCAGGGCAAGGGCGGTCGTACGCACCTGGTGTCGCCGCAGGTCGCGGCGGCGACCGCCGTCCTCGGCCACCTGGCCTCGCCCGCCGACCTGTCCGACGCCCCCGTGCCCGCTGGAGTCTGAGAACCATGGAAGCCTTCACCACCCACACCGGCCGGGCCGTCCCGCTGCGCCGCAGCAACGTCGACACCGACCAGATCATCCCTGCTCACTGGCTCAAGAAGGTCACGCGCGACGGCTTCGAGGACGGGCTGTTCGAGGCCTGGCGCAAGGACCCGGAGTTCGTCCTCAACCGCCCCGAGCGCCAGGGCGGCACGGTCCTGATCGCCGGCCCCGACTTCGGCACCGGCTCCTCCCGTGAGCACGCCGTCTGGGCGCTGCAGAACTACGGCTTCAAGGCCGTGATCTCCTCCCGCTTCGCGGACATCTTCCGGGGCAACTCGCTGAAGAACGGCCTGCTCACGGTGGTCCTGGACCAGAAGATCGTGGACGCGCTGTGGGAGCTCACGGAAGCGGACCCCACCGCTGAGGTCACTGTGGACCTTGAGGCGCGTGAGGTTCGCGCCGAGGGCATCACCGCCTCCTTCGAGCTGGACGAGAACTCCCGCTGGCGGCTGCTGAACGGCCTGGACGACATCTCCATCACGCTCCGGAACGAGGCCGACATCGCCGCGTACGAGGCCAAGCGGCCCGCCTACAAGCCGCGCACCCTGCAGGGCTGATCCCGACCCCCTGAGCGGGGCGGGTTTCGGCCACGCCAACACTCCGTCTGTACCCCCGATCGCCACGATTGGGGGTACAGCCGTGTCTGGGCCCGAACGGGCCCGCACGCTCGGCACACGCCACTCAACTTCCCACGTTACGACGGGCGTTGCCTGGGTACGTGAGTGCTGGGATCGCGCCTTCCGCAAGTGCCTGGAAGGCCATTTGAGGCGGCAGTTGCCCCCTGGGCAGGCGACAACTCGCCCCAGATGGCACAATCTGTGCATGGAACACGACGGCCAACTCCAGCTCTATACGGCGGTCGCGAACCAGCTCAAGGAAGCGCACGCAAGAGTGCGCGCACTGCAAGTCCCGGAGGGCGTACGGATGGCGCTGACCCGGAAGCTGCTGGTCATTACGGCCGCGGCCAAGCACGATCTCGCCGCTGCGGCAAGGCGGCTCGAGCGGTTCAACGCGGACCTCGACGAGGGTCGGATCCCCGACGAGGACCACTGAACAGCCCGAGATCACCGAGTCCGTTGCGGCACAAGGGTGATTAGCCCGTTTCGTGTTTGATTTGCGGTATATATCTGCCTAACGTGCGAAAAAGCTTGAACACTTTCGTTCTGGCGATGTCTCCGAAGGGGAAGACGTGAACAAGGCGCAGCTCGTAGAAGCGATTGCCGACAAGGTGGGTGGCCGCCAGCAGGCCGCCGAGGCTGTCGATCATGTTTTGGACGCCATCGTCCGCGCGGTCGTCGCGGGCGAGCGGGTCTCGGTCACCGGATTCGGGTCCTTCGAGAAGGTGGACCGCCCCGCCCGTTACGCCCGCAACCCGCAGACGGGTGAGCGGGTTCGGGTCAAGAAGACCTCCGTGCCGCGCTTCCGTGCCGGCCAGGGCTTCAAGGACCTGGTGAGCGGCTCGAAGAAGCTCCCCCGCGGCGGCGAGGTCTCGGTCAAGAAGGCGCCGAAGGGCAGCCTGACCGGCGGCGCCGCGGCGACGGTCAAGAAGGCCGCGGCCAAGAAGACCACCAAGGCGGCCGCGAAGAAGACCACGGCCAAGAAGACGACGGCGAAGAAGACGACGGCCGCCGCGAAGAAGACCACGGCGAAGAAGGCGCCCGCCAAGAAGACCACGGCGACCGCCAAGACCACCGCGGCGAAGAAGACCACCGCCAAGAAGGCGACGGCCAAGAAGGCTCCGGCGAAGAAGGTGACCGCGAAGAAGGCCCCGGCCAAGAAGTCGACGGCTCGCAAGACCACCGCCAAGAAGGCCAGTGCCCGCAAGGCGACCTCGTAAGGACGCCACGGCACACACGCGCCGGGCCGGACTCCCCCAGGGAGCCCGGCCCGCGGCGTGTCGTAAGGGCGGTTACAGGGTTTGAAGGGTTACGAGGGTGATGCGCAGCGCCTCGCCCTGGCCCTCGGTCTCGATCCGCACGCGCTGGCCGGGGCGCAACAGCAACAGCCCTCCGGCGGTGAAGGCGTCGGCGTCGAACGGGACGGGGGTGCCGTCGTCGAGCAGCACCTGCCCGCTTCGGGTTTCGGGGTCGTACGTGTATGCGGTGGCCTGCATGACGGCCAGCCTAATGTTCGCGGGGGCCACTTCACGACCCCGGGATCAGCAACCCCGCCGACACCGCGGCCGTATAGGGCCCGACCCCCAATGCCAACGCCGCCCGCAGATCGTTCCCGGTGTCCACGTCCTGCCGTACCGAATCCACGCCCGTCAGCCGGAGTTCCTGCGCACCGGACGCGCGATGCCGGGAACGGGAATCCACGCCGAACTCCGGCCGGAATTCCCCGCCCGGCCCCGCGGTCAGCAACGTGGTGCCGAGTTCGGCGGCGTCCGGGAGAAACGCCCGCGGAAACTCCGCCGCCGCCCCGAGGGCAACGGCCAGTTCCGCCGGGCGCAACGCCGGCAGATCGGCGTTCAGGGCCGCGACCGGTGTGCGCGGGCGCATGTCGCGTACGACGGCCGCACCGTGCGCCAGGGCGGCGTTCAGCCCGCTTGCCGGCGTGTCCGGGACGATCCGCGCCCCCAGGGCCGCCAGCTCGCGCGCGGCCAGCTCGTCGTCCGTGACGACCGCCACGTCAGCCACCGCGGGACAAGCCAGCGCCGCGGTCACCGTGTCCTGCGCGAACGCCAGGGCCAGCCCCGGCCGCACGCCGTCCGCTGCGGTGTCCGAGAGCCTGCTCTTGGCCCGGGACAGAGGCTTCAGCGGGATGACCAAGGTCCATTGCACCGGCGTACCGTCCCTCTCTCGTCGCGATCATTGTCCCCGTGCCATCTGGCGCCACGGGTGGCGGGGCGTACGGTGTTCTCGACAGACCGGCGGCTCGGAGCGACACTTGTGCGGCCCCCGCCGGGGTGACAGCCCTAGAGGAAGGTGTCCTTGTGCCCCGCCGCAGAATCGGCTTCTGGTACCGCTTCGCCGCGGTGATCTGCAAACCGCCGCTGGTGGTTCTGATCAAGCGGGACTGGCGTGGAATGGAGCACATTCCGGCCGAGGGCGGATTTATCACCGTGGTGAACCACAATTCCCACGTGGACCCCTTCGCGTACGCGCACTATCAGTACAACACCGGACGGGTTCCGCGATTCCTGGCGAAGAGCGGACTTTTCAAGAAGGGATTCGTCGGCGCCGCCATGCGCGGTACCGGACAGATCCCCGTCTACCGCGAGTCCACGGACGCGCTCAGCGCCTTCCGCGCCGCGATCGACGCCGTGGAGCGCGGCGAGTGCGTCGCCTTCTACCCCGAGGGCACCCTGACCCGCGACCCGAACGGCTGGCCCATGACCGGCAAGACCGGTGCCGCCCGCGTCGCCCTGCAGACCAAGTGCCCGGTCGTCCCCGTCGCCCAGTGGGGCGCCAACGAACTCCTGCCGCCGTACGCCAAGAAGCCGGACCTCTTCCCGCGCAAGACCCATCACGTGCTCGCGGGCCCGCCCGTGGACCTGTCCCGCTTCTACGACAGGGAGATGACCCCGGACCTGCTGAAGGAGGCCACCGAGGTCATCATGGCGGCCATCACCCGCCTGCTCGAGGAGATCCGCGGCGAGAAGGCGCCCGAGACGCCCTACGACCCGCGCCGTGAGCGGATCGAGCAGCGGCGCCGCACTCACGCGCAGACCAGGGGCAAGGAACCGGAGGGGCAGGGCAAGTGAGCAAGGCGGTTAAGGCGGCGGTCTTCAGCGCCGGTTCGTGGGGCACGGCCTTCTCCATGGTGCTCGCGGACGCCGGCTGCGAGGTCACCCTGTGGGCCCGTCGTGCCGAGGTCGCGGAGGCGATCAACGCGACCCGCACCAACCCCGACTATCTGCCGGGCGTCGAACTCCCCGAGAACATGCGGGCGACCACCGACCCCGCCGAGGCCCTGGCCGGCGCCGACTTCACGGTGCTGTCCGTCCCCTCCCAGACACTGCGCGCCAACCTCGCCGAGTGGGCACCGCTGCTCGCCCCGGACACCGTGCTCGTCTCCCTGATGAAGGGCGTCGAACTCGGCTCCACCATGCGGATGAGCGAGGTCATCGACGACG
This sequence comes from Streptomyces sp. NPDC048191, assembly GCF_040652655.1. Taxonomy (NCBI): domain Bacteria; kingdom Bacillati; phylum Actinomycetota; class Actinomycetes; order Kitasatosporales; family Streptomycetaceae; genus Streptomyces; species Streptomyces sp. NPDC048191. The sequence continues at coordinate 131,126 of NZ_JBEZMO010000008.1, forward strand.
TCACCAAGGTCGGCCCGGACCGCATCGCCGTCGTCACCGGACCCAACCTGGCCCGGGAGATCGCCGCGCGCATGCCCGCCGCCGCCGTCGTCGCCTGCACCGACGAGGCCGTCGCGCAGCGCCTCCAGGCCGCCTGCCACACGCCGTACTTCCGGCCGTACACGGAGACCGACGTCGTCGGCTGCGAACTGGGCGGTGCCGTGAAGAACGTCATCGGGCTCGCCGTCGGCATCGCGGACGGCATGGGGCTCGGCGACAACGCCAAGGGCTCGCTCATCACCCGGGGCCTCGCCGAGACCGCGCGGCTCGGAGTCGCGCTCGGCGCCGACCCGCTGACCTTCTCCGGACTCGCGGGCCTCGGCGACCTGGTGGCCACCTGCTCCTCGCCGCTGTCCCGCAACCACACCTTCGGCACCAACCTCGGCAAGGGCATGACGCTCGAGGAGACCATCGCCGTGACCAGGCAGACCGCCGAGGGTGTCAAGTCCTGCGAGTCGGTGGCCGATCTGGCCCGCCGGCACGGTGTGGAGATGCCCATCACCGAGACGGTCGTGGACATCGTGCACGAGGGCAAGCCGCCGGTGGTCGCCCTCAAGGAGCTGATGTCGCGCAGCGCCAAGCCCGAGAGGCGCTGAATCTCCCGCTCGCGCGACGCTGAGCGACCGTTGGAGGGACGCTGAGTCACGGCGTCCGAGCGGGCGCTGACTCGGGGGATACCAGCGGGTACTCTCAACGCGATATGAGCACCGAGAACCTTCCCCAGAACCCCGGGCAGCCGTCGCGCAAGCCGCGCGTGGCCGTCGTGTTCGGCGGGCGCAGCTCCGAACACGGGATCTCCATGGTCACCGCCGGCGCCGTCCTCAAGGCCATCGACCGGTCGAAGTACGACGTGCTGCCGATCGGCATCACGCGGGAGGGCCGTTGGGTGCTCACCGCCGACGAGCCGGAGCGGATGGCCATCACCGACCGCCGGCTGCCCGCCGTGGAGGAGCTGGCGGAGTCGCACGAGGGCGGCGTGGTGCTCCCCGTCGACCCCGCCAACCGCGAGGTCGTCTACAGCGAGCCCGGCTCGGTGCCCAAGGCGCTCGGCGAGGTCGACGTGGTCTTCCCGGTGCTCCACGGCCCGTACGGCGAGGACGGCACCCTGCAGGGCCTCCTGGAGCTGTCCGGGGTGCCCTACGTGGGCGCCGGTGTGCTCGCCTCGGCCGTCGGCCAGGACAAGGAGTACATGAAGCGGATCTTCACGTCCTTCGGGCTCGGCGTCGGCCCCTACGTGGTGATCCGGCCCCGCGAGTGGGAGCAGGACGAGTCCGCCGCCCGCAAGAAGATCATCGACTTCGCCGGCGACCACGGCTGGCCGCTGTTCGTGAAGCCCGCGCGCGCGGGGTCGTCGATCGGCATCACCAAGGTCGACGACCTGTCCGGCCTGGACGAGGCGATCGCCACCGCGCAGGCGCACGACCCGAAGATCCTCGTCGAGGCCGCCGTACGGGGCCGCGAGATCGAGTGCGGGGTGCTGGAGTTCGAGGACGGGCCGCGCGCCTCCGTGCCGGCCGAGATCCCGCCGCCGGACACCCACGCGTACTACGACTTCGACGCCAAGTACATCGACTCCACGCCCGGTGTCGTCCCGGCGCCGCTCACCGAGGAGCAGACGGCCGAGGTGCGGCGGCTCGCGGTGGAGGCGTTCGAGGCGGTCTCCTGCGAGGGCCTGGTCCGCGCGGACTTCTTCCTCACCGAGGACGGCGAGTTCGTGATCAACGAGGTCAACACCCTGCCCGGCTTCACGCCCATCTCGATGTACCCGCAGATGTGGCAGGCCAGCGGCGTCAGCTACCCCGAGCTGATCGACCGCCTGGTGCAGGCGGCGCTGCGCCGCTCGACGGGACTGCGTTAGCGGTCCGCCGCTCCCGCACGCTCACCGCATGGAGGCGATCCCCTCGGGGATCGCCTTCTTCACGGCCGTCGCGAGATCCGTGAGCACCGCGGTGCCCTCCTCCTGCGCGGACATCCCCTCGGGCAGGCGGACCTGCACGTAGGCCCGGCGGCCGGCGGTGGTGAACCGCCAGGTGCCGTCGCCCTGCTTCTCCATCAGCCAGTCGACGCCGTCGACCCCGCCGGCGATGGCGTCCGGGTCGTCCCCCTTGGCCACCTTGGGATCGATCATCTTCGGCGGCCGTACGACACCGCAGCGCAGTATGATCGCCGGGTTTCCCCAGCCCGCCGTGTAGGCGGACCGGGGTTCGGGGTCGTTGCGGCTTCGTCCGTCGAGCTTTTGCGGAAGCACCCGGTGCAGCTCCCGGCAGACCGGCGCCGTCTTCGCGTCGGGACTGGGAACCGCCACGGTGGCGCTGTCGTCTGCCGAGGAGCAGCCCGCGACCGCTATCAGCAACGCGGGCGCGAGCAGGACGAGAGGCCGGTCACGGAAGATGGTCACCGGCCAAGGGTAGACGGGGGCTACAGATGCACGACCGGACAGGTCAGGGTGCGGGTGATCCCGTCCACTTGCTGGACCTTGGCGACCACCATGCGGCCGAGGTCGTCGACCGTCTCGGACTGGGCGCGCACGATGACGTCGTACGGTCCCGTCACGTCCTCTGCCTGGATCACTCCAGGGATCTTGCTGATCGTCTCGGCGACGGTCGACGCCTTGCCGACCTCCGTCTGGATCAGGATGTACGCCTGTACCACGGAACCTCCAGGGCGGCCACGAGGATCATGTGGGGAAAAGGAACGCCACGGTATCGCGTCGCCGCTCCCCGCGGGGAGACCTGCGGGAACCGGGCTTGCGCGCCAGGGTGCAGGCACGACGGAAGTTGACGGTCGCAAGGCCGTTCCTACGGTCATCCGGACCGTATCGACGGTCACCTAGACCGTATCGGGGACACTGATGACGCGCGAGTGGGCACGGCAAGGCAGAGAAGGGGAGCAAGGTCGATGAAGGGCACTGTTGGTGAGCTCGGGGAGTTCGGGCTCATCAGGGAGCTCACCTCCCGTCTCACCACCACACCGGCGGTCCGGATCGGCCCCGGCGACGACGCCGCGGTGGTCGCCGCGCCCGACCGGCGGGTGGTGGCGAGCACCGACATCCTGCTGGAGGGGCGGCACTTCCGCCGTGACTGGTCCACGGCGTACGACGTCGGGCGCAAGGCGGCGGCACAGAACCTCGCCGACATCGCCGCGATGGGCGCCGTACCGACCGCCCTGCTGCTCGGCCTGGTCGTCCCGGCCGAACTCCCGGTGACCTGGCCGAGCGAGCTGATGGACGGCCTGCGCGACGAGTGCCAGGTCGCGGGCGCCTCCGTGGTCGGCGGGGACGTCGTACGCGGCGACACGATCATGGTGTCGATCACCGCGCTCGGCGACATGCGCAACCAGGAGCCCGTCACGCGGGCCGGCGCGCAGCCCGGCGACCTGGTGGCCGTCACGGGCTGGCTGGGCTGGTCCGCGGCCGGTTACGCGGTCCTCTCCCGCGGTTTCCGCTCACCACGCGCCTTCGTCGAGGCCCACCGGCGGCCCGAGCCGCCGTACCACGCGGGCCCTGCCGCTGCCGGGCTCGGCGCGACCGCGATGTGCGACGTGAGCGACGGGCTGATCGCCGACCTCGGGCACATCGCCGAGGCCAGCAAGGTCCGCATCGACATCCGCTCCGGCGCGATCGACATCCCGACCCAGATGAACGACATCGGCCAGGCCGTCGGTGTGGACCCGCTGCAGTGGGTGCTGACCGGGGGAGAGGACCACGCGATCGTCGCGACCTTCCCACCGGACACCAAGCTGCCGGCCCGCTGGAAGGTCATCGGCGAGGTCCTCAACCCCTCCGCGCTGCCCCAGGTGACCGTCGACGGGGCGCCCTGGACCAGCAAGGGCGGCTGGGACCACTTCGGGGACATCGAGTCATGAGCACCTCGAAGACGCCGCCGAGGGTCCTCACCGTGGCCGGTTCCGACTCCGGGGGCGGGGCCGGCATCCAGGCCGACCTGAAGACCATGCTGGCGCTCGGCGTGCACGGGATGAGCGTGATCACGGCCGTGACCGCGCAGAACTCGCTGGGCGTGCAGGGTGCCTGGGAGCTGCCCGTGGAGGCGGTCCGGGCGCAGTACCGCAGCGTCGTGGACGACATCGGCGTCCAGGCCGTGAAGACCGGCATGCTGGCCTCGGCGGAACTGGCCGAGGCGGTCGCCGAGTTGATCTCCGGCACGGACGCGCCGGCCGTGGTGGACCCGGTGGGCGTCTCCAAGCACGGCGACCCGCTGCTCGCCGCCTCCGCACTGGACTCCGTACGGACGAAGCTGCTCCCGGCGGCCACCGTCGCCACCCCGAACCTCGACGAAGTGGCCCAACTCACAGGGGTCCGGGTGGAGTCCGAGGACGATCTACGACGGGCTGCCGACGCCGTGCTGGAGTACGGGCCGCGCTGGGTGCTGATCAAGGGCGGGCATCTGTCCGGAGCCGCCGTGGACCTGCTCACGGACGGCCACGACGAGTACCAGTACCGCGCGCCACGCCACGACAACCGGCACACCCACGGCACGGGCTGCACGCTGGCCTCCGCGATCGCGTCGGAGCTGGCCAAGGGGCTGGCCGTGCCCGTGGCGGTGGCCGCCGCGAAGGACTACGTCACCGGGGCGATCAAGGCCGGGTTCGCGCTGGGTGCGGGCATCGGCCCGGTCGACCACGGGTACGGGTTCCGGAGGTGACCCGGGCGCGGGCACGGCAAAAAGCCGGTCCACCCTCGGGTGGACCGGCTCAGTGCAGCGAACCAGCAGTGGCCGCGCGCTCAGCTGTTGGCGTCAGCGCGAGACCTTGCCGGCCTTGATGCACGAGGTGCAGGCGTTCACGCGCTTCGGCGTCCCGCCGACCACGGTACGCACACGCTGGATGTTCGGGTTCCAGCGGCGGGACGTACGGCGGTGCGAGTGCGAGATGTTGTTGCCGAAGCCCGGCCCCTTGCCGCAGACGTCGCAGTTGGCAGCCACGGGTCACTCCAAAGACTTCAGATGCACTTACGGTTAATCCCGGCATGCCGGGATCGAGATCCTAAGAACTGAGATCTTGAGTGGCGTTGCCAGGGGAACGGCCCGATCAGATCGGGCAACCGGAGCAGCATACAACGGCTGCGCCCGTGCAACGAAACTACCATGGCAGCTCAGGGCCCCGCTCCCGGCCCTCTTCCGGTGCACACGGGCACGGGGTCTACGCTGCGTCCCACGTCCAGCCAGCTCAGGGAGGCGCAGGTGGCGCAGGTGCCGCAGACATTCTTCGATGCTCTCGCGGTGCGCACCTGGTGCGGTCTGGCGCTCGGCGCGCTCGGACGGGCGCGTGAAGAGATCGACGCGATCAACGTCTATCCGGTGGCCGACGGCGACACCGGAACCAATCTCTACCTCACCCTGGAATCGGCGGCGACGGCCGTGGAGGCCGTGTTCGCCGGGTACGGGACGGGCACCGGGGAGCCGTCCCTGGCCGACGCCGTGCACGCGATGGCCCACGGGGCGCTCATCGGGGCGCGCGGGAACTCCGGGACGATCCTGGCGCAGCTGCTGCGGGGGATGTCGCAGGTGCTGGCGGAGGGCGGTGCGGCGGCCCACGCCGACGGCGCCGGCCTGCGGCTCGCGCTGCGGCGGGCCGCCGACTCCGCCCGGCAGGCCGTGGCCCACCCCGTCGAGGGCACGGTGCTGACCGTCGCCGCGGCCGCCGCCGAGGCCGCCGAGGGGGCGGAGGGCGACTGCGGGACGGTCGCGCGGGCGGCCTACGAGGGCGCGCGGACGGCCCTGGCGGCCACCCCGGGCCAGCTGGCGGTGCTCGGCCGGGCCGGCGTGGTCGACGCGGGCGGACGCGGCCTCGTGACGGTGCTGGGGGCGCTCGTGGAGGCGTTCACGGGGGAGGCGGTACGGGAGGCCCCGGCGGCCCGGGAGGGCCTGGCGGCGGTGGGGGAGGCCGCGCGGACCCGGGACGCGGTGGCCGGCCCGCACGCGCCCGGGGAAGCCGTCTCCGGGACCGCCGACGCCGGTGCGCACGCGCGCGTGGCCGACCCCGGCGCCGACCTGTGCGCCGACGCCACCGACGGCGGCGGGCCCGCCTACGAGGTGATCTATCTCCTGGAGGCCGGCGACACGGCCGTGGCCCGGCTCCGGGAACGACTCGACGCGCTCGGCGACTCCCTGGTCGTGGTCGGCGGCGACGGGCTGTGGAACGTCCATGTGCACGTCGACGACGCGGGCGCCGCCGTGGAGGCGGGGGTGGAGGCCGGGCGGCCGTACCGGATCCGGATCACCCACTTCGGGCTCGGGGACGTGCACACCGGCGGCGAACGGCCGCCGCGCGAGCGCGCCCAGCGCGCCGTCGTCGCCGTCGTACCGGGTGAGGGCCTCGCCGGTCTCTACACCGGGGCGGGCGCCACGACCGTCCTCGCGCGCCCCGGGGAGCCGCCCGCCAGCGGGGAGCTGGTGCAGGCGGTGCGGCGGGCCCACGCGCGTGAGGTCGTCCTGCTGCCCAACGACGCCGAGCTGCGGCACACGGCCGCCGCAGCCGCCGAGCAGGCCCGCACCGAGGGCATCCGGGTGGCCCTGATCCCGACCCGCTCCGCGGTCCAGGGCATCGCCGCGCTCGCCGTGCACGAGCCGGAGCGCCGGTTCGACGAGGACGTCGTCCAGATGACCGCGGCGGCGGGCGCCACCCGGTACGCCGAGGTCGTCGTCGCCGAACGCCAGTCCTGGACGACGGCCGGCATCTGCCAGGCCGGGGACGTGCTCGGCCTCATCGACGGCGACGTGGCGGTGATCGGCCCGGACGTCACCGCCACCGCCGCGACCGTCCTGGACCGCATGCTCCAGGCCGGCGGCGAGCTGGTCACCCTCGTCGTCGGCGACGAGGCCCCCGAGGCCGTCGCCGAGCACCTGGAGACCCGCGTACGGGAGTCCTACCTGGCCGTGGACACGGTGGTGTACCGGGGCGGCCGGCAGGGAGCGCTGCTGCTCATCGGGGTGGAGTGAGGACCGGGGAGCGACGGCCCCCGGTGCCTCACGTGCCCTCCTGTTCGAGCATCTGGGCGGCCTCCGCCCGCCGGGCCCGCACAGTCTCGTCCGCGCCGTCGGCACCCTCGTAGGCGGCCAGTACGCCACGCGCGCGTGACGCCGCCCCGGCGGTCCGGCCGAGGTCGGCCTCCAGCCAGCCCGCGGCGAGTTCGGCGCCGGTACGGTCGTGCAGCCCGTCCGCGCCCAGCGTGCCGAACAGCGCGGCCGCGCGGTCCATCTGGACCAGCGCCGCCTCGAACGCCCCCCGGATCGCCGCGTCTTCGGCCTCCTCGGCAGCCGAACGGGCCAGCAGGTCGCCGAACTGGCGGTGGGTGTGGGCCAGTTCGCCCGTGAGCTGTTCCCGTTCCACCGGGTCGGCCGCGCCGTGCAGCGCCCGCTCGCACTCCCGTACCGACTCGGCCATCAGCTCCCGCGCGCCCTCCGCCCCGCCTTCCCCGCGCAGCGCCAGCCAGCCGCGGGCGCGCAGCGAGCGGACGAGGAAGGCCGGGTTGCCCAGCGCCCGCCACAGCTCGCCCGCACGCGCGTAGGCCTGATCGGCCTCTTCCAGCAGACCGGCCCTGCTCAGGGACTCGGCGGCGAGGTGGGCGAGTGTGGCGTGGTCCTGCTGCTCGGGCCAGTGCCGGGCGATCTCCGCCGCCCGCAGCCGGTGTTCGGCCGCCGCGCGGTGGTCGCCCAGCTCGCCCAGGCAGTCGCCGAGCCACCACTGCGCCTGTACGACGGCGCCGTCGCCGTGCGTGTCGGCGGACAGGTCGGCCAGCGCCGACTCCAGCACCTCGGCGGCCTCGGCGTGCCGCCCCCGCAGCAGCAGGAACCCGCCCAGCTGCTGCCGGGCCCAGGCGCCCAGCGTGCCGCTCTCGCCCGCCTCGTCGGCCCAGTGTGCGGCCTGGAGCGCGTGCTCGGCGGCCTCTTCGGCATCACCGCGGCCGCCGGTCACCTCGGCGAGCTGCAGGTGCAGCTGGGCCCGCCCGACCGGCTCCACATACGGTCCGCCGTGCTCCAGCGCGGAGCGCAGCGCCCGCTCGGCCCCGGCCGGGTCACCGGCCTCATGGGCCAGTGCGGCGACCTGCACCTCGTACTCCACGGCGAACCACGGCACCCCGGCGCTCGCATACGCGTCGGCGGCCTGCCGGAACAGTTCCGCGGCCCGTCCGGCGTCCCCGCGCAGCCCGGCCAGCTCGGCGAGCATCCCCCGGGCCTCCGCGCCCCGCGCGGCCAGCCGCACGTCGTCACCGGCCCGCCCCTCGACCAGCGCGAGCACCTCACGAACGGCCCGCTCGGCCTCCACCACCGCCGGATCCGACGCGGACCCGCCGCGGGCGGCCGCTTCCGTGGCCGCGGTGTCCTGGCTGGACGGGTCGGGAGCGGCGTCGCCGGGGGCGGCCGTCCCTGGGCCGGAGCGGGTCCGCCGCGGTACCGGCGGGGGAGGGGGCGGGGCCTCGTGTGCGTGGCGCATCAGGATCCGGGCCCGGCTCATCACCACCGACGCCGTCTGCCGTACCCCGGTGGCCTCCCCGGCGTACAGGGCGAGCGCCTCGTCGTACAGAGCGGTGACCGTCTCCAGGGCCGTGGCCGTGTCGCCGGCCAGGGCACGGGCGTACGCTCCACGAGCGCGGGCCGCCAGGGCCTCCCCGGGGTCGCCCGCCTCCGCGTACAGCTCCGCCGCCCGTTCGAACAGCTCGATGCCCTCTTGGCCGAGGGCCATCGCCTCGTGGTCGGCGATCTCCGCGCGGTCACGCGGATCCAGCCCGGCGCCGCGCGCGGCCTGTGACACGGCCGCCCAGGCCTCCAGGGCGTGCGGCCGCAGGCTCTCCGACAGCCGCCGTGCCTCGGTGAGGAGGGCCGCCAGGTCCGGCTCGCCGTCGTGCGCCCGCGGGGCCGGGGGCGCGGCCACCGGCGCCGGTGCGGCGCGCACCGAGCGCACGCCCAGCGGCAGGCGGTCCACCAGCGGCCGCTGCGCCATGCGCGCGCGTGCCCGGTCACCGACGTACGACGTGCCGTTGCGCCGGTCGAACCGCTCGGCCAGCGCGAGGGTCTCCGCGCGCGCGTGGGCGGCGAGTTCCCCCGCGGTCCAGGTCCGCCCGGCCGGCCCCGGCACCCGCTGTCCGGCGAGCCCCAGCCCGGTCAGCGGGTCCATCAGCAGCGTCACCACGGCGAGGAAGTCCAGCCGGCTGCGCGGCTGCCCGGTGTCCGTGAAGTACGCCGGGCGTTCGGCGAGCAGCTCCAGCGCGCGTGCCTCGTTCCCGGTCAGCGCGCAGAACTCCACATGGTCGGCGTACGCGCCGCGCATCGACTCCATCGGCCGTACCAGACGGAAGCCCCGCAGGTGGTGCGCGCGTGCCTCGTCCACCCGGCCGAGGCGCAGCAGCGGGCCCAGCGAGGACGCCAGCACGGTGTGCGGCTCGTGTGCGCAGGTGAACTCGCCCTCCAGCACCGGCCGCCACAGCTCCAGCGCCTCCGCGTCCCGGCCGCACGTCACCTGCCAGGTGCCCTGCCCGTGCAGCTCGCAGGCGTGGCAGTCGGCCATCCTGTCCCGGTCCGCGGCGAGCCATGCCGCGTACGCCCGCTCCGCGCGCGGCAGGTCCCCGATGTGCTCGGCCACGCTGAACTCGGCGCTGCGCACGGCCCGTTCGGAGTGCCCGGCGAGCCGGTAGCGGTGCGCCATCTCGCCGAGCCACTTCTCGATCGAGGCGAGCGGGACGTGCGGCTGGTCCAGCATGCCCGCCGACATCCACTTGAAGACCCAGTGCAGGGAGTGCGCCTCGTACTCGTCGAAGTCCTCGGGCCGTTCGTCCCACATGCGCAGCAGCCGCGCGAACGGGACGAACATCTTGTCCTTCTCGGAGCTGTAGTTGTAGACCTTCAGCTGGTGCCCGAGCGCCTCGATGACGGCCAGCGCGATGCCGAGGCCCTCCGCCTCGGCCAGCAGTTGCTCCGCGCGCGCGTTGCGGGCCGGGCCCTCCGGCTGCTCGGAGTTCTCCGCCATCGCCCGGCGCAGCGCGTCGAAGTCCGTGATGTCACTCATCGCCCGTCGCCCTCCCCGTGGGTGGCCCACTCCAGCAGGCCGATGAACGCCCGGTTCAGCAGCGCCGAGTCCGCGGGCCGCAGCGGGCGCTGCGCCATCAGCAGCGCCTGCCCGTACAGCGACTCGGTGGCGGTGCCGATCAGTTCCGGGTCCTTCAGCGAACCGATGCGCCGGACCAGCGGATTGAGGTGGTTGAGCACCAGACGCGCGCGTGGCGCGCTCCCGCGCAGCGAGCCGAGGATGCCCGCCCACAGGTCGTCGGCCTGCTCCTCGGCCGCGGCGCGCGCCTGCTCGTGCCGGGCCGCCCGGTCGTCCAGGTGCAGCGCGGGCACGGAGAGGGGGTGGAAGGCGCGCAGGACGACGTCACAGCCCAGCGGGTCCAGCTTCGCCCGCGCGGCCGCCAGGAAGCCGGACAGGGCCAGCTCCTCTCCCGGGTCGACCCCGTCCAGGTGCGCGGTCACGGTGTCCGCGTCCAGCTCGGCGACCACCGTCCCCGGCCGCACCGACGGCAGCGCCTCGACCAGCTCGCTGTCGTACGTGTAGCCGCCGTTGACCACCCCGACGCCATGCGCGGACGCGATCGGCGCGACCTGCCGGTACTCCTCCACGGTCCGCGTGAAGTGCACCACCGGGTGGCGCCGCGCGAACTCCTCCAGGGACAGCTGCCCGTCGGTCGTCTCGAACGGCAGCCAGGGCAGCATCGTGCGCAGCATCTCGCGGTCGTGCCGGGCGAGCGACTTGACCCCCAGGTGGTGCACGGCGAGAAAGGCCGTCAGCCGCTCCGGATCACCGGCGGCGAGCCCCGTGAGCCAGGAGCGGATCCGTTCGCCGAGCGCCTCCCGCACGGCGGCCAGCGTCTCGTCCTCGTACAGCGACTCGCGCGAGGCCGTCGGCCGCAGGCTGTCGGTGTCCAGCACGCAGCGCACGAAGAACGCCCAGTCGGGAAGCAGCTGCTCGGCCCGCTCGGTCAGCAGCATGCCCTTGAGATGCACCCGGTGGGTGGCCCGCTGGGCGGGGCTCACGGCGGACGGCAGCACGTACGCCACCCCGCGGATCCCGGCCAGCGGCACGTCCAGGCCGATCGAGTCCAGCGGCGTGAAACCGAACAGCTCGTGACAGTGCCGGGCCAGCGCCACCCTTCTGCCCGAGGGGCTCGGGTACGGCCGGTCCCAGGGCGCGGGCAGATCGGTGACCGGCTCCTCACCCACCCGGACGTCGTACGGCAGCAGGGAACCGAAGTCCCGGGCCAGACGCAGGACGCGCTCCGGCGCCAGCCACTCGGCCGCCCCGGGCCGCGCCGTCAGGTACACCGTCGTACCCGGCTCGGGCCGGTCGGCGTCCGGCAGTGTGCGCACGGTGTACGAGCCGTCGTCGCGCGCCGTCCACTCCACCGGTGGTGCGCCGGGGGCACGCGCGCTGCGGCTGACCACCCGGATCCGCTCGGCGACCACGAAGCAGGCGAGCAGGCCGATGCCGAACTGGCCGAGGAAGTCCGAGCGGGCCTCCTGCAGGCCCTCGGCCCGCTTGGAGCTGCGCCCGATGGTGGCCAGCAGCTCGTGCACGTCCGCCTCGGTGAGCCCGATGCCGCTGTCCTCCACCCGCAGACCCCCGTCCACCGGACACAGCCGGACCAGCGCCGGCGCGTCCGGCTCCGCGGCCCGCCGGGCGGTGACGGCGTCCACCGCGTTCTGCAGCAGCTCGCGCAGATAGACCTTGGGACTGGAGTAGAGGTGATGGGAGAGCAGGTCCACCAGGCCGCGCAGGTCGACCTGGAACGTGTGAGGTGTGTGAGGTGACTGGGATGCCTGGGATGACTGTGAGGTCTGGGAGTCCATCGTCACTGCGCCGGAGGGGGGAGTGCGGGCGGCGCGGGGTCGGGCGGTCCCGGCGTGGCGGTGACCGCGAAGGATGGCCGGAGCGCGCCATCCTAGAGCCGGAACAGCCCGGCTGACCAGGGTTTTCCCGGCATCGTCAGTGTCGTGGTGTGCAATGGATCTCGTGCCCGCACTGGAAGAACCCCTGAAGCAGCCACTGAAGTCGGTGCTCGGCCCAGCAACCGCGAAGGTGATGGCCGAGCATCTCGGCCTGCACACCGTCGGCGACCTCCTCCACCACTACCCGCGCAGATACGAGGAGCGCGGCCAGCTCACCCACCTCGCCGACCTCCCCATGGACGAGCACGTCACCGTCGTCGCCCAGGTGGCCGACGCCCGCCTGCACAGCTTCGCCTCCGCGAAGGCCCCCCGCGGCAAGGGCCAGCGCCTGGAGGTCACGATCACCGACGGCAGCGGCCGGCTCCAGCTGGTCTTCTTCGGCAACGGCGTCCACAAGCCCCACAAGGAGCTGCTGCCGGGCACGCGCGCGATGTTCGCCGGCAAGGTCTCGGTCTTCAACCGCCGTCTCCAACTGGCCCATCCCGCCTATGAGTTGCTGCGGGGCGACAGTGAAGAGACGGTGGAGAGCTGGGCCGGCGCGCTGATCCCCCTCTATCCGGCCACCGCGAAACTGGAGTCCTGGAAGATCGGCAAGGCGGTCCAGACGGTGCTGCCCGCCGCCCAGGAAGCCCTCGACCCGCTGCCGCCCGCCCTGCGCGAGGGCCGCGGCCTGCTCCCGCTCCCCGAGGCCATCCTCAAGATCCACCGCCCGCACACCAAGGCCGACATCGCCGCCGCCCGCGACCGCCTGAAGTGGGACGAGGCGTTCGTCCTCCAGGTCGCTCTGGCCCGCCGCCGCCACGCGGACTCCCAGCTCCCCGCCGTCCCCCGCCGACCCGAGCCCGACGGTCTCCTCACGGCCTTCGACGACCGCCTGCCCTTCACCCTCACCGAGGGCCAGCAGAAGGTCTCCAAGGAGATCTTCGACGACCTCGCGACCGAACACCCGATGCACCGGCTCCTGCAGGGCGAGGTCGGGTCCGGAAAGACCATGGTGGCCCTGCGGGCCATGCTCGCCGTGGTCGACGCGGGCGGGCAGGCGGCCATGCTCGCGCCCACCGAGGTCCTGGCCCAGCAGCACCACCGCTCGATCACCGAGATGATGGGCGAGCTGGCCGAGGGAGGCATGCTGGGCGGCGCCGAGCACGCCACCAAGGTCGTGCTGCTCACCGGCTCCATGGGTGCGGCCGCCCGTCGCCAGGCCCTGCTCGACCTGGTCACCGGCGAGGCCGGCATCGTCATCGGCACCCACGCCCTGATCGAGGACAAGGTCCAGTTCCACGACCTCGGCCTGGTCGTGGTCGACGAGCAGCACCGCTTCGGTGTGGAGCAGCGCGACAGCCTGCGCGGCAAGGGCAAACAGCCCCCGCACCTGCTGGTCATGACGGCCACCCCGATCCCGCGCACGGTCGCCATGACGGTCTTCGGCGACCTGGAGACCTCCGTCCTCGACCAGCTCCCCGCCGGGCGCTCCCCGATCGCCAGCCACGTCGTCCCCGCCGCCGACAAGCCCCACTTCCTGGCCCGCGCCTGGGAGCGGGTCCGCGAGGAGGTGGCGGGCGGCCACCAGGCGTACGTCGTCTGCCCCCGGATCGGGGACGAGGAGGACGACCCGAAGCAGGCCGGCAGGAAGAAGTCCCCCGAGGACGAGGCGGAGAAGCGCCCCCCGCTGGCGGTCCTGGACGTGGCCGACCAGCTGGCCGGCGGCCCCCTCCAGGGCCTGAGGGTGGAGGTCCTCCACGGCCGTATGCACCCCGACGACAAGGACGCGGTGATGCGCCGCTTCGCGGCCGGCGAGACCGACGTCCTGGTCGCCACGACCGTGATCGAGGTGGGCGTCAACGTCCCCAACGCCACGGTCATGGTCATCATGGACGCCGACCGCTTCGGTGTCTCCCAGCTGCACCAGCTCCGCGGCCGCGTCGGCCGGGGCTCGGCGCCCGGCCTGTGTCTCCTGGTCACCGAGATGCCCGAGGCCGGTGCGGCCCGTCAGCGCCTGAACGCGGTCGCCGCCACCCTCGACGGCTTCGAACTCTCCCGTATCGACCTCGAACAGCGCCGTGAGGGCGACGTCCTCGGCCAGGCCCAGTCCGGTGCCCGCACCAGCCTGCGCGTCCTCGCGGTCATCGAGGACGAGGACGTCATCGCGGAGGCGAGGCAGGAGGCGACGGCGGTGGTGACGGCGGATCCGGAGCTGCAGCGGCTCCCGGGGCTGCGGACGGCCCTGGATGCCCTTTTGGACGAGGAGAGGGAGCAGTACCTGGAAAAGGGCTGAGAATGAACCGTAAAGCCGCCCACGAAGAAGGACCCCACATGACCCGCGTGATCGCCGGCCGGGCCGGCGGACGGCGCCTCGCAGTACCCCCTGGCACCGGGACCCGGCCGACATCCGACCGTGCCCGCGAAGGTCTCTTCTCCACCTGGCAGTCCCTCCTCGGCGGTCCCCTGGACGGCGAACGCGTCCTGGACCTCTACGCCGGCTCGGGCGCCGTGGGTCTCGAAGCCCTCTCCCGGGGCGCGGGCCACACGCTCCTCGTGGAAGCGGACGCCCGCGCGGCGAGGACCGTGCGCGACAACGTGCGGAACCTCGGCCTCCCCGGCGCCGAGGTCAGAGCAGGCAAAGCGGAACAAGTGATCAGAACGGCGCCCCCGGCCGAGCCGTACGACCTCGTCTTCCTCGACCCGCCGTACGTTGTCACAGATCACGATCTTCGCGAGATTCTGCTCACACTCCGCTCGGAAGGCTGGCTCGCCGCAGAAGCCCTCGTCACCGTGGAGCGCAGCACCAGAGGTGGCGAATTCCAGTGGCCGGACGGCTTCGAGGCGATCCGGTCCCGTCGCTACGGCGAGGGAACGTTTTGGTACGGTCGCGCCGCCTCTACGTGCGAAGACGCACGATGACCGGACCGGAGAGCGAGGGATCACAAGTGCGCCGCGCCGTCTGTCCCGGGTCGTTCGACCCGATCACCAACGGACACCTCGACATCATTGCCCGGGCCTCCCGTCTCTACGACGAGGTCTATGTCGCGGTGATGATCAACAAGTCCAAGAAGGGCCTGTTCGAGATCGAGGAGCGGATCGAGCTGATCCGCGAGGTCACCGCCGACTACGCCAACGTCCGGGTCGAGGCCTTCCACGGCCTCCTCGTCGACTTCTGCAAGCAGCGCGACATCCCCGCCATCGTCAAGGGCCTGCGCGCCGTCAGCGACTTCGACTACGAACTGCAGATGGCCCAGATGAACGTCGGGCTCACCGGCGTCGAAACGCTCTTCGTGCCCACCAACCCCACCTACAGCTTCCTCTCCTCCTCCCTGGTCAAGGAGGTCGCGGCCTGGGGCGGAGACGTCTCCCACCTGGTGCCGGAGCCGGTGCTGGAGGCCCTGAACAAGCGCCTGCGCAAGGACTGATGGGGCTACAGTCGTCCCGTCCGTCTCCAACCCGGCTGTAGAGAGTGGCGAGCACAGGTGGACGTGCAGAAGAAGCTCGACGAGATCGTCTCCGCGGTCGCCGGCGCCCGGGCCATGCCCATGTCGGCGTCCTGCGTGATCAACCGCGCCGAGCTGCTCGCGATGCTGGAAGAGGTGCGCCAGGCCCTGCCCGGCTCCCTCGCGCAGGCGCAGGAGCTGATCGGCGGCCGTGAGCAGATGGTCGAGCAGGCCCGCATCGAGGCCGAGCGGATCATCGAGAACGCGCACGCCGAGCGCGGCTCGCTGATCTCCGACACCGAGATCGCCCGCCGCTCCCAGAGCGAGGCCGACCGGATCCTCGCCGAGGCCCGCAAGGAGGCCGAGGAGATCCGCGCCGACGCCGACGACTACGTCGACTCCAAGCTCGCCAACTTCGAGGTGGTCCTCACCAAGACCCTCGGCTCGGTCGGCCGCGGCCGCGAGAAGCTCCTCGGTACCGGCCCCGGCCTGGACGAGAACGGCTACGAGGACGAGGACGCCCCCGAGCGCAGCCACGACCCCGAGACCCTGCGCCAGAACGCCGACCAATACGTCGACGTCAAGCTCGGCGCCTTCGAGGCGGTCCTCGCCAAGACCCTGGAGGCCGTGGGCCGCGGCCGGCAGAAGCTGCACGGCCGGATCGCCACCGACGACCTCGGCGCCCTCGCCGACGACACCACGACCTTCCAGCACTCCAGCGACGCCGACTACCTCGCCGACCTCGCGGCCCTCGCCGACCAGGACGCCTCGGCCGAGCGCCCGGCCCAGCCCGAACAGCAGCCGCAGCAGCAGCCGTCGTACGAGCCCCAGTCGGCGTACGCGTACGACCAGCAGCAGCCGGACCCCTACGGCGGCTTCCCGCAGCAGCCCGCCTACGGCCAGCAGGACCCGTACGGCTACCAGCAGGCCGACCCCTATGCCTACCAGGGCTACGACCAGCAGCAGGCCGCCTACGACCCCCAGCAGGCCCATCAGCAACAGCAGCCCCAGCACCAGCAGCAGGGCTACGCCCTGGACGAGACCAGCCTCTTCGACACCGGCATGATCAGCGCGGAGCAGCTGAGGGCCTACGAGCAGGGGCGGGGGCTGTAGGCCGCGCCTGACGCGCCGCGCGACCGCCCGCCGACCACCGGATTGGGCCGAGAGCGAAAGGTCCAGTATCCTGGCTCTTCGGTCGCGCGTACGTCCGCGATCTCCGCTGCCCGGAACACCGACGGGCGGCGGCCCTCCGAGTTCGAAGATCGAAAGCAGGAATGGCTTCCAACGCCCGCCTCGACCACCGCAACCCCCTCGTGTTCGACACGCACGAGCTGGGCCGGCGTCCTGGCGCGCTGCAGCGCCTGACCCGCACGATCGACGCTCCCGCCGATCTCGGCATCCAGGGGGTCATCGGAGTGCCGGAAGGCGCCCCGGTGGAGCTCGAACTCCGGCTCGAGTCGGTCATGGAAGGGGTGCTCGTCACAGGCACCGCCCGTGCACAGGCCGAGGGGGAGTGCGTAAGGTGTCTGGAGCCGGTCGGGCTGGAGCTCGAAGCGGACTTCCAGGAACTGTTCTCGTACCCTGACGCCGATGACCGGGGCCGCGTGATCGCGGAACCGGGCGACGACGCCGAGGACGACGAGGACAGGTTCTATCTCGAGGACGGACTTTTCGACCTCGAACCTCTGCTGCGCGATGCGGTGGTGCTCGCACTGCCGATGCAGCCGGTGTGCCAGGAAGACTGCCCGGGCCTGTGCTCCGAGTGCGGAGTGCGGCTCGCGGACGACCCGGACCACCACCACGACGCCGTCGACATCCGTTGGGCGGCTTTGCAGGGACTCGCCGGTTCACTCGAAGACGGCGAGAAGGACGAGATGAGCGGCGCCGAAGCGGGCGTCGACGAGAAGCAGGAGAAGTAGCCGTGGCTGTTCCGAAGCGGAAGATGTCGCGCAGCAACACGCGCCACCGCCGGTCGCAGTGGAAGGCTGCGGTCCCCACCCTGGTTGCGTGCGAGCGCTGCCACGAGCCCAAGCAGCAGCACATCGCGTGCCCGTCTTGCGGCACCTACAACAAGCGCCAGGTCCTCGAAGTCTGAGCGGGCTGGTGAGAGGCACTGTGTCCAGTCCCAAGAAGGCGGAAGACGCCAAGGCGGACGCACCCGCCAAGAAGAAGGCGGACAACCAGGCCTCGTCCCACACGCTTCTGGAAGGGCGGCTCGGCTACAAGCTCGAGTCCGCCCTTCTGGTGCGCGCGCTGACCCACCGTTCCTACGCGTACGAGAACGGCGGCCTGCCGACGAACGAGCGGCTGGAGTTCCTCGGTGACTCCGTCCTCGGTCTCGTCGTCACGGACACGCTGTACCGCACCCACCCCGACCTGCCCGAAGGCCAGCTGGCCAAGCTGCGGGCCGCGGTGGTCAACTCGCGTGCGCTGGCGGAGGTCGGCCGTGGCCTCGACCTGGGCTCCTTCATCCGGCTCGGCCGCGGTGAAGAGGGCACGGGCGGCCGGGACAAGGCATCCATCCTCGCCGACACCCTGGAAGCGGTGATCGGCGCGGTCTATCTCGACCAGGGCCTCGACTCGGCGTCCGAGCTGGTGCACCGGCTCTTCGACCCGCTGATCGAGAAGTCCTCGAACCTCGGTGCCGGCCTGGACTGGAAGACCAGTCTCCAGGAGCTGACCGCGACCGAAGGACTCGGCGTGCCCGAGTACCTGGTCACGGAGACCGGCCCCGACCACGAGAAGACCTTCACTGCTGCCGCCCGCGTCGGAGGCGTCTCGTACGGCACCGGCACCGGCCGCAGCAAGAAGGAGGCGGAGCAGCAGGCCGCCGAGTCCGCCTGGCGGGCCATCAAGGCCGCGGCGGACGAGCGCGTCAAGGCGGCCAAGGAGGCCAAGCAGGCCGCCGAGGACGCCAAGGCGGTCGCCGCCGGCGACGGCGACCCGTCATCCGCTTCCGCCTGATCCACGGCAGTACCGAGCGCCCGCCCCCGCCGCAGACGACGGGGCGGGCGCTCGATACGTCCACCGCTCCGTACGGGGGTCCCCATGCCCGAGTTGCCCGAGGTCGAGGTCGTCCGGCGCGGTCTGGAGCGCTGGGTCGCCCACCGCACCGTCGCCGAGGTCGAGGTGCTGCACCCGCGCGCCGTACGCCGGCACCTCGCGGGCGCCGACGACTTCGCGCACCGGCTCAAGGGCCACCACATCGGCACCCCGAGCCGCCGCGGCAAGTACCTGTGGCTGCCGCTGGAGGAGACCAACCAGTCCGTCCTCGCCCACCTGGGCATGAGCGGCCAGCTGCTGGTGCAGCCGCACGAGACGGCGGACGAGAGGCACCTGCGCGTCCGGGTCCGGTTCGCCGACTCCCTCGGCACCGAGCTCCGGTTCGTCGACCAACGCACCTTCGGCGGGCTGTCGTTGCACGACAACACCCTCGACGGGCTCCCGGACGTCATCGCGCACATTGCCCGCGACCCCCTCGACGAACTGTTCGACGACGAGGCGTTCCACCGGGCGCTGCGCCGCAAGCGGACCACCATCAAGCGGGCCCTGCTGGACCAGTCGCTGATCAGCGGCGTCGGCAACATCTACGCGGACGAGGCGCTGTGGCGCGCCCGCATCCACTACGAGCGCCCGACGGCGAACCTCACCCGCCCGGTCACGGCCGAACTCCTCGGTCACGTCCGGGACGTGATGAACGCGGCCCTCGCGGTCGGCGGCACCAGCTTCGACAGCCTGTACGTCAACGTCAACGGCGAGTCGGGCTACTTCGACCGGTCCCTGGACGCGTACGGGCGCGAGGGCCTGCCCTGCAGGCGGTGCGGCACCCCCATGCGCCGCCGCCCCTGGATGAACCGGTCCAGCTACTTCTGCCCGAAGTGTCAGAGGGCGCCGCGCGTCTCGTCGTAACGCGCGCGGGCCGCGAGGACGTCGTCCATGGCGCCCTCCACGCAGTGGATGAGCGCCAGCAGCCGCTCGGCGACCTGGCGGCCCAGGGGAGTCAGTTCGTAGTCCACGCGCGGCGGGTTGGTCGGCTGCGCCTCGCGGTGGACCAGGCCGTCGCGCTCCAGCGCGTGCAGGGTCTGGGACAGCATCTTCTCGCTCACCCCGTCGACGCGGCGGCGCAGTTCGTTGAAGCGCAGTGAGCCCTCGTACAGCGCGCCGAGTGTCAGTCCGCCCCAGCGGCCCGTGACGTGCTCCAGCGTGCCCCGGGACGGGCACGCCTTGGCGAAGACGTCATAGGCGAGGTCGTCGGGGTCCTGGGTGGTGACGCTCGTACCGGCACTCATGACCCCAGGATACGCGTGCGCAGCGCTAACCACCAGGTTGCACTAACTATAAGTTAGTGCTTTCCTGAAGTCACTGCTTCTGAGCTGCCCGCTTGCCTTGCGGGCTGTCCTACCGAGGAGTCTTTGTGACCACCCCTGTCGTTTCCATCGCCTACCACTCCGGCTACGGCCACACCACCGTCCTCGCCGAGGCCGTGCGCACGGGTGCCGCCGACGCGGGTGCCGAGGTGCACCTGATCAAGGTCGACGAGATCACCGACGAGCAGTGGGAGACGCTGGACCGCTCCGACGTGATCGTCTTCGGCTCGCCCACCTACATGGGCACCGCCTCCGGGGCCTTCCACGTCTTCGCCGAGGCGACCTCCAAGCGGTGGTTCGGCCAGGACTGGAAGGACAAGCTGGCCGCCGGCTTCACCAACTCGGCCTCCAAGAGCGGCGACAAGCTGCACACCCTGCAGTTCTTCCAGGCGCTCGCCGCCCAGCACGGCATGACCTGGGTCAACCTCGGCCTGCACCCGGGCTGGAACTCCAGCACCGCCTCCGAGAACGACCTCAACCGCCTCGGCTTCTTCTCCGGCGCCGCCGCCCAGACCAACCTCGACGAGGACGCCGACGGCGTCCACAAGGCCGACATCGCCACGGCCGAGCACCTGGGCCGCCGGGTGGCGGAGACGGCGCAGGTGTTCACGCGGGGTCGGGCCGCTGCCTGAGGCCCTTCAGGGGGCGGACTCGGTACCCGAAGAAGTGGCGGGCCGCGGCTCTGGCCTGCGGCCCTGCGATCCTCAACCGGATCTGCCTGGTGTGACCAGGCGGAAGTCACTTCTGATCACGCCGTGTAGGTCTCCGGCCTGCGGTTGTCTCAGTAGCCGAAGTCCTGCGTCCACCAGGGACCGCCCGGGCCGAAGTGGACGCCGACGCCGAGGGTCTTGAAATCGCAGTTCAGGATGTTGGCGCGGTGGCCGGGGCTGTTCATCCAGGCCTCCATCACGGCCGCCGCGTCCGCCTGGCCGCGGGCTATGTTCTCGCCGCCGAGGTCGGTGATCCCGGCCGCCGCCGCCCGGTCCCACGGCGTCCTGCCGTCCGGGTCGGTGTGGTCGAAGAAGTCCCGGGCCGCCATGTCGTCGCTGAACGACTCGGCCAGCTTGCTCAGCGAGGAGTTCGCCGCCAGCGGGGTGCACCCGACCTTGGCCCGCTCCTGGTTGACGAGCCCCAGCATCTGAGCCGCGGCGGCGCTCGCCGCCGGCACCGTGGTGGGCGCGGCCGTCGCCTTCGGCGCCTTGGACGCCGTACGCGACGCGGTGCTCTGGGGCTTGCCGGCCGGCGTCGCGGGCGGCGTCGGCTTCCCGGTCTCCGTCTGCGAGGGGGTCGGCGTGGGGGAGGCCGACGGCGGCGCCGACGCGGACTGCGACGTGGCGGCGGTGGGGCTCGGGGACTGCGGGCGCGTGGTGTCCCGGCTGGTGCCGGCGCCGCCCGTGTGGCTGCCGGCGCTGCCCGAGGTGCCGCCCTGCTCGGCGGCCGTGTTGCTCGGCGCGTCCACCGCCTGCACCCGCTCACCGCCGGTGGAGTGCGTATCACCGCCGAGCTTGTAGCTCTCCAGGCCGGGCACCACGCCCGAGGCCACCGCCGCCGTGCCGAGGGCGACGGCGGCGGACATCCCGATCAGGCTCGCGCGCACCGGTCGCGCGGCCTTCTTCCGGCGTCGGCGACCGGGGGAGGGGGCGCCGAGAGGGGTGAAACCACCGTCTCCGCCGCCGCCCGGGCCCCCGGCCCCGGCCGCGAACAGATAGGCGTGCGCCTTGTCGGTCGCCTCGGCATGGGCCAGCGGCCGCAGACCGGTCGCCGGGGTGTGGGCCTCCGGGTTCAGATAGGGCGCGATGCCCCGGGGCGTCCGCTCGCGGCGGACGAGCTCACCGGTGTACGCCCCCCGCCGGAACCCACCCGCGTACGAGCCCTCCCGGGCCCCACCCGCGTAGGGGTCCCCCCAGGACCCACCCGCGTAAGGGTCCCCCCAGGCCTCACCCGCGTACGAGTCTCCCCAGGCCTCACCCGCGAACGAGTCCTGCCAGGCCTCGCCCGTGTACGACTGCTGCGGGGCGTCGCTCACCGTGAAGGAGCGCTCGATGTGGGTGGCCCCCGTGGCACGGCCCTGGACGGCGTGACCCTCGGCGGCGCGGCCGGCGGCGGAGCGTCGGTGGCGTCCCATGTCCTTGCCCTCTTCCTCTGCCTCGCGGTCGACCGGCGCCTGCGCGGCGAATGACTCCCCCTGGCCGACCCAACTCACTCGAACGAGTGAGTTTCATATGAGATGCATCGGGCGGGACGGTACCGCATGCCGCTCACGGGCGATGTGTCCCGAGCGACATCGGCCGGTTAGGTTGCACCCATGAGCGAGGATGTACGACTGGTCGCCTGGGTGCGTGGACGCGTCCAAGGTGTGGGTTTTCGCTGGTTCACGCGCGCCAAGGCGCTGGAGATCGGCGGCCTGAGTGGTTTTGCTCTCAATTTGGCCGACGGTCGCGTCCAGGTGGTCGCGGAGGGCTCGCGCGAGGACTGCGAGGGGCTGCTCGGCTGGCTCGAGGGGGACGACACGCCCGGGCGCGTGGAGGGAGTCACAGAGATCTGGGACACACCCCGCGGCGGCTACGACGGCTTCGCCATCCGCTGAGGCCGTTCTGTAAAGGCGCGCAGGCCGGCGCACGGAGAGCTGCCGGGGGCACATGCGAAAAGCAGAAACGACCTGGTGGTTGCCAAGGACCCGCCGGCATGGCAGGCTCCGCTGGTACAGCTGATCGTCACGCCCTGAGGGCCCCGGATGAGTCGCCGCGCCGCCGCTTTCCCGGCCGCGCGCCCTGGGTTGCCCGCCAATACAGGGCGTGATCGTGTTGACCGTCAAACTTTTTGGTGAGACGCTGAAAGCCCCGCGCACCTTAGCTGTTTGGCATGGAGCAACAGCAGAGCAACACCCGGATGTGCCAAGCACCGCGGGTGCAAAATCCCTCACGACCCACACCGCATCGGTCGGTCACTCAGTGTGGAGGACCATCCATCATGGCAAAGGCGCTTCTCGGTTACGTCGGCGGCTCCGACCCTCGACTCCTCGCCGAGATGCGACGGCTGCAGCAGCGCGTCCAGGACCTGGAGTCCGAGCTCGTACGGATCCAGGCGGAGAACGAAGCGCTGACGGCTGCCGCCTCTCAGGACAGGATCATGGAGAGCATCGACGCACACCAGGCGGAGCCTGCGCTCACCTGATCACTGCATCGCTCCACAACAAGCAGTCGCAGCGATCGGGCTGCCCGTAATCAACCGCTCAGTTGATGGGACGGCTGCAATCCAGCCGTCAGAGTTGCAAGGGACGCTTCGGCGTCCCTTCGTTCTTTCCCCCGCGCATCCTTTCACCCTCTTTAACGTACGGTGTGCCCTGCATGTTCACTGGCGAAACCGCGCGGTTGCGAGGGTTCATGGAGTGAGATAGCGGCGCCGGGTAGAGTCCAGCGGCGTGCACCTCAAGGCCCTGACCCTCCGCGGGTTCAAGTCGTTCGCCTCGGCGACCACGCTCCGGTTCGAACCGGGTATCACGTGTGTCGTCGGACCGAACGGCTCGGGCAAGTCCAATGTCGTGGACGCGCTCAGCTGGGTCATGGGCGAACAGGGCGCCAAGTCGTTGCGCGGCGGCAAGATGGAGGACGTCATCTTCGCCGGCACCACGGGGCGTCCCCCGCTGGGCCGCGCCGAGGTGTCCCTGACCATCGACAACTCCGACGGCGCGCTGCCCATCGAGTACGCCGAGGTCACCATCACGCGGATCATGTTCCGCAACGGCGGCAGCGAGTACCAGATCAACGGGGACACCTGCCGCCTCCTCGACATCCAGGACCTCCTCTCCGACTCCGGCATCGGCCGCGAGATGCACGTCATCGTCGGCCAGGGCCAGCTCGACTCCGTCCTGCACGCCGACCCCATGGGCCGCCGGGCCTTCATCGAAGAGGCCGCGGGCGTCCTCAAGCACCGCAAGCGCAAGGAGAAGGCCCTGCGCAAGCTGGACGCGATGCAGGCCAATCTCGCGCGTGTGCAGGACCTGACCGACGAACTCCGCCGCCAGCTCAAGCCGCTCGGCCGCCAGGCGGCGGTGGCGAGAAGGGCCGCCGTCATCCAGGCGGACCTGCGGGACGCCCGCCTGCGGCTGCTCGCCGACGACCTCGTACGGCTGCGCGAGGCGCTGAAGACCGAGATCGCCGACGAGGCGGCCCTGAAGGAGCGCAAGGAAGCCGCCGAACAGGAGCTGAAGAAGGCGCTCCAGCGCGAGGCCCTGCTGGAGGACGAGGTGCGCCGCCTCACGCCCCGACTCCAGCGCGCCCAGCAGACCTGGTACGAGCTGTCCCAGCTGGCCGAACGCGTCCGGGGCACGATCTCGCTGGCCGACGCCCGGGTGAAGAGCGCCACCTCCGCGTCCCCGGAGGAGCGGCGCGGCCGTGACCCCGAGGACCTGGAGCGTGAGGCCGCCCGCATCCGCGAGCAGGAGGCCGAGCTGGAGGCGGCTCTGGAGGCGGCCCAGCACGCCCTGGACGACACCGTCGCCCACCGCGCCGAACTGGAGCGGGAGCTGGCCGTCGAGGAACGCCGGCTGAAGGACGTGGCCCGCGCCATCGCCGACCGCCGCGAGGGCCTGGCCCGGCTGAACGGGCAGGTCAACGCGGCCCGCTCGCGAGCCGCCTCCGCCCAGGCCGAGATCGACCGCCTGGCCACGGCCCGCGACGAGGCCCAGGAGCGCGCCGTACGGGCCCAGGAGGAGTACGAGACGCTCAAGGCCGAGGTCGACGGCCTGGACGCCGACGACGCGGACCTCGCCGAGCAGCACGAGGCCGCCAAGCGCCGGCTCGCCGGGAACGAAGCGGCCCTGAGCGCGGCCCGCGAGGCCCTCACCACGGCCGAGCGCACCCGCGCCGCGACCCAGGCCCGCCACGAGGCCCTGGCCCTGGGCCTGCGCCGCAAGGACGGCACCGGGATACTGCTCGGCGCCCGGGACCGGCTCACCGGGGTTCTCGGTCCGGCGGCGGAACTGCTGACGGTCACCCCCGGCTACGAGGTACCCCTCGCCGCGGCCTTCGGAGCGGCGGCGGACGCGATCGCCGTGGCGACCCCCGCATCGGCGGCGGAGGCGATCCGTCTCCTGCGCAAACAGGACGGAGGCCGAGCGGCCCTGATCCTGGCGACACCGGCTGAAGCACCCGGAGGCGGCGCGGGGAACGGCGCGCCAGGCCACGAGGATTCCGCAGCCGACGACGGCGCCCCGGCACCCGCAAGGAGCGCGGGGAACGGCGCGATCAGCCACGACGAACGCGCAGGTGCCGACGACGGCGGAGCACCGCCCCGAGGGGGCGCGGGTTACGGCGCGAACAGCCACGACCAGCCCGCATACGACGAACCCGCAGACGCCGAACCGTCCGCCGCCGCCCTCCCCGCGCCGCGCTCCGCGGCCCCCCTCCCCGCCGCCACCCTGGTCCGCGGCCCCCAAGACCTCATGCCCGCCGTCCACCGCCTCCTGCACGGAATCGTGGTCGTCGGCACCCTGGAGGACGCCGAGGACCTGATCTACACGCACCCGCACCTCACCGCCGTGACCGCCGAAGGCGACCTCCTGGGCGCCCACTTCGCGCACGGCGGCTCCGCCGGGGCGCCGAGCCTGCTGGAGGTGCAGGCCTCGGTGGACGAGGCCGCCGCCGAGCTGGCCGAGCTGGCGGTCCGCTGCGAGGAGCTGACCGAGGCGCAGCGCGCGGCGGCCGAGCGGCGCAAGGAGGCCGCCGCGCTCGTCGAGGAGCTCGCGGAGCGCCGCCGCGCCGCCGACCGGGAGAAGTCGTCCGTGGCGCAGCAGCTCGGCCGGCTGGCCGGACAGGCGCGGGGGGCCGCCGGAGAGGCGGAGCGCTCCGCGGCCGCCGCCGCACGCGCGCAGGAGGCGCTGGAGAAGGCCGTGCATGAGGCCGAGGAACTGGCCGAGCGGCTGGTGGTCGCCGAGGAGATGCCGGTGGAGGAGGAGCCGGACACCTCGGTCCGGGACCGGCTCGCCGCCGACGGGGCCAACGCCCGGCAGACCGAGATGGAGGCCCGGCTGCAGGTCCGTACCCACGAGGAGCGGGTCAAGGGGCTCGCCGGGCGGGCCGACTCCCTCGACCGGGCCGCCCGCGCCGAACGCGAGGCACGCGTGCGTGCCGAGCAGCACCGCGCCCGGCTGCGTCACGAGGCGGCCGTCGCCGAGGCGGTCGCCTCCGGCGCCCGGCAGCTGCTCGCGCACATCGAGGTCTCCCTCGCCCGCGCCGAGCAGGAACGGGCCGCCGCCGAGGCCGCCAAGGCGCAGCGCGAGCAGGAACTGACCGCCGCGCGCACCACCGGGCGCGAACTCAAGTCGGAACTCGACAAGTTGACGGATTCGGTGCACCGCGGCGAGGTACTCGGCGCCGAGAAACGGCTGCGGATCGAGCAGCTGGAGTCCAAGGCGCTGGAGGAGCTGGGTGTCGAACCGGCAGGGCTCGTGGCGGAGTACGGGCCGCACCAGCCCGTGCCGCCCTCGCCCCCCGCCGAGGGCGAGGTACTGCCCGAGGACCCCGAGCACCCGCGCAACCAGCCCAGGACCTTCCACCGGGCCGAGCAGGAGCGCCGGCTCAAGGCCGCGGAGCGGGCGTACCAGCAGCTGGGCAAGGTCAACCCGCTGGCGCTGGAGGAGTTCGCGGCGCTGGAGGAGCGGCACAAGTTCCTCAGCGAGCAGCTGGAGGACCTGAAGAAGACCCGCGCCGACCTGCTCCAGGTGGTGAAGGAGGTCGACGAGCGCGTCGAGCAGGTCTTCACCGAGGCCTACTGGGACACCGCCCGCGAGTTCGAGGGCGTCTTCAGCCGGCTCTTCCCCGGCGGTGAGGGGCGACTGGTGCTCACCGACCCCGACAACATGCTCACCACGGGCGTGGACGTCGAGGCGCGCCCGCCGGGCAAGAAGGTCAAGCGGCTGTCCCTGCTCTCCGGTGGCGAGCGCTCGCTGACGGCCGTCGCTCTGCTGGTGTCGATCTTCAAGGCCCGGCCGAGCCCCTTCTACGTCATGGACGAGGTGGAGGCGGCCCTGGACGACACCAACCTCCAGCGGCTGATCCGGATCATGCAGGAGCTGCAGGAGGCGTCCCAGCTGATCGTGATCACGCACCAGAAGCGCACGATGGAGGTCGCCGACGCGCTCTACGGCGTGTCCATGCAGGGTGACGGCGTGTCCAAGGTCATCTCTCAGCGGCTGCGCTAGCTCGCGAAGATCCACCACGAGATCAACTTCTTCGATGTTCACTTCTTGAACACAGTGAGCGTAGGCACATCTCAAAGCTCACAGCCCTCGACCTATTGACTTCGAAACTTGAAGGCATAGTCTCTGCAACGTTGCTTTTACCTTCAGGTCTCACCTGTAAGGGCTCGCCCCCCACCGCGGCAGCGTTGCCGTGGCCCGAGGAGATACACGTGACCAGCACAGCGCAGGCACCTCAGACAGGAGCCAGGACGGCTCATCCCGAGCATCTCGGGCACGTCATCTTCATCGCAGCGGCCGCCGCCATGGGCGGTTTTCTCTTCGGCTACGACAGCTCCGTGATCAACGGCGCCGTCGAGGCCATCCGCGGCAAGTACGACATCGGCTCCGCGGCCCTCGCCCAGGTCATCGCCGTCGCCCTGATCGGCTGTGCCGTCGGCGCCGCGACCGCCGGCCGGATAGCCGACCGCATCGGCCGCATCCGCTGCATGCAGATCGCCGCCGTCCTCTTCACCATCAGCGCCGTCGGCTCCGCGCTGCCCTTCGCCCTGTGGGACCTCGCCTTCTGGCGGATCGTCGGCGGCTTCGCCATCGGCATGGCCTCCGTCATCGGCCCGGCCTACATCGCCGAGGTCGCCCCGCCCGCCTACCGCGGCCGGCTCGGCTCCTTCCAGCAGGCCGCGATCGTCGTCGGCATCGCCGTCTCCCAGCTGGTCAACTGGGGCCTGCTGAACGCCGCCGGCGGCGACCAGCGCGGTCACCTGATGGGCCTGGAGGCCTGGCAGGTCATGCTCGGCGTGATGGTCGTGCCGGCCGTGCTGTACGGCATGCTCTCCTTCGCGATCCCCGAGTCCCCGCGCTTCCTGCTCTCCGTCGGCAAGCGTGAGCGGGCCAAGGAGATCCTCGCCGAGGTCGAGGGCAAGGACGTCGACATGGACGCCCGCGTCGCCGAGATCGAGCACGCGATGAAGAGCGAGCACAAGTCCACCTTCAAGGACCTGCTCGGTGGCGGCTTCTTCTTCAAGCCGATCGTCTGGATCGGTATCGGCCTGTCGGTCTTCCAGCAGTTCGTCGGCATCAACGTCGCGTTCTACTACTCCTCGACGCTGTGGCAGTCGGTCGGTGTCGACCCGTCGGACTCGTTCTTCTACTCCTTCACGACGTCGATCATCAACATCGTCGGCACCGTGATCGCGATGATCTTCGTGGACCGCGTCGGCCGCAAGCCGCTCGCCGTCATCGGCTCGGTCGGCATGGCCGTCGGTCTCGCGCTGGAGGCCTGGGCGTTCAGCTACCACCTGGTCGACGGCAAGCTCCCGAGCACCCAGGGCTGGGTCGCCCTGATCGCCGCCCACGTGTTCGTCCTCTTCTTCGCCCTGTCCTGGGGCGTGGTGGTCTGGGTCTTCCTCGGCGAGATGTTCCCGAACAAGATCCGCGCCGCCGCCCTGGGCGTGGCCGCCTCCGCGCAGTGGATCGCCAACTGGGCCATCACCGCGAGCTTCCCGTCGCTGGCCGACTGGAACCTCTCCGGCACGTACATCATCTACACCGTCTTCGCGGCGCTCTCCATCCCGTTCGTCCTGAAGTTCGTCAAGGAGACGAAGGGCAAGTCGCTGGAGGAGATGGGCTGACCCTGACGGAAGCCCCCGAGACCGAGGAGAAGGGGCCCAAGACCCCGCTGCCCCTCTCCTCGCACCACCCGCCGCCCCTGCACCGGCCACTGCCCGGTCCGGGGGCGGCGGCTTTTCCGGCGGGGGGCGAAGCGGGTCGCCGAGTGGAGCCTCGTGGCGTCGTCCTGGCCCCGAAGCGCGTCATCCGCCCAGCCCCGGCACCACCCTCTCCGCGAACAACCGCAGGCTCCGCCACGCCTCCTCCACCGGCATCCCGCCCGCCAGCGGATGCAGTACGAGACTGTCGGCGCCCAGCGCCACGCACTCCTCCGGCGTGAGGACGCGGTACACGCCCTCGGCACGCAGCTCCTCCACCGTCGTGGCCGCCGAGCGCACCGCCGAGCGGATCTGCCCCGACTGCCAGGAGGCGTACGTCCGGGCCTCGTGCAGGAAGTGCTCGCCGTACCGCGCCCACGCCCGGTCCGGGTCCTCGGCGATGTGCAGCAGGGGCGTCTCGGCCGCGGGCATCATGACCCAGCCCTCGGTGCCGTACTCGGCGAGCTTCTCCTTGTAGTGGGACTCCAGCTCCGGCAGGTGCGCGCTCGGGAAGAACGGCAGACCGAGCCGGGCGGCGCGGCGGGCGGCGGCCCTGGACGAGCCGCCGACCAGCAGGAGGGGGTGCGGATCGGTGAAGGGGCGCGGGGTGAGCCGTACCGTACGGCCCCGGTACGTGAACTCGTCGCCGGACCACGCCTTCAGCAGTGTCTCCAGCAGCTCGTCCTGGAGCCGGCCGCGGGCCTTCCAGTCGACGCCGAGCAGAGCGTACTCCTCGGGCCGGTAGCCGATCCCGGCCACCGTCACCAGCCGCCCGCCGCTGAGCAGGTCCAGTACGGCGATCTCCTCGGCCAGCCGCAGCGGGTCGTGCAGCGGACCGATCACCGCCGACACGGTCACCGCGATCCGCCGGGTCGCCCCGAACACCGCGCCCGCGAAGGCGAACGGCGAGGGCAGCCAGTTGTTCTCGGCGCCGTGGTGCTCCTCGGTCTGCACCGTGCTGATCCCGTGCTCGTCCGCGTACGCGGCCATCTCCAGGGCGGCCCGGTAGCGGGCGGAGAGGGCGGCGGGCGTGGCGCCGGGAGCGACGAGGTTGAAACGGACGACCGTGACGGGCATGGGAAGTCCCCCTCCGGTGCGATGCGGTGCGGCGCGGTGCGATGGAGGGGGACGGTAGCTGACATGGCGTCAGATTTCCATGGTGGAGGAGAGTGCCGACCGGGAGACGAAGGACCGCTGCTCCCGCCTCCGGTTCCGCGCGAGCGCCGCCCGGCACGGGAGCGGCCCGGCCGGCTGACGCGCGTCAGGCGCCGACGGTCACGCGCTCCTCGGCCGGCTCGGCCGCCGGCTTCGGCACCGCCGGCTTGGGCAGGGCCAGGTACAGCAGGCCCGAGATCACGATCGTGGCGACCCAGCCGAGGCCGTACTCGCCGATGACGTTGTTCTTCGCGAGCGGGCCGGTGAACCAGTCCGAGGTCGTGAACATCAGGCCCGAGACCAGACCGGTCGCCCAGGCGGCCACGGCCGCGGGGGAGAAGCCGCCCTTGTACCAGTAGGCGCTGGTGCGGGTCGTGTCCGTCATGGCCTCGCCGTCGTACTCGGTACGGCGCAGCATGTCCGCGCCGAAGACGCCGACCCACGCGGAGAAGGCGACCGCGAGCAGCGACAGGAAGGCGATGAACGAGCCCATGAAGCTCGTCGCCACCAGCATCAGCACCCCGCCGAAGACCAGCGAGATCACGGCGTTCACGGAGACCGCCCAGTGCCGCGGCACCTTGAAGCCGAGGGTCTGGGCGGTGAAGCCCGCCGAGTACATCGACATCGAGTTGATCAGCAGCATGCCGATCAGCGCGATGAACAGGTACGGCACCGCGATCCACGTCGGCAGGATCTCGCCGAGGAAGGACACCGGGTCGGTGGCCGAGGCCAGGTCCGGCGTGGACACCGCCATCACCGCGCCCATCAGGACCATGGGCAGGACGACGATGCCGGCGCCGCCGACCGCCGTGCCGACGATCGCCTTCGAGGACGCCGTGCGCGGCAGGTAGCGGGTGAAGTCCGGCGCCGTCGGGATCCAGCTGACACCGCCCGCCGCGATCATGCCGACGCCGGTGATCACCGCGGCCGTGGAGCCGCCGCCGTGGTGCAGCACCTTCGACCAGTTCGTGTTCGCCACCAGGTAGACCAGGACCAGCACCGAGAAGACGCCGAAGAAATAGGTGGCGTACTTGTTGCACTTCTGCACGGCGTTGATGCCGAGCCCGGAGATCGCGAAGGTCGCGACGACGAACACCAGCAGCGTCACCATGTCCAGCACGCTGTTGGCCTTGAGGCCGAACAGGATGTCCAGGATGGTGAGCATCGCGTACGCGCCGGTGACGGCGTTGATCGTCTCCCAGCCCCAGCGCGCGACCCAGATCAGCGAGCCGGGCAGCAGGTTGCCCCGCTGGCCGAAGACGGCCCGCGACAGCGCCATGCCGGGCGCGCCGCCCCGCTTGCCGGCGATACCGATCAGACCGACCAGGCCGTACGACACGACCGGCGCCGCCACCGCGACGACGAGCGCCTGCCAGATGTTCAGGTGGTACGCCACGACGAGGCTCGCGCCCATCGTCAGCAGCAGCACGCTGATGTTGGCGCCGACCCAGGTGGGGAACAGCTCACGGGTCTTCGCGGTGCGCTCGTGATCCGGGACCTGTTCGATGCCGCGGGTCTCGAGAGCGCCTTCGGTCTCGACGGTTTTGCTCATGAAAAAGGGGCCAGACGTGGGGGGACGGGGGACGATCGGACTCTACGCGCGTCAACGGAGCCGCCACCATCGTACTTTGCTCCGACTCCTTGCTTTAAGTGGCGTTTGTCTCTCGGAGGAAGCCACAAACGGGCTCCCGCCGTGACCCATGGCTGATACTGGACGCGTTATGGAAACCGTCATCCTTGCTGTAGTCATCGCCGTGGTCGTGCTCGGCGCGCTCGGCGGGCTGATCGTGGGCAGCCGGCGCCGGAAGTCGCTGCCCCCGCCGCCCCCGAAGACGCCCGACATCACCGCGCCCCCGGCCGAGCCGCACGTCGGCGACGAGGCCGAGACGCCGCGCGACGAACCGCGCCGGACGATCGAGGAGGTGGATCTTCCCGGCGGCCCAGCGGTCGTCGTCGAGGAACCCCCCGTTGTCGAGGCTCCCGAGATCGAGATCCCGGAGCCCACCGCCGGGCGGCTGGTCCGCCTGCGCACCCGCCTGTCCCGCTCCCAGAACGCCCTCGGCAAAGGCCTGCTCACGCTGCTCTCGCGCGAGCACCTCGACGACGAGACCTGGGAGGAGATCGAGGACACGCTGCTCACCGCCGACGTCGGCGTGCAGCCCACCCAGGAGCTGGTCGAGAGCCTGCGTGAGCGCGTCAAGGTCCTCGGCACCCGCACCCCCGAGGAGCTGCGTGGCCTGCTGCGCGAGGAGCTGCTCAAGGTCGTCGGCACGGACTTCGACCGCACGGTCAAGACCGAGCCCGCCGACCGCAAGCCCGGCATCGTGATGGTCGTCGGTGTCAACGGCACCGGCAAGACCACCACCACCGGCAAGCTCGCGCGCGTGCTCGTGGCCGACGGCCGCACCGTCGTCCTGGGCGCCGCCGACACCTTCCGCGCCGCCGCCGCCGACCAGCTGCAGACCTGGGGTGAGCGGGTCGGCGCCTACACCGTGCGCGGCCCCGAGGCCGGCGACCCCGCCTCCGTCGCCTTCGACGCGGTCAAGGAAGGCAAGGAGATGGGGGTCGACGTCGTCCTCATCGACACCGCCGGCCGCCTGCACACCAAGACCGGGCTGATGGACGAGCTGGGCAAGGTCAAGCGGGTCGTGGAGAAGCACGCGCCGCTCGACGAGGTGCTGCTCGTCCTGGACGCCACCACCGGCCAGAACGGCCTGGTGCAGGCCCGTGTGTTCGCGGAGGTCGTGGACATCACCGGCATCGTGCTGACCAAGCTGGACGGCACGGCCAAGGGCGGCATCGTCGTCGCGGTCCAGCGCGAGCTGGGCGTGCCGGTCAAGCTGGTCGGCCTCGGCGAGGGCGCGGACGATCTCGCGCCGTTCGAGCCGGAGGCGTTCGTGGACGCGCTCATCGGTGACTGAGCGGTTACCGGAATCAGCAGCTGGCAGAAAGCGCCCGCCCCGAGGGGGCGGGCGCTTCGCCCTGTCCGGCGCGGTTACGCCCGTGCCCGCGAGCGGTGCGCCACGTACGCCAGCGTCCCCAGCAGCAGCCGGGCCGCCGGAGGCCGCGTCGCCGAGTCCAGCGCGGGCGGCCGCAGCCAGCGCACCGGGCCCAGACCGCCCCGGTCGGAGGGCGGTGCGGTGATGTGCGTACCGGGGCCGAGGCCGCGCAGGTCGAGGGCGCAGGGGTCGTCCCAGCCCATGCGGTAGAGCAGGCCGGGGAGCTCGGCGGCGGCGCCGGGCGCGACGAAGAAGTGGGCGCGGCCGTCCGGGGTCGCGGTCACCGGACCGAGGGGGAGTCCCATCCGCTCCAGGCGGGCCAGGGCGCGGCGGCCGGCGGCCTCGGCGACCTCGACGACGTCGAACGCCCGGCCCACGGACAGCATCACCGCGGCGCCGGGGAACTCGGACCAGGCCTTGGTCACCTCGCCCAGCGTGGCCCCGGCCGGTACGCGGGGTGCGAAGTCCAGGGGGTGCGCGCCCGGTGCCGTACAGTCGGCGCGTCCGCAGGAGCAGGCGCCCGCCGCGGCCCGCGCCCCCGGCACCACGTCCCAGCCCCACAGCCCGGTGAACTCGGCGACGGCGGTGCAGTCCGACGAACGGCCGCGCCGGCGCGTGCCGGAGCGCATCTCGCGAATGCCGCCGATCGTGAAGCCCATGCCCCCTCCAACGGGTCCGGCGCGCCGGTGGTTACGACACGGAACGAGACGGAAGCGGAACGTAACGCTACGGCTCCGCCTTCCCGCGCCGGGGCGAGGCCAAGGCGGCGCCCTGAAGCGCACCGGGTGGCGCATCGGGGCATTCGCGCCCCCGAGTGCATCACTCCGCCCACTCCCGACCGTCCTATGTCAAGTGAATCGCGCGCAGGCGTCCGTGAGTTCATTCGAAGGGGTGGCGAATGGTGGCGTTTCAGGGATCCACGTGGCTGAGCGGGTGATCGTAGGATTACTGTGAGTGTGCGAGTCCGGGAGGCATATGCATCCATGGGTTGCCGGAGGCGAGTCGTCAACCCGTTCGAAGGGTGAGAACCGGCGGACGGGAAGCCGTATTTACCGGCATTCTGATAGGGCTTGGCGCACTCGACGACAAGTGGTCTCAGGGATGGGGGCGTTCCAGTGAGCGGCAACGGCAGTAGCGGGACGAACGCTGACAAGCGCCCCAACGAGCTGCTCGGCTCATGGTTCGTGCGCAGCGGCTGGTCCAAGGGCGAGCTCGCTCGCCAGGTGAACCGCCGGGCACGCCAGCTGGGGGCCAACCACATCTCCACCGACACCTCGCGCGTGCGCCGCTGGCTGGACGGGGAGAACCCGCGCGAGCCGATCCCGCGCATCCTCTCGGAGCTGTTCTCCGAGCGCTTCGGCTGTGTGGTCTCCATCGAGGACCTAGGTCTGCGCGCGGCCCGCCAGTCGCCCTCCGCCTCCGGTGTCGACCTGCCCTGGACGGCCCCGCAGACGGTCGCCCTGCTCAGCGAGTTCTCGCGCAGCGACCTGATGCTCGCCCGGCGCGGCTTCCTCGGCACCTCCCTGGCGTTGTCCGCCGGCCCCACCCTGATCGAGCCCATGCAGCGCTGGCTGGTCCCGAGCCCCACCGCCGCGGGCCCCGCCGGGCCCGAGCCCGTCCTCGACTCCCGCAGGCCCGGCCGGCTGTCCAAGCCCGAGCTGGACCTGCTGGAGTCCACCACGCGGATGTTCCGCCAGTGGGACGCCCAGTGCGGCGGCGGCCTGCGCCGCAAGGCGGTCGTCGGCCAGCTGCACGAGGTCACCGACCTGCTCCAGGAACCCCAGCCCGAGGCCACCGCCCGCAAGCTCTTCAAGGTCGCCGCGGAACTCGCCGAACTGGCCGGCTGGATGAGTTACGACGTCGGGCTCCAGCCCACCGCGCAGAAGTACTTCGTCCTCGCCCTGCACGCGGCCAAGGAGGCCGGCGACAAACCGCTGGGTTCGTACATCCTCTCCAGCATGAGCCGCCAGATGATCCACCTCGGCCGGCCCGACGACGCCCTGGAGCTCATCCACCTCGCGCAGTACGGCAGCCGGGACTGCGCGAGCCCGCGCACCCAGTCCATGCTGTATGCGATGGAGGCCCGCGCCTACGCCAACATGGGCCAGCCCGGCAAGACCAAGCGTGCGGTCCGCATGGCCGAGGACACCTTCGCCGAGGCCGACGAGTGGGACGAGCCGGACCCCGACTGGATTCGCTTCTTCTCCGAGGCCGAGCTGTACGGCGAGAACTCCCACTCTTTCCGCGACCTCGCCTATGTCGCCGGACGCAGCCCGGCCTACGCCTCCCTCGCCGATCCGCTCATGCAGCGGGCGGTGGAGCTGTTCGCCAAGGATTCCGAGCACCAGCGGTCGTACGCGCTCAACCTGATCGGCAAGGCCACCGTGCACCTGCTCCAGCGCGAGCCCGAACGGAGCGCGGAGTACGCCTCACAAGCCATGGACATCGCCAAGAAGGTCCGCTCCGAGCGTGTGAACACTCGTATCCGAAAGACGGTCGACTCGGCCGTACGGGACTACGGCGATCTCGCCGCCGTGGTCGACCTGACGGACCAGCTCGCCGTCGACCTGCCGGAGACCGCCGAAGCGGTCTGACCCACCCGGCTCCCACGCCCCGGCCGCGGCCGGTCCTCCCGAACTGCCCGACTCGGCTCCCCCACGCCAGGTCATCCGGAGAGGCCCGCCGCGGCCGGCCTGTGTCTCCGTACGTGTCTCGCGTGCCGCCCGGAGCAGGTTGCGCCACGATAACGATCGGCACGGCCGAGATCCGGCAGTTCATGGACGCGTAACACGCCAGGCGCCTTCGTCACCCCGGCGAAACAACGAGGGGCTTCCACCGAAACCGCGCTGCGCCAGTCTCATGGCGCATAACCGGCCCGCCCCACAACCCGCCGGACCGCTCAGGCACCGCCCGCACGGGGCCGCACCAACCGACGAGGAGACGCCGATGGCACCAGCCATCATGCTTGCGGCGGACGCACCCAAGCTGTCGTCCGCCAACACAGGCTTCATGCTCATTGCTTCCGCCCTGGTGCTGATCATGACGCCGGGCCTCGCCTTCTTCTACGGGGGCATGGTCCGCGTCAAGAGCACCCTGAACATGCTGATGATGAGCTTCATCAGCATGGGCATCGTCACCATTCTGTGGGTGCTCTACGGCTTCTCCCTCGCCTTCGGCACGAACAACAGCCTCATCGGCTGGGACTCGGACTGGTTCGGTCTGCGCAAGATCGGTCTGACCGAGCTCTGGCCCGGCTACACCATCCCGATCTTCGTGTTCATGGTCTTCCAGATGATGTTCGCGATCATCACGCCGGCCCTGATAAGCGGCGCCCTCGCAGACCGCGTCAAGTTCTCGGCCTGGTCGCTCTTCATCGCCCTGTGGCTCACGCTCGTCTACGTTCCCGTCGCCCACTGGGTCTGGGGCGCCGACGGCTGGGCCTACAAGCTCGGCGTGATCGACTTCGCGGGCGGTACGGCGGTCCACATCAACGCGGGTGCGGGGGCGCTCGGTGTCATCCTCGTCATCGGCAAGCGCGTCGGCTTCAAGAAGGACCCGATGCGCCCGCACAGCCTCCCGCTGGTCATGCTCGGCGCCGGTCTGCTGTGGTTCGGCTGGTTCGGCTTCAACGCGGGTTCCTGGCTCGGCAACGACGACGGCGTCGGCGCGCTGATGTTCGTCAACACGCAGGTCGCGACGGCCGCCGCCATGCTGGCCTGGCTCGCCTACGAGAAGATCCGCCACGGCGCGTTCACCACCCTGGGCGCCGCCTCCGGCGCGGTCGCCGGTCTGGTCGCGATCACGCCCTCCGGCGGCGCCGTCTCCCCGCTCGGTGCGATCGCCGTCGGTGCCATCGCCGGTGTCGCCTGCGCCGCGGCCGTGGGCCTGAAGTTCAGGTTCGGCTACGACGACTCGCTCGACGTCGTCGGTGTGCACATGGTCGGCGGCATCATCGGCTCCCTGCTGATCGGCTTCTTCGCCACCGGCAAGGGCCAGTCCGCCGCGACCGGCGTCTTCTACGGCGACCACTCCTTCACCCAGCTGTGGAAGCAGTGCGCCGGTGTCGGCGCGGTGCTCGCCTACTCCCTGGTCGTCTCCGCGGTCCTCGCCTTCCTGCTCGACAAGACGATCGGGATGCGGGTCACCGAGGACGAGGAGATCTCCGGCATCGACCAGGCCGAGCACGCCGAGACCGCATACGACTTCAGCGGCGCCGGCGGCGGCGTCATCGGCTCCGCCGCCCAGGCACCGGCCCTGGCCGCCACGCAGACCAAGAAGGTGGACGCATGAAGCTCATCACGGCCGTCGTCAAGCCGCACCGGCTCGACGAGATCAAGGAGGCCCTTCAGGCGTTCGGCGTCCACGGCCTGACGGTCACCGAGGCCAGCGGTTACGGTCGTCAGCGGGGCCACACCGAGGTCTACCGCGGTGCCGAGTACACCGTCGACCTGGTCCCCAAGATCCGCATCGAGGTCCTGGCCGAGGACGACGACGCCGAGCAGCTGATCGAGGTCGTCGTCAAGGCGGCCCGCACCGGCAAGATCGGTGACGGCAAGGTCTGGTCCCTGCCGGTGGAGACCGCCGTACGGGTCCGCACCGGCGAGCGCGGCCCGGACGCGCTCTGACACGACGGCAGAAGACGGGAGTCGCTGGGTGACGGGAACGGACATGCGTACGGAAGCAGAGGACTCGGGACCCAGCGGCTACGCGGCGGCCCGGCTGCGCCTCCTCACGGAGGGGGCGCGGTCCGGGCCGCCGCGCCGTGCCGCCCTCGCGGAACTGACCGACGACTGGCTCGGCTGGCTGTTCACCGCGGCGGCCGAGGGCGTCCAGGGCGTCTCCCTGGTGGCCGTCGGCGGCTACGGCCGCGGAGAACTGTCCCCGCGCAGCGACCTGGACCTGCTCCTGCTCCACGACGGCAGTGACACCAAGGCCGTCGCCGCCCTGGCCGACCGCCTCTGGTACCCCGTCTGGGACCTCGGCCTCGCCCTCGACCACTCCGTGCGCACCCCGGGAGAGGCCCGCAAGACCGCCGGGGAGGACCTGAAGGTCCAGCTCGGCCTGCTGGACGCCCGCCATCTCGCCGGCGACCTCGGCCTCACCGCCGGCCTGCGGACGGCCGTCCTCGCCGACTGGCGCAACCAGGCCCCCAGGCGCCTGCCCGAACTCCAGGAACTCTGCGCCGAGCGCGCCGAACGCCAGGGCGAGCTGCAGTACCTCCTGGAACCCGACCTCAAGGAGGCCCGCGGCGGCCTCAGGGACGCCACCGCCCTGCGCGCCGTCGCCGCCTCCTGGCTCGCCGACGCACCCCGCGAGGGCCTCGCGGACGCACGCCGGCGCCTGCTCGACGTGCGGGACGCGCTGCACCTGGCGACGGGCCGCGCCACCGACCGGCTCTCGCTGCAGGAGCAGGACCAGGTGGCCGCCGAGCTGGGGCTGCTGGACGCGGACACGCTGCTGCGGCAGGTGTACGAGGCGGCGCGGGTCATCTCGTACGCCAGTGACGTCACCTGGCGCGAGGTGGGGCGCGTGCTGCGCTCGCGCGCCGTCCGGCCTCGTCTGCGCGCCATGCTGGGCGGCGGGAAGCCGGTACCGGAGCGGTCGCCGCTGGCCGAGGGAGTGGTCGAGCAGGACGGCGAGGTGGTGCTGGCCCGCACCGCGCGCCCCGAGCGCGACCCCGTGCTCCCGCTGCGTGCCGCGGCCGCCGCCGCGCAGGCCGGCCTCCCGCTCTCCCTGCACGCGGTACGGCGCATGGCCGCCACCGCGCGCCCCCTGCCCACGCCCTGGCCCGCCGAGGCCCGTGAACAGCTCGTGACGCTGCTCGGCTCCGGCCGCCCGACCGTCGACGTCTGGGAGGCACTGGAGGCCGAGGGCCTGATCAGCCGTCTCCTGCCGGACTGGGAACGGGTCCGCTGCCGCCCCCAGCGCAATGCCGTGCACATCTGGACGGTCGACCGGCACCTGATCGAGACGGCGGTGCGCGCCTCCGAACTCACCCGCCGTGTCGGCCGCCCCGACCTGCTCCTCGTCGCCGCCCTGCTGCACGACATCGGCAAGGGCTGGCCCGGCGACCACTCGGTGGCCGGGGAGATCATCGCCAAGGACGTGGCCGGGCGGATCGGCTTCGACCGCGCCGACGTGGCCGTGCTGTCCCTGCTGGTCCGCCACCACCTGCTGCTCATCGAGACGGCCACCCGCCGCGACCTGGACGACCCGGCCACGGTCCGCTCGGTCGCCGAGGCGGTCGGCAGCCAGAGCACCCTGGAACTGCTGCACGCGCTGACCGAGGCCGACGCCCTCGCCACCGGCCCGGCGGCCTGGTCCTCCTGGCGCGGTTCCCTCGTCGCCGACCTGGTCCGGCGCGTCAGCGCCGTGCTCTCCGGGGACGCCCCCGACGAGCCGGAGCCCGCCGCGCCGACGGCCGAGCAGGAGCGGCTGGCGATCGAGGCGTACCGCACCGGGGCCCCGGTCCTCGCGCTGCGCGCCCAGCCGGAACCGGTCACCGAGGAGGAGCCGTCCCGCGAGCCCCTCGGCGTGGAACTGGTCATCGCCGTACCCGACCAGGCCGCCGTGCTCCCCGCGGTCGCCGGCGTCCTGGCCGTCCACCGCCTCACGGTCCGCACGGCGGAGCTCAGCTCCCTGCGCCTGCCGGACGACGTCGACGACGGCTCCGTCCTGCTGCTCAACTGGCGGGTGGCCGCCGAGTACGGCTCCCTGCCGCAGGCCACCCGGCTGCGTGCCGACCTGGTCCGCGCCCTGGACGGCTCCCTGGACATCGCCGGCCGCCTCGCCGAACGGGACGCGGCCTACCCCCGGCGGCGCGGCTGGGTCGCCCCGCCGCCCCGGGTGACGGTGGCCCCGGCCGCCTCCCGCCACGCCACGGTGATCGAGGTCCGGGCCCAGGACGCCCCGGGTCTGCTGCACCGGATCGGCATGGCCCTGGAGAAGGCGGGCGTACGGGTGCGCAGCATGCACGTGTCGACGCTGGGTTCCAACGCGGTGGACGCCTTCTACGTC
Source organism: Streptomyces sp. NPDC048191 (assembly GCF_040652655.1). Taxonomy (NCBI): domain Bacteria; kingdom Bacillati; phylum Actinomycetota; class Actinomycetes; order Kitasatosporales; family Streptomycetaceae; genus Streptomyces; species Streptomyces sp. NPDC048191. The sequence goes on from NZ_JBEZMO010000008.1 coordinate 170,986, forward strand.
ACGACGGGCGCGGGGGAGCCGCTGCCCGGAGAGGACGCGGGCTCGCTGGCGCGGGTGCTGGAGGAGACACTGCGGTCGTGACCCGCGATTCCTCCTCGCCCGCTCACCCGAGCGAGTGCGGGAGGACGAAGAGCTTGCGGGGCCAGATACCCTGGAGGGCAGCCCGAACCGACTCCGACTCCGAGGACCGACGCCACCGTGTTCGATACCCTCTCCGACCGCCTCAGCGCGACTTTCAAAAATCTCCGCGGCAAGGGGCGCCTCAGCGAGGCGGACATCGACGCCACGGCGCGTGAGATCCGCATCGCGCTCCTCGAGGCGGACGTGGCCCTGCCGGTCGTCCGCACATTCATCAAGAATGTCAAGGAAAGGGCACTCGGCGCCGAGGTCTCCAAGGCGCTGAACCCGGCCCAGCAGGTCCTGAAGATCGTCAACGACGAGCTCGTGACCATCCTCGGCGGCGAGACCCGGCGCCTGCGCTTCGCCAAGCAGCCGCCCACCGTGATCATGCTGGCGGGTCTGCAGGGTGCCGGTAAGACCACCCTCGCGGGCAAGCTCGGCCGCTGGCTGAAGGAGCAGGGCCACTCGCCGCTGCTGGTCGCCGCCGACCTCCAGCGCCCGAACGCCGTGAACCAGCTGAGCGTCGTCGCCGAGCGCGCCGGCGTCGCGGTGTTCGCCCCCGAGCCGGGCAACGGCGTCGGCGACCCGGTGAAGGTCGCCAAGGACTCCATCGAGTTCGCGAAGGCCAAGGTCCACGACATCGTGATCGTGGACACCGCCGGCCGCCTCGGCATCGACGCCGAGATGATGCAGCAGGCCGCGGACATCCGCGACGCCGTCTCCCCGGACGAGATCCTGTTCGTCGTCGACGCGATGATCGGTCAGGACGCCGTCAACACCGCCGAGGCCTTCCGCGACGGCGTCGGCTTCGACGGCGTGGTGCTCTCCAAGCTCGACGGTGACGCCCGCGGTGGTGCCGCCCTGTCGATCCGGCAGATCACCGGCAAGCCGATCATGTTCGCGTCGAACGGCGAGAAGCTGGACGACTTCGACGCCTTCCACCCGGACCGGATGGCCTCCCGCATCCTCGACATGGGTGACCTGCTCACCCTGATCGAGCAGGCGGAGAAGACCTTCAGCCAGGAAGAGGCCGCCAAGATGGCCTCGAAGCTGGCGTCCAAGAAGGGCCAGGACTTCACCCTGGACGACTTCCTGGCCCAGATGGAGCAGGTCCGGAAGATGGGCAGCATCAGCAAGCTGCTCGGCATGCTCCCGGGCATGGGCCAGATCAAGGACCAGATCCAGAACATCGACGAGCGGGACGTCGACCGCACCGCCGCGATCATCAAGTCGATGACCCCGGGCGAGCGCCAGGACCCGACGATCATCAACGGCTCCCGCCGCGCCCGTATCGCCAGGGGTTCCGGCGTCGAGGTCAGCGCGGTGAAGAACCTCGTCGAGCGGTTCTTCGAGGCCCGCAAGATGATGTCCCGCATGGCCCAGGGCGGCGGCATGCCGGGCATGCCCGGGATCCCGGGCATGGGCGGCGGCCCCGGCCGGCAGAAGAAGCAGCAGAAGAAGGCCAAGGGCAAGCAGCGCTCCGGCAACCCGATGAAGCGCAAGCAGCAGGAGCTGGAGGAGGCCCAGCGCCGCGAGGCCGCCGCCCAGGGCGGGAACGCCTTCGGGCTGCCGCAGCAGGGCGGCCAGGACTTCGAGCTGCCGGACGAGTTCAAGAAGTTCATGGGCTGAGTCCCGCTCGTACGTCCCTGAGGGCGCCCCCCGGCCGAGGGGGGCGCCCTCAGCGCATGCCGACGTCCGCCATATGCCTTAACGTCCAGATATGAGCGATGCGGCGCCGCCACGCAAGACTCCGGATCAGCCGTGGCGCACCGAAGGCACCCCCGACGAGTCGCCCCGGCGGCCCGGCGGAGGACGCATCCGCGGCGGAAAGTGGTGGGGGCTGCTGGTCACCGCCGTGATCGTCTTCCTGCTGGCCTACGCGGGACTGAACTATCTCGGCCAGGGCAACCAGCCGACGATCTCGTACACGGAGTTCAGCAGGCAGGTCACCGCCGGCAACGTCGCCAAGATCTACTCCAAGGGTGACGCGATCCAGGGCCAGCTCAGGACCGCGCGGGCCAACCCCGAGGGCGGCGGCTCGTACATCCGGTTCAAGACACAGCGCCCCGCCTTCGCGGACGACCGGCTCTGGCAGAACCTGAGCAGCCACGGGGTCACGGTGACCGCGCGGCCGGTCGTGCAGGAGCGCAGCCTCCTGTCCAACGTGCTGATCTCCCTGATCCCGATCGCGGTCCTGGCCGTGGTGTGGATCTTCTTCGCGCGGCGGATCGGCGGGGTGCTGCCCGGCGCGGGTGGCCTGTTCGGCCGCCGGGCGCCGCCCAAGCCGGTCGGGCTGCGGCCGGACACCGAGCGCACGACCTTCGCGGACGTGGCCGGCATCGACGAGGTCAAGGGCGAACTGGACGACGTCGTCGACTTCCTGGAGCACCCCGACGTCTACCGCCGGATGGGGGCGAAGCTGCCCCGCGGTGTGCTGCTCGCCGGTCCGCCCGGCACCGGCAAGACCCTGCTCGCCCGCGCGGTCGCGGGCGAGGCCGGCGTACCGTTCTTCTCCGCCTCGGCGTCCGAGTTCATCGAGATGATCGTCGGTGTCGGCGCCTCCCGCGTCCGCGAACTGTTCGCCGAGGCCCGGAAGGTCGCGCCGTCGATCATCTTCATCGACGAGATCGACACCATCGGCCGGGCGCGCGCCGGCGGCGCCTCGATGAGCGGGCACGACGAGCGCGAGCAGACCCTGAACCAGATCCTCACCGAGATGGACGGCTTCACCGGCTCGGAGGGCGTGATCGTCATCGCCGCGACGAACCGGGCGGACATCCTGGATCCGGCCCTCACCCGCCCCGGGCGCTTCGACCGGGTGGTCAACGTCGCCCCGCCGGACCGCGGCGGCCGTGAGGCCATTCTGCGGATCCACACCCGGGAGATCCCGCTCGCGTCCGACGCCGACCTGGCCCAGCTGGCCCGCGTCACCCCGGGCATGACGGGCGCGGACCTGGCCAACCTCGCCAACGAGGCCGCTCTGCTCGCGGTCAAGCGCAAGCAGGAGCAGGTGACCGGCGCGGACCTGTCCGAGGCGCTGGAAAAGGTCCAGCTGGGTGCCGAGCGCACCCTCGTGATGCCCGAGGAGGACCGCCGGCGCACCGCGTACCACGAGAGCGGCCACGCCCTCCTGGGCATGCTGCAGCCCGGCGCCGACCCGGTCCGCAAGATCACCATCGTGCCGCGCGGCCGGGCGCTCGGGGTGACGATGTCCACGCCCGAGGTGGAGCGCTACGCCCACTCGGAGGACTACCTGCGCGGTCGCATCATCGGCGCCCTGGGCGGGATGGCGGCGGAGGACGTCGTCTACGGAGTGGTCACCACGGGCGCGGAGAACGACCTCGAACAGGTCACCAACATCGCGCGCGGGATGGTGGCCCGCTGGGGCATGAGCGAGCGGGTCGGCCGCCTGTCCGCCCTGCCGAGCGATGCCCAGCAGGCCTACGGCCTCTCCGCCGCCCCGCAGACCCTGGACGTCATCGACACCGAGATGCGGCGGATCGTGGACGACTGCTACGAGGAGGCGTGCCGCAAACTCCGCGACCACCGCGGCCAGTTGGACGCCCTCGCCCAGGCGCTGCTGGCCAACGAGACGCTGGAGGAGGCGGACGCGTACCGGATCGCCGGGATCACGCGCCTGACCAAGGAGGACGGCTCCTAGGGCACGCGCGCGACCAGATACCGGAAGACGTTCGGCATCCACACGGTCCCGTCCGGGCGCCGGTGCGGATGCAGGGCCTCCGTCAGCTCCTTGTCGACCTGCTTGGCGTCCGTCGCCGCGATCGCCGCGTCGAACAGCCCGGTCGACAGCAGCCCCCGTACGGCGCTGTCGGCGTCGGCGTACCCGAACGGGCAGGCCACCCGCCCCGAGCCGTCCGGTTTCAGCCCGGCCCGCTGGGCGACCTCCTCCAGGTCGTCCCGCCGGGCGGGCCGCCAGCTGCGCGCGCTGCGCAGGGGATCGGCCAGTCTGGTCGCCACCCGCAGCACGGAGGCGGTGGCGCAGCGCTCCGGCGGACCCCAGCCGGCCAGTACCACGGCGGCCCCGCGCCCGGCCCGCGGCAGCGCCGTTGCCAGCAGCCCGCCGAGCCCCTCGGAGTCGCCCGCGAGGCAGCCGATCGGCTCGAAGACGGTCAGCAGGGTGTACCCGCTGGTGTCCGCGCCGACCGCGTCACGGGCCGAGCCGTCGACGGGCCGGGGCCCGCCGTCGACGTGCGGCGCGACCGCACACGCCTGTGGGCCGCTTCTTCCGCCACGCGCGACCGGGGTGCCCTCGCCCGCGTGGTGCGGGGCGGTTGCCGGCAGGCGTTCGCGGGCGAGGGCGAGCCGTTCGGGGGACGAGTCGTCGACCCCGGTGACCGTCGCCCCCCTGCCGGCCGCCAGCAGTAACGCCAGCCCCGAGCCGCAGCGCAGGCCCAGCAGCCGGGTGGCGGGACCCACTTCGAGTCGTTCGTAGACGGCTTCGTAGAGCGGCACCAGCATCCGCTCCTGGATCTCGGACCAGTCACGCGCGCGTGCGCTCCGGTCCACGCGGGGTGTGGAGTCCGCGTGAGACACGTGCTGCCGCACGAGCGTAGGTGTCATAGGTAAGCGCCCCAATCAGCCGACAGTTCGCCGCTGTGCCCGGTTGCGTGGCCCCCGTGCGGTGCGCGCGCACTTCCCACGTATGCCAGGTAACTCCCGGCTCGCGGCCCCGTCCAGTGGTCGTGGGGCTCTGCTTGGGGTCCGGAAGCGAGTGTGGCGAGATTTCACGTCCTGGTAATCCGGGCGGCCGTACCGTGTCCCTTTCCGTGGAACCGGCCGGTGCCGGGGGCCGGACAGCGCGCGGTAACGTCACGCCCGTCACGGACGCTGACCAAGATGAGACGTCGTGACGAGAGCGGCCGAAACGTCTCTTGCGCAATCGCCGACCACACCCGCACCGGGGTCTACAGGAGCGGTCGTACGGCGGACTACGCACCGGCTTGGTATGAGCTGTGAAGCTTCTCCGCAGATCAGCGCACCCGCCCTCGTCCGGACGCATCAGCGGCAACTGACGGGTACGTGCAAATTATTTGGGATGACCCGGAATAGGAACACATTCGAGCTCCCGCTCGTTGTCATTACGTGAGCACGACACAGACACCACCTGTTCTCGCCGCGGAGCTGGCGCAGGCGTGGGCCGACATTCAGCGGTACCACCCCGAGCTGCCGGACCTCGCCGCGCCAGAGTCCCTGATCGGAGAGTCGTCGTCCGCGTGCGGTCACGAACTCTCCTTCGAGCGACTGCTCCATGAGGCAGTCCACGGCATCGCCGCCGCCCGCGGAATCCGCGACACCTCCCGCGCCGGCCGGTACCACAACCGACGTTTCCTCGCGATCGCCGAGGAACTGGGCCTCGACCACCCGGAGGAACCGCACCCGAGCAGCGGCTTCTCCCTGGTCACCCTCAACCCGGAGGCCAGGCGGCGCTACCGCCCGACCATCGAGCGACTCCAGCGCGCCCTGAAGGCCCACACGGCGGCCACCTCCTCGGACACCTCCCGTACCTTCCGCGGCCCCGCCGCGCGGCACGGCTCCTCCGGCGGCGGTGTTCGCGTCAAGGCGGTCTGCGACTGCGGCCGCAACGTCCGGGTGGTCCCCTCGGTCCTGGCCCAGGCCCCCATCGTCTGCGGCGGCTGCGGCAAGCCGTTCAGAATCCCGGAGGTCGCGGCGGCGTAGTCGAGGCCGCGTACGGACCGGCATCTCGTGGGTGCCGGTAGTGGCCGGCAACCGCACAGCACCGGGCGGCGCACCCGACGTGACCTCACCTCCACGCCGGGTGCCGCTGAAGCATGCCCGGGCCCGGGTCACCCACCCGCGGCCAAGAGCGACCCGCCGGGTATGGCACAATGGCTAGCTGTACTCGACAGCCGCACAGGACCCCTCTCTCCTCCGGCTGACGCGTCCGTCGGGCACTCGGGTACCGCAACCCCACGCGGCAGCTCGCCGTGCCCAACCACGTCAAATCCAGGAGAACCCACTCCCGTGGCAGTCAAGATCAAGCTGAAGCGTCTGGGCAAGATCCGTTCGCCTCACTACCGCATCGTCGTCGCCGACTCCCGTACCCGCCGTGACGGCCGGGCCATCGAGGAGATCGGCAAGTACCACCCGACCTACAACCCGTCGGTCATCGAGGTGGACGCCGAGCGTGTGGCGTACTGGCTGGGTGTCGGCGCGCAGCCGACCGAGCCGGTTCTCGCCATCCTGAAGAAGACCGGCGACTGGCAGAAGTTCAAGGGCGAGCCGGCTCCCGCGCCGCTGCTCGTCGCCGAGCCGAAGCCGGCCCGTCCGTCGTTCGAGGCTCTCGGCGGTGACGACGAGGGCAAGGGTGAGGCCATCACCCAGAAGAAGAAGGCTGAGAAGAAGGACGAGGCCGCTGCCGAGTCCGAGTCGACCGAGGCCTGAGCAGCATGCTCGAAGAGGCGCTTGAGCACCTCGTGAAGGGCATCGTCGACAACCCTGACGATGTGCAGGTCGCCTCGCGCAACCTGCGCCGCGGGCGCGTGCTCGAGGTCCGGGTCCACCCGGACGACCTCGGCAAGGTGATCGGCCGCAACGGCCGCACCGCGCGCGCCCTGCGCACCGTCGTGGGCGCCATCGGCGGTCGCGGTGTCCGCGTCGACCTCGTCGACGTGGACCACGTCCGCTGACGCTTCATCGCAACCGGCTCGGGCCGGGGAGGGCCACTGGGCCGTCCCCGGCCCGCAGTCGTATGACAGGAGATTTGGACAGGTGCAGCTGGTAGTCGCACGGATCGGCCGTGCCCATGGCATCAAGGGCGAGGTCACCGTCGAGGTACGTACCGACGAGCCGGAACTCAGGCTCGCGCCCGGCGCCGTACTCGCCACGGAGCCCGCCTCCACGGGGCCGCTGACCATCGAGACGGGGCGTGTCCACAGCGGCCGCCTCCTCCTGCGCTTCGAGGGCGTCACCGACCGCACGGCGGCCGAGGCCCTGCGCAACACCCTCCTGATCGCCGAGATCGACCCGGAGGAACTGCCCGAGGGCGAGGACGAGTACTACGACCACCAGCTCATCGACCTCGACGTGGTCACCGAGGACGGCACGGAGGTCGGCCGGATCACGGAGATCTCGCACCTGCCCTCGCAGGACCTGTTCATCGTGGAGCGCCCCGACGGGACCGAGGTGCTCATCCCGTTCGTGGAGGAGATCGTCACCGAGATCGACCTGGAGGAGCAGAAGGCGGTCATCGCCCCTCCGCCGGGCCTGATCGACGACCGCGCCGAGATCGCGTCCTCGAGGGAAGACAGCGAATGAGGCTCGACGTCGTCACGATCTTCCCCGAGTACCTGGAACCCCTGAACGTCTCCCTGGTCGGCAAGGCACGCGCGCGTGGGCAGCTGAACGTCCACGTGCACGACCTGCGCGCATGGACCTACGACCGGCACAACACCGTCGACGACACGCCGTACGGCGGCGGCCCCGGCATGGTCATGAAGACCGACCCCTGGGGCGACGCCCTGGACACGGTCCTCGCCGACGGCTACGAGACGGGTGCCCGGCGCCCCGCGCTGATCGTCCCCACGCCCAGCGGCCGCCCCTTCACCCAGGAACTCGCCGTAGAACTCTCCGAGCGCCCCTGGCTGATCTTCACCCCGGCCCGCTACGAGGGCATCGACCGGCGCGTCATGGACGAGTACGCCACGCGCGTGCCCGTCTACGAGGTCTCCATCGGCGACTACGTCCTCGCCGGCGGCGAGGCCGCCGTCCTGGTCGTCACGGAGGCCGTCGCCCGGCTGCTGCCCGGCGTCCTCGGCAACGCCGAGTCCCACCGGGACGACTCCTTCGCGCCCGGCGCCATGGCCAATCTCCTGGAAGGCCCCGTCTACACCAAGCCGCCCGTCTGGCGTGGCCGGGACATCCCGGACGTGCTGCTCAGCGGCCACCACGGCAGGATCGCCCGCTGGCGCCGCGACGAGGCCCTCAGGCGTACGACCGCCAACCGGCCCGACCTGATCGAGCACTGCGACCCCAAGGCCTTCGACAAGAAGGACCGCGAGATGCTTTCCATCCTGGGCTGGGAACCGGACCCGGAAGGCCACCCGTACGGCCGATTTTGGCGGCGGGCCGGGGGCATGGAAGAATAGACCGCTGTTGTGCGCCCGTCCGGCGTGCGCCCCTGCCGCAGGGGGACACGACGCCCGCCCCGACCCGCACACGGCTTCGTGCAAACACCTAGTTTCCGTTGATGACCTGTGGCATCAGCGAAGAAAGCAGACGAAATGTCTCACCTGCTCGACACCGTCGACGCCGCGTCGCTGCGCAGCGACATCCCGGCCTTCCGCCCGGGTGACACCGTCAACGTCCACGTCCGCGTCATCGAGGGCAACCGCTCCCGTGTGCAGCAGTTCAAGGGCGTTGTGATCCGGCGCCAGGGCTCCGGCGTCCGCGAGACCTTCACGGTCCGCAAGGTCTCGTTCTCCGTCGGCGTCGAGCGCACCTTCCCGGTGCACACCCCGATCGTCGAGAAGATCGAGCTCGTCACCCGCGGTGACGTGCGCCGCGCCAAGCTGTACTACCTCCGTGAGCTGCGCGGCAAGGCCGCGAAGATCAAGGAGAAGCGCGAGAACTGAGCGCTTCCCCGGTGTCACGGCCCGCATGAGGGTCACAGCGGAGCCGGATAACATCTGGCTCCGATGGACACCGAAGCACAGCCGACGCAACGCGACCGTTCCTCCCACCCGGATTCACCGGGGCCGGAGGAACGGTCGCGTTTCGCGTTGCTGGAGCGGGTCGCCGACTGGCTGCCGGGCGGCCGGATCACCCTCACGCTCTTCGTCTGCCTGGTGTTTTTGCTGGTCCTCAACACTTTCGTGGTGCAACCGTTCCAGATTCCGAGCGGATCCATGGAACAGGGCTTGAGGATCGGGGACCGCGTTCTCGTAAATAAGTTGGCGTACCGTTTCGGTGCCCAGCCGCGGCGCGGCGACGTCGTCGTGTTCGACGGCACCGGGTACTTCGGCGACGCGGACTACGTCAAACGCGTGGTCGGGGTGGGGGGAGACCATGTCGTGTGCTGCGACAAGAAGGGGAGAATCGGGGTGAACGGCCGAGCGGTCGACGAGTCGGCGTACCTCTATCCGGGGGACAGCGCCTCCAGCGTGCCCTTCGACATCGTCGTGCCCGCCGGGCGCCTGTTCGTCCTCGGCGACCACCGCAGCGACTCCAGCGACTCCAGGGACCACCTCGGCTCGCCCGGCGGCGGCATGATCCCGGTCGGTGACGTCATCGGCCGCGCCGACTGGATCGTGTGGCCCTACGGCCACTGGACGCACCTGACGCGGCCCGCCGCGTACGCGCGCGTACCGGTGCCGGGCGGTGCCCATGGGTAACCGCGGCAAACCGCGCGGGGTGCCCAGCGACCCCGCCGACAACCTGCTGCCCACCGGATCCCGGCGGACCTCCGCCGCGCCCGGCGGCGGCCGTACGCGCGCGGAGCGGCGGAAGCTCCAGCGCAAGGTCAAGCGCAAGCGCCGGCGCTCAGCCGTTCGGGAGATCCCTCTCCTGGTCGGCGTGGCCGTCCTGATAGCGCTGGTCCTGAAGACCTTCCTCGTCCAGGCGTTCGTGATCCCGTCCGGCTCGATGGAGCAGACGATCCGGATCGGCGACCGCGTCCTGGTCGACAAGCTCACCCCGTGGTTCGGCTCCCAGCCGCAGCGCGGTGACGTCGTCGTCTTCCACGACCCGGGCGGCTGGCTGGCCGACGAGCAGACGGTCAAGAAGCACGATCCGGTCGTCGTCAAGCAGCTCAAGGAAGGCCTCACCTTCATCGGCCTGCTGCCCTCGGACAACGAGAAGGACCTGATCAAGCGGGTCATCGGGGTCGGCGGCGATCATGTCAAGTGCTGTGACGCGCAGGGCCGGGTCACCGTCAACGGCGTACCGCTGACCGAAGGCGACTACCTCTATCCGGGGAACGCGCCCTCCGCCCAGCCCTTCGACATCACCGTGCCCAAGGGCCGGCTGTGGGTGATGGGCGACCACCGGGACGACTCCGCCGACTCCCGCGCCCACCAGAACACCCCGTACGGCGGTACGGTCGCCGAGAGTTCCGTCGTCGGCCGGGCCGTGGTCATCGGCTGGCCGATCGGCCACTGGACACGGCTGAACGAACCTAAAACCTTCGCAAGCGTCGCCGACTCCGCGTCAGGTGCGACTGCCGGTCCCCCGCTGTCGCATAGGGTTGCCTCCGGGAATCCGAACGGAATGACCCCGCTCCCGACCCCTGCGGAACTCCCGCTCGTTATGGGAGTAGTGGGCCTGCGCCGAATGTGGCGCAGGCGGCGGCACAGAGTAAGGAGTTGGCGTGGGGGATGTGGCGGTTGGCGCACGGTCGGGGCACGACGGCGAGGAGCACCGCGGGCACCCCGTGGAAGCGAACGCCCCCGTGCCGGACGGAGCCATGACCTCAGACAATGACGCGGCGGGCGGCCAGGGCGCGCCGGACGAGGAGCAGGGGTCCCCGGCCGGGGACGCGGGTTCGGGCGAGGCCAGCGGCCACCCGAAGAAGCCACGCTCCTTCTGGAAGGAGCTGCCGATCCTCATCGTGATCGCGCTGGTCCTGGCGCTGCTGATCAAGACGTTCCTGGTGCAGGCGTTCTCGATCCCGTCCGCCTCGATGCAGAACACCCTCCAGGTGGGTGACCGCGTCCTGGTCGACAAGCTCACCCCGTGGTTCGGCTCCGAGCCCGAGCGGGGCGAGGTGGTCGTCTTCCACGACCCGGACAACTGGCTGGCGGGCGAGCCGACGCCGACCCCGAACGCCGTGCAGCAGGTCCTCAGCTGGATCGGCCTGATGCCGTCCGCGAACGAGAAGGACCTCATCAAGCGCGTGATCGGCGTCGGCGGCGACACGGTCCAGTGCAAGGGCACCGGCCCGCTGCTGGTCAACGGCAAGCCCCTGAACGAGGAATCGTACGTGTACGCCGGCAACACCCCGTGCACCGATGACGACCTCGGCGGCCAGTTCAAGGTGACGGTCCCCAAGGGCTACATCTGGGTGATGGGCGACCACCGCCAGAACTCCCGCGACTCGCGCTACAACCAGAACGACAAGAACCACGGCATGGTCCCCGTCGACAAGGTCGTCGGCCGCGCGATCGTCAAGGCCTGGCCGATCAACCACTGGGGCACCCTGCCGGTCCCGGACACCTTCGACCAGCCCGGCATCAACGAGCAGTCCCCGGCGTCCACCGCCCTCTCGGTGGCCCCGCAGGGCGCGGCGGTCGCGGCGGTGCTGCCGGTGGCGGTGTGGCGCCGCCGGCGTGCGAACCGGCTGGAGTCCAAGGCCGAGCAGAAGACGTCCGCGGGCAGCCGGTGACCGTCGGGGGCCCGGCGGCTCCCCGACGGGTGGACGGCGGACCGCCCGCGCATCCCCTGGGGCGATGCGCGGGCGGTCCCGCTTTTCCCGGGCCGGCTCGTGCGCGTGGCGGACGGCTCCGCGGGCCGCTGGGCGGCCTGCGGGACCGACCCGGCGGAGGCGATCCGGAACCTTTGGGTCCGACGCCTGTGGTGCCTTCGCCCCCGGTCGCGAAACAGGGGCTGCCCCTGCCCGGTACTGCCGGGTAGGGTGCGGGTCCATGGGTGGCGAGAGCACGACGCGTACGGCCCCGCACAGCGGCGGGACAGGCACGGCACAGCCCGGCGGCAGCCGGCTCGGACAACGGTTGTCCGGGGTGGCCGTGGCCCTGGGTCTGGTGCTGTTCCTCGGCGGATTCGCCTGGGCGGCCGTGTCCTACCGGCCGTACACCGTGCCGACCAGCTCCATGACGCCCACGATCGACGCCGGTGACCGGGTGCTGGCGCAGAAGGTCGACGGCGGCGAGGTGCGCCGCGGTGACGTCGTCGTGTTCGCGGACAAGTCCTGGGTCACCAACGCCAAGGTGGTCAAGCGCGTGGTCGCGGTGGGCGGCGACACCGTCTCCTGCTGCACGAACGGCAAGCTGACCGTCAACGGCAAGCAGATCGACGAACCCTATCTGCCCAAGGGCAGCCTGGCCGAGATCAAGGGCTTCCCGACGGTGACCGTCCCCAAGGGCCGGCTGTTCCTCCTCGGCGACGAGCGCCAGGGTTCCCTGGACTCCACGGCCCACCTCACCGACGCCGCGAAGGGCACGGTGTCCCGCGGCGCCGTGACCGCCCGGGTGGACGCCGTGATCTGGCCCTGGAAGGGCTCGCTCGCGCGCCCCACCGGCTTCCAGGCCCTCGGCACCCTCTCCCGGCCCGGCCCGCTGCCCACGATCGAGCTGCTGGTCGTCGCCGGTGCCGTCCTGGTGCTGGCGGGCGGCGCCTACGGCCCGATCGCGAGCCGCCTGGGCCGGTCCCGGGCCCGTACGGCCCGCGCGGAGGCGGCCGGTGTCCGCTGAGCCCGCGCGGACCGGCGAGGAGTCGTACGGGAGCGGACTGCGCAAGGTGGCCCGGGTGGTCCTCCTGGACCCGCGGGACCGCATCCTGCTCCTGCACGGCCACGAGCCGGACGATCCGGCCGACGACTGGTGGTTCACCCCCGGCGGCGGTCTGGAGGGCGCGGAGACGCGCGAGGAGGCCGCGCTGAGGGAACTCGCGGAGGAGACCGGCATCACCGACGTCGAACTGGGCCCGGTGCTGTGGCGGCGCATGTGCTCCTTCCCGTTCGCGGGCCGCCGCTGGGACCAGGACGAGTGGTACTACCTGGCCCGTACGACGCAGACGGCCACCGCGGCGCAGGGGCTGACGGAACTGGAGCGGCGCAGTGTCGCCGGAGCGCGTTGGTGGACGTGTCAGGAACTGACCCGGGCACATGAGACGGTGTATCCGACCAGACTCGCCGAGCTGCTGCGCACGCTGCTCGACGAAGGTCCCCCGGCCGGTCCTGTGACCCTGGACGCGGAAATCGTCTGAGGGCCCGTCGGACTGGCGCACAATGGTGGGATCGCACGGCTGAAGGGGAACATGCCATGAGCGCCGAGGACCTCGAGAAGTACGAGACCGAGATGGAGCTGAAGCTCTACCGGGAGTACCGAGATGTCGTCGGTCTGTTCAAATACGTGATCGAGACAGAGCGGCGCTTCTACCTCACCAATGACTACGAGATGCAGGTGCACTCGGTCCAGGGCGAGGTGTTCTTCGAGGTCTCCATGGCCGACGCCTGGGTCTGGGACATGTACCGGCCGGCCCGCTTCGTGAAACAGGTCCGGGTCCTCACGTTCAAGGACGTGAACATCGAGGAGCTGAACAAGAGCGACCTGGAGCTTCCGAGCGGGTGACGGGGTTTTCCACAACCGCCGAGTAGTACACCAAGATCAACAACTTGGGCGGGGATGCGTGACGGTTGGCGCCGGAGGTGGTGCCGACATGAACGCACGAGAGGCACTCGGCAGGTACGGCGAGGAACTGGCCGCCCGGCGGCTCGCCGAGGCCGGAATGACGATCCTGGAGCGCAACTGGCGCTGCGGACGGTCCGGCGAGATCGACATCGTCGCCCGGGACGGGGACGCGCTCGTCGTCTGCGAGGTGAAGACCCGCAGGGGCGGCGGTTACGAACACCCGATGGCCGCGGTGTCCCCCGAGAAGGCGGCCAGACTGCGCGCCCTGGCCGAACACTGGATCCAGGGCCACGGAGGGGCACCGCCGGGCGGCGTCCGTATCGACCTGATCGGCGTCCTGCTGCCCCACCGCGGCGCCCCGTCCGTGGAGCACGCGCGGGGGGTGGCCTGAATGGGCTTCGCCCGCACGTGCTCGGTGGCCCTGGTCGGCGTGGAGGGCGTCGTCGTGGAGGTCCAGGCCGACCTGGAACCCGGCGTCGCGGCCTTCACCCTGGTCGGCCTCCCGGACAAGAGCCTGACGGAGAGCAGGGACCGGGTCCGGGCGGCGGTGGTGAACTCGGGCGGTGAGTGGCCGCAGAAGAAGCTCACCGTCGGACTGAGCCCGGCGTCGGTGCCCAAGGCCGGCTCCGGCTTCGACCTCGCGGTCGCCTGCGCGGTGCTCGGCGCCGCCGAACGGATCGATCCCCGCGTCCTCGCGGACATCGTCATGATCGGGGAGCTGGGCCTGGACGGACGCGTCCGACCGGTCCGTGGCATCCTTCCGGCCGTCCTGGCCGCGGCCGACGCCGGCTACGAGCAAGTGGTCGTACCCGAGTGCGCCGCCGCCGAGGCCTCGCTGGTCCCCGGTGTCTCCGTGCTCGGGGTCCGCAGCCTGCGGCAGCTCGTCGCGGTGCTGACCGAGGAGCCCGTCCCCGAGGAGGAACCGGACGAGCAAGGCCGCCCGGACCCCCTCCTGGCCGGCCTGCGCGTGCCGGGCACGAGCGCGGCCACCGGCATGCACAGCCTGGGCGCCGCACAGCACGAACACGAGCACGACCTGGCGGACGTCGTGGGCCAGACCTCGGCCCGTACGGCCGTGGAGGTGGCCGCCGCCGGTGGACACCACCTATTCCTCGAAGGACCGCCCGGCGCGGGCAAGACCATGCTCGCCGAGCGGCTGCCCGCCGTCCTGCCCCTGCTCACCAGGGAGGAATCACTGGAGGTCACCGCGGTGCACTCGGTGGCCGGACTGCTGCCGCCGGGCAAACCGCTCATCGACGTCGCCCCCTACTGCGCCCCGCACCACTCGGCCACGATGCAGTCGCTCGTCGGCGGAGGCCCCGGCATCGCCCGGCCCGGCGCGGTCTCCCTCGCGCACCGGGGCGTGCTGTTCCTCGACGAGGCTCCCGAGTTCCACAGCCAGACCCTGGACGCCCTGCGCCAGCCGCTGGAGTCGGGGCACGTCGTGATCGCGCGCAGCGCGGGCGTCCTCCGGTTCCCGGCACGCTTCCTGATGGTGCTGGCGGCCAACCCCTGTCCCTGCGGACGCTTCTCGCAGCGCGACTCCCTGTGCGAATGCCCGCCGTCGGCGATCCGCCGCTACCAGTCCCGGCTCTCCGGGCCCCTGCTGGACCGGGTGGACCTGCGCGTCGAGGTCGATCCGGTCACCAGGGCCCAGCTCACCGAGCCCGACGCCCGCGGTGAGTCCACGGCGACCGTGGCCGAGCGGGTCCGGCAGGCCCGCGAGCGAACGGCGGCCCGCCTCGCCGGAACCCCCTGGCGCTCCAACAGCGAAGTCCCCGGGCGGGAACTGCGCAGCCGCTACCACCCCATGGCCGGCGCGATGGAAGAGGCCGAACGCAACCTCGAACGGGGCGTGCTCACCGCGCGCGGGATCGACCGGGTCCTGCGCGTCGCCTGGACCGTCGCCGACCTCGTCGGGCACGACCGCCCCGACGCGACCGACGTGGCCCTGGCCCTGCAGCTGCGCACCGGAGTCCCCCGAGGGGTGCCGATGGCCATCGGGGCGCTGACGTGACCACGGGTGAGGGCCGCGGAGAAGAGCTGCTCGGACGCGTCTTCCTCGGGCGGGTGATCGAGCCGGGGGACGAAGTCGGCGGGCGGTGGGTTCGGGAGTTCGGGGTGGGGGAGGTGGTGCGGCGGTTGAGAGAGGGGGCGGCGGCGCTGCCCGGGGTGAGCGGGGTGCGGTGGGGCGGGCTCGTCGCACGGGCGCGGCGGGCCGAGCCGGAGCGGGATCTCGCGACGGCCCGAGCGGCCGGGGCGCGGTTCGTCGCGCCCGGGGACGCCGAGTGGCCGGGACAGCTCGACGACCTCGGGGACACGCGGCCCCTGGGGCTGTGGGTGCGCGGGCGTCCCAGTCTGCGGATGTGGGCGCTCAGATCGGTGGCCGTGGTGGGCGCGCGTGCCTGCACCGAGTACGGCACCCATGTGGCCGCCACCCTCGCCGGAGGCCTCGCCGAGCGGGGCTGGGTGGTGGTGTCGGGCGGCGCCTACGGCATCGACGGCGCCGCCCACAGAGGTGCCCTCGCCGCGCGCGGCGCCACCGTCGCCGTCCTGGCCTGCGGCGTCGACCGGCCCTACCCGCGCGGCCACGCCGCCCTGATCAGCAGGATCGCGGAACAGGGACTGGTCGTCGGCGAGTTGCCTCCGGGCGACCATCCGACGCCCAGCCGCTTCATCCTCCGCAACCGCGTCATCGCCGCGCTGACCAGGGGGACCGTCGTCGTGGAGGCAGCCTGCCGCAGCGGCTCGCTGGCCACCGCGCGGGCCGCGGGGCGCCTCGGACGGTTCACCATGGGCGTTCCCGGCCCCGTCACCAGCGGCCTCTCCGCCGGCGTGCACGAACTGCTGCGCGCAGAGACGGCGACCCTGGTCACCGATGCCGCGGAAGTCGTCGAACTGGTGGGTGACATGGGTGAGCTGGCGCCGGCCCGCCGGGGCCCCGTCCTGCCGCGTGACCTGCTGGAACCCGAGGCACGGGCCGTCCTCGACGCGCTGCCCGGACACCGCGCGGCCACCGTCGAGGAGATCGCGCGCGGCACGCCGACCACCCGGGACGAGGCGATCGCGAAACTGTACGAACTCCGAGCACTTGGTTACGTCGAACGACACGGCGATGGCTGGAAGTTGACACGCCAGGCCATGATGTCGGTCCGCACCGGTCACGGTCCGTGCTGACCGAGCCTGTTCGGCCGTCCGGGGGAATGCCCGACGCCCTTGATGTTTCCCGGAGTTGACGCTTCGGCCGGTCACGCAGAGCGAGCCGCGGGACGCGCGCGCGAGCCCGGACTGAGCGCCCCGCGCACGGGTGGAGCCTCGGTGTTCGCACACCGCGACACCTCAGTCACGCTACGCTCACGAAGTCGTCGACGCGGAATGCGCCAACTCGACACCAGACCGACAGCTCACCCAGGTAGCCCACTTCACCCTACGAACCCCAGCCCCTACCACTTCGCAGTACTTCACGGCACTTCACAGCACTTCACGGCAGAACGGCACAAGGCGACGAATGCCCCAGCACACCTCCGGGTCCGACCGGGCGGCGGTCCCCCCAGCCGCCCGCGACGGTGGCAGCGTGCGGCCGCCCGCTCCCTCGACGCTCGACGAGCTGTGGCGGTCGTACAAGGCGACGGGGGACGACCGGCTGCGGGAGCAGCTGATCCTGCACTACTCACCGCTCGTGAAATACGTCGCGGGGCGGGTGAGCGTCGGTCTGCCGCCCAACGTGGACCAGGCCGACTTCGTCTCCTCCGGCGTCTTCGGGCTGATCGACGCGATCGAGAAGTTCGACATCGACCGGGAGATCAAGTTCGAGACGTACGCGATCACCCGGATCCGGGGCGCGATGATCGACGAGCTGCGGGCGCTGGACTGGATTCCGCGATCGGTCCGGCAGAAGGCGCGGAACGTGGAGCGGGCCTACGCCACCCTGGAGGCACGGCTGCGGCGCACCCCGACCGAGACCGAGGTCGCCGCCGAGCTGGACATGGAGGTCGAGGAACTCCACGCCGTGTTCAGCCAGTTGTCGCTGGCCAACGTGGTCGCGCTGGAGGAGCTGCTGCACGTCGGCAGCGAGGGCGGGGACCGGCTCAGTCTCATGGACACGCTGGAGGACACCGCCGCGGACAATCCGGTGGAGGTGGCCGAGGACCGGGAGCTGCGCAGATTTCTCGCGCGGGCGATCAACACACTGCCCGAGCGGGAGAAGACCGTGGTCACGCTGTACTACTACGAAGGGCTCACCCTCGCCGAGATCGGCAATGTGCTCGGGGTCACCGAGAGCCGGGTCAGCCAGATCCACACGAAGTCGGTGCTGCAGCTGCGGGCCAAGCTGGCGAGCTTCGGGCGCTGACACGCGGCGGCGCGGCGCGGTGGGCCAGTGGCTCCCGTTCGGGTGGGGCCGTCCGTAAAGTGGTTGACGTGCCAAGGATTCGAGCGGCCTCCGTGGCCGAGCACCGGTCGATGCAGCGAGCCGCCCTGCTGGACGCGGCGCGGTCTCTGCTGTCCGAGGGCGGGACCGAAGCGCTGACGTTCCCCGCGCTGGCAGAGCGGACGGGTCTGGCCCGGTCGTCCGTGTACGAGTACTTCCGGTCGCGGGCCGCCGTGGTCGAGGAACTGTGCGCGGTCGACTTTCCGCTGTGGGCGGCGGACGTGGCCGCCGCGATGGAGCGGGCCGAGTCCGCCTCGGCCAAGGTCGAGGCATATGTGCGGCAGCAGCTGGCGCTGGTCGGGGACCGGCGGCATCGGGCGGTTGTCGCCATCTCCGCGAGTGAGCTGGACGCCGGGGCGCGGGAGAAGATCCGCGCGGCGCACGGGGGGCTGGTCGCCATGGTCGTCGAGGCGCTCGGGGAGATGGGGCATGCGCAGCCCCGGCTGGCGGCGATGCTGCTGCAGGGGGTCGTGGATGCGGCGGTGCGGCGCATCGAGCTGGGGGCGGCGGAGGATCCCGCGGTGGTGACGGACGCCGCTGTGGCCATGGCGCTGCGTGGTGTGACGGGCTGACGTCTGCCCGGTGCCGGGGCGCTTGCCGGTGCCGGCGGGGTGCGGGGATGCTGCGCTGGGCGACGCGGTCTATCGCGTGCCGACGCCGGCGGGTACCGGTGCTGCCGCTGACCGAGGGGGCGTTTCGCTCGCCCGGGCCGCCACGTCGATGGGGCGGCGCCGGCGGGGCTCACGCCGGTCGGCGGTGCCGGACGCCACTCGGCCGACATGCCCGCCGCCGGCGGCCGCACGGGCGCGGATGGCGGGGCCCCTCCCCGCGCTCGGCTTCACCCACAGGACCCCACCGCCCATCCTGCCGCCTGCTTCCCCCGCGCCCTGAAGGCACCGGAGCTGCGCGAGGGCTGCCGCCGCTGCCGACGTCACGACGGCAGCGGCACCCCCAACACGGGCAGCAGCCTCGGTGGGCCCCGGTGGAGGAGCCAGGGTGGCAGCAGCGACAGGGGGTCCAAGTAGGTGTTTCCCCGGAGCAGGCCCCAGTGCAGGCACGGCGTGGCGCAGTGGGTGTCCGTCGCCTCCGTCGTGCCCACCGTCTCTCCGGCCCTGACCTCCTCGCCCTTGCGGACCGACGCGGTCACCGGCTCGTACGTCGTCCGCAGGTCCGTGCCCGTCAGCTCGACCGAGACGACGCCGCGTCCCGCCACCCGGCCCGCGAAGGACACCCGGCCCGGGGCGACCGCCCGTACCGGCGAACCGGCCGGCGCCGCCAGGTCCACGCCCCGGTGGCCGGAGCCGTACACCGTCGCCGGTGGCTCCCACCCCCGTAACACCCACGGCCGGATGCCCACCGGCCAGGTGCGGGCGAGGGCCGGGACCGGGGCCTGAGGGGGTGGTGCGGGGGCCGGGGGAGGGTCCGCCCAGGCCCACGGGGCCAGCAGGGGCAGCAGCGTCACCGCCAAGGGCAGGAGCAGGAGCAGGCACACCGGGGCATATCGCTTCGCATGTCGCATGCGCCAACCGTCCCGCACCCCCACCGATCAGGGCCGGAGTCTGTGGACTACTTCCCGGTTGTGGGCAGCGGCGTCACCCGGTGCCCCGCCGGTCCCGTACACTTCTTCTGGCGATCCGGGTCACCGGGTCGACTTCGCACGCCCCGACACCGGTCCGTCAAGCGGTCGGTGTCAGCGCCTCTCGGTCCTCAGCGGCAAGGCGCGTCGCGGGCGTCAGGCGTGGGAGCCGTCCGGCTTCCGCGGCACAACCGAGAAACTCAAGGAGATACGGCCATGGCCGTCGTCACGATGCGGGAGCTGCTGGAGAGCGGCGTCCACTTCGGTCACCAGACCCGTCGCTGGAACCCGAAGATGAAGCGCTTCATCTTCACCGAGCGCAACGGCATCTACATCATCGACCTGCTCCAGTCGCTGTCGTACATCGACCGCGCCTACGAGTTCGTCAAGGAGACCGTGGCCCACGGCGGCACGGTCATGTTCGTCGGCACCAAGAAGCAGGCGCAGGAGGCCATCGCCGAGCAGGCCACCCGCGTCGGCATGCCCTACGTCAACCAGCGCTGGCTGGGCGGCATGCTCACCAACTTCTCGACCGTCTACAAGCGTCTGCAGCGCCTCAAGGAGCTCGAGCAGATCGACTTCGAGGACGTCGCCGCGTCCGGTCTGACCAAGAAGGAGCTTCTCGTGCTCTCGCGCGAGAAGGCCAAGCTGGAGAAGACCCTCGGTGGTATCCGCGAGATGCAGAAGGTGCCGAGCGCCGTCTGGATCGTGGACACCAAGAAGGAGCACATCGCCGTCGGTGAGGCCCGGAAGCTGAACATTCCGGTCGTCGCGATCCTCGACACCAACTGCGACCCCGACGAGGTCGACTACAAGATCCCGGGCAACGACGACGCGATCCGCTCCGTCACCCTGCTCACCCGTGTGATCGCCGACGCCGTCGCCGAGGGCCTCATCTCCCGCTCTCGCGTCGCCACCGGTGACAAGGGCGAGAAGGCCGCGGGCGAGCCGCTCGCCGAGTGGGAGCGCGACCTGCTCGAGGGTGAGAAGAAGGCCGACGAGGCCGAGAAGCCGGCCGAGGCCGCCGCTGAGGCCCCGGCTGCCGAGGCTCCGGCTGCTGCTGAGGCCCCGGCTGCTGAGGCTCCGGCCGCCGAGGGCGAGCAGGCCTGACGCACGCGTTGACGGCGGGGGCGGTGCTGCATCGACAGCGCCTCCGGCGCGGTGAAGTCCGCCCCCGTTGTTCACCCGTAGGTCGGCGCGCCGTACGCGCTCTGCGTTCACATGTGGAGCGCACACCGTGCTGATCTGAAGATCTTCCAGACTTCGAGAAAGACTCACAGACTCATGGCGAACTACACCGCCGCCGACGTCAAGAAGCTCCGTGAGCTCACCGGCGCCGGCATGATGGACTGCAAGAAGGCGCTGGACGAGGCCGAGGGCAACGTCGACAAGGCCGTCGAGGCGCTGCGCATCAAGGGCCAGAAGGGCGTCGCCAAGCGCGAGGGCCGCTCCGCCGAGAACGGCGCCGTGGTCTCCATCATCGCCGACGACAACTCCTCCGGCGTCCTGGTCGAGCTGAAGTGCGAGACCGACTTCGTCGCCAAGGGCGAGAAGTTCCAGGCCGTCGCCAACAAGATCGCCGAGCACGTCGCCGCGACCTCCCCGGCCGACATCGACGCCCTGCTCGCCTCCGAGATCGAGCCCGGCAAGACCGTCCAGGCGTTCGTGGACGAGGCCAACGCCAACCTCGGCGAGAAGATCGTCCTGGACCGCTTCGCGCAGTTCGCCGACGGCTTCGTGCTCGCTTACATGCACCGCACCATGCCCGACCTGCCCCCGCAGATCGGTGTCCTGGTCGAGCTCGACAAGCCGAACGCCGAGGTCGCCAAGGGCGTCGCCCAGCACATCGCCGCCTTCGCGCCGAAGTACCTCGCCAAGGAGGACATCCCGGCCGACGTCGTCGAGTCCGAGCGCCGCATCGCCGAGGAGACCACCCGCGCCGAGGGCAAGCCCGAGGCCGCGATCGCCAAGATCGTCGAGGGTCGCCTCAACGGCTTCTTCAAGGACGCCACGCTGCTCGGCCAGCCGTACGCGCTGGACAACAAGAAGTCGGTCCAGAAGGTGCTGGACGAGGCCGGTGTCACCCTGAAGCGCTTCTCGCGCATCAAGGTCGGCATCTGAGTCCGTATCGCGATCGACTGAGTCCGTATCGCGATCGACGCGCGACCCGCGGAGAAATCCCGATAGGGTCGACAGCAGTCGTCCGCGCACACCGCCACACCATGGTGTGGGGCGGACGGCAGCAGATCTGACGAGGAGGCCATTGCCGCGCATGGGAGCGAAAAGCGACCCCACCGGCAATGGCCTTCTTCGTATGTGCAACACGTGAAAGAGGCGGGATCTCCATGACCACCAAGGCCCAGAAGAGCGACGACGGCAAAGTACGCGGCCGGTTTCTGCTGAAGCTGTCCGGAGAGGCGTTCTCCGGCGGTGGGGGCCTGGGCGTGGACCCGGACGTGGTGCACAAGATCGCCCGGGAGGTCGCGGCCGTCGTACGTGACGGGGCGCAGATCGCGGTCGTCATCGGCGGCGGCAACTTCTTCCGTGGCGCCGAGCTCCAGCAGCGCGGCATGGACCGCGCCCGCTCCGACTACATGGGCATGCTCGGCACGGTGATGAACTGCCTCGCCCTCCAGGACTTCCTGGAGAAGGAGGGCATCGACAGCCGGGTGCAGACCGCCATCACCATGGGCCAGGTCGCCGAGCCGTACATCCCGCTGCGCGCCGTGCGCCACCTGGAGAAGGGCCGCGTGGTCATCTTCGGCGCCGGTATGGGCATGCCGTACTTCTCCACCGACACCACCGCCGCGCAGCGCGCCCTGGAGATCGACGCCGAGGCGCTGCTCATGGGCAAGAACGGCGTGGACGGGGTCTACGACTCCGACCCGAAGGCCAACCCGGACGCCGTCAAGTTCGACGCCCTCGGCTACGGCGAGGTCATCACCCGTGACCTCAAGGTCGCCGACGCCACCGCCATCACGCTGTGCCGCGACAACAAGCTCCCGATCCTCGTCTTCGAGCTTCTCGCGGAGGGCAATATCGCCCGCGCGGTCAAGGGTGAGAAGATCGGCACGCTGGTGGGTGACCAGGCCGGCCGGGGCTGACCCGGCATCAACCCGGCCGGTGTCGTGCGGCCCCGTAAGGGGTCCTGACCCTGGCCGGGGGATGGACAATGTCCTGCCGGTCGGGAACCGTGCAGGAAGAAGACGCGACGCAGCCGGCCGCCGACCGACTTCAGGAACCGCAGCCGGGCCTTACTCAAGACACGCAGGAGCAAGTGGTGATCGAAGAGACCCTCCTCGAGGCCGAGGAGAAGATGGAGAAGGCCGTCGTGGTCGCCAAGGAGGACTTCGCCGCGATCCGCACCGGCCGTGCGCACCCGGCGATGTTCAACAAGATCGTGGCCGACTACTACGGTGCCCCGACGCCGATCAACCAGCTGGCCTCGTTCTCCGTGCCGGAGCCGCGCATGGCGGTCGTGACCCCATTCGACAAGAGCGCGCTGCGCAACATCGAGCAGGCGATCCGCGACTCCGACCTGGGCGTCAACCCCAGCAATGACGGCAACATCATCCGAGTGGTGTTCCCCGAGCTCACCGAGGAGCGCCGCCGCGACTACATCAAGGTCGCCAAGGGCAAGGCCGAGGACGCGCGCGTGTCCATCCGCTCCGTGCGCCGCAAGGCCAAGGAAGCCCTCGACAAGCTCGTCAAGGACGGCGAGGTCGGCGAGGACGAGGGCCGCCGTGCGGAGAAGGAGCTCGACGACACCACGCACAAGTACGTGGCGCAGGTGGACGAGCTCCTGAAGCACAAGGAAGCCGAGCTGCTCGAAGTCTGATGAGCGACTCTTCCTGGGGAGCGCCGCCCGCGGCGGGGCAGGCCGGCTACTGGGGACCCACCGCGGGCGGGCCTGCCCAGGGGGCCGCCCCGGCGGGTCCCGCGTACGATGCGCCTGAGGCGCAGCACACTCGCCCCATGCCCAGCGTGCCCGACGAAGCCGTGTACGGCCCAGACCAGGACGGCGACCGGGGGGCCGCTCGGCGCAGTGGCCCCTTGTTCCAGGACGAGTTCCGCCCGGGGGCCCCGCCCGCCCGCACCGTCCCGGCCGAGAACCAGAATCCGGAGCCCATGCCCGACGCCCAGCAGCCGGCGCCAGCGCCGCAGAAGAAGAGCGCGGGCCGTGACCTGAGCGCGGCCATAGGCGTCGGCGTCGGGCTCGGTGTGGTGATCATCGCGAGCCTGTTCATCGAGAAGGCCGTCTTCGTCGGCGTGATCGCGGTCGCCGTGGTCGTCGGCCTGTGGGAACTGACCAGCAGGCTGCGGGAGCGCAAGGGCATCAAGGCGCCGCTGGTGCCGCTCGCGGTCGGCGGTGCGGCGATGGTGGTCGCCGGGTACGTCCGCGGCGCCGAGGGCGCCTGGGTCGCCATGGCGCTGACGGCGCTGGCAGCCCTGGTCTGGCGGATGACGGAGTCGCCGGAGGGCTATCTCAAGGACGTCACGGCGGGCGTCTTCGCGGCGTTCTACGTGCCGTTCCTGGCCACGTTCGTCGCGCTGATGCTGACGGCGCAGGACGGCCCCTGGCGCGTCCTGACGTTCCTCCTCCTGACGGTCGTCAGCGACACCGGCGCGTACGCGGTCGGCTGGCGCTTCGGTCGGCACAAGCTGGCCCCGCGCATCAGCCCCGGCAAGACCCGCGAGGGCCTGGCGGGCGCGGTGCTGTTCGCGATGGTCGCGGGCGCGCTGTGCATGCAGTTCCTGATCGACGACGGCATGTGGTGGCAGGGCCTGCTGCTGGGCCTCGCGGTCGCGGGCAGTGCCACGCTGGGCGACCTCGGCGAGTCCATGATCAAGCGCGACCTGGGCATCAAGGACATGGGCACGTTGCTCCCCGGTCACGGGGGCATCATGGACCGACTCGACTCCCTGCTGCCGACGGCTCCGGTGGTGTGGCTGTTGTTGGTGGTGTTCGTCGGCTCCGCGTGAGTCCGCGGCTCGTACGGTTCCTGGGCCCCGTCCTCTGCGGAGGGCGGGGCCTGTTGCGTGCTCGCGTGCTCCGGTGGTGAGCGGCTGTGGCTCGGCCGTGCCGTCGTCCTGTCCCGGCGCGGGGGCCGGCGGGATGTGGTCGGGCCGTTCCCGGGGTGGGACGATTCTGGATGTAAGCCCTCTGTCCGGAAAGGGAGGGCGTCATGTCCGCCTTCCACGAAGTGATCGACGTCGACCGGAGTCCCGGTGACGTCTGGGCGTACCTCAGCGACCCCGCTCATCTGCCGGAGTGGCAGAAGAGCGCGGTCTCGGTCGAGGAGATGGACGACGGCCCCTTCGGACTCGGCTGCCGGATCAGGGTCACGCGGCTCGTCCGCGGGCGTGATGTGCCGATAACCATGCAGGTCACCGAGTTCGAGCCACCGCACACCTGGAGTCTGCGCGGCGTCGACGGCCCCGTGCGCGGCCGGGTGCACGGCGAGATCACACCGCTCCCCGACGGCCGCACCCGCGTGACCATGGACCTGGACTTCGAGGCCCACGGCATCGGCAGGGTGCTGCTGCCACTCGTCGTACGCCCCCAGGTCCGCAAGGAGCTGCCGGAGAACGAGCGGCTGCTCAAGGAGCGGTTGGAGCAGGCCACCACCTGACGGGAAATCCCGGGGGCCGGAGGGCGCTCACGAGGCCCGGATGGCCGCGATGTCGAACTGGAGGCGGACCTTCTCGCTCACCATGGCTCCGCCCTGGGCCAGCCGGGCGTCGTAGCTCAGGCCCCAGTCGGAGCGGTTGATGGTGGTGGTGCCGTCGAAGCCCACCCGCTCGTCGCCGAACGCGTCGGTGACATGGCCGATGTAGGTGAGTTCGAGGACGACGGGGCGGGTGGTGTCCTTGATGGTGAGATCACCGGTCATCCGGTAGACGTCCTTGCCCGCCAGGTCCACGGCGGTGCTCGTGAAGGTCATCCGTGGGTGGGCCCCGGCGTCGAGGAACTGGCGCCCGACCAGGTGGGCGTCGCGCTGCTCGACGCCGGTGTCGACGCTGGCGGTGTACAGCACGATGTCGGCCCGCGAGCGGGCCGGCTCGCGGCCGTCGAAGTACAGGCGGCTCTCGTACTCCGTGAAGGCGCCGCGCACCGTCGTCACCATCGCGTGTCGTACGGAGAACCCGATCCTGCTGTGCGCGGGATCGATCAGCCACTCGCCGGTGAGGCCCGCCAGCTGGGGATCGGGCAGGACGGCGGTGGCGGTGGCGCCGGTAGTGGCCACCAGGGCGGCGCTCGCCACGGGAGCGCCGGACTGCTGCGCGCGCCGGTGGAAGGAGTTGCGGCCGAAAAGGTTCATGGATCACGTGGTTACGGCAGGGTCACGGGGCGGGACAAGGCCCGACCAGGAAACCCGACCGTTCGTCAGCAGAACTTCACAGGACCACCGGCCGCGTTCGGATCTGAGGACCCCACCCCGCCGGTCCGCAGAAGGGGCTGCTCGGGCCGTCGCTGTTGGCCACGGCTTTACCTTCGTGCGCCCCCTGTGCTCCGGCACCGTGGGTTAGGTCACGCTTAGCTACCGCCGTAACAAGGGGAGATGCACATCACAGTGGTCCAACACGAAAGCCCACCGACCGCCGCACAGGCTTCCCGGCGAGGGCGGCGATCGGTGGGCATGCACCCAGGAGGTACTGCTATGAGTGTGACCCCAATCAACTCCCTTTCAATCCCCCGTCCACGCGGCTGGGCTGTCGTTCTCGTCATCATCGTGATCATCTGCGCCCCCGCCGCGCGCCTCGAAGGGGTCATGACCGACCTGATCGCGCTGTCGGCGGTCCTCGTGGCCGGCACCGCGGTGAGCGCCGTGGCGGCGAGGCAGTCCCGCACGGCGCCCTGACCGCCGACCGGGCCCGCTGTCCCCGCTCCGGCCGGGGCGGGGACCGCAGGGACGGTGACCGGAGCCGGTTCCCGGTGGGATTGCCCGATTTCGGGTGTTGACGTCATGTCTGTGGCATATGACGATATGCGGAACAGCGAGCGCCGAACCGTCGCCCTGTGAACTGCGCGGTGCTCCCGTACCGGCCCGAAGGAGGGCGGCAATGAAGACGTTCCGGAGGCGTGTCCCGGGCAAGAAATCGGCGGTGGCGGCATTGATCCTCGGGGTGACCCTCCTCGTCGCCCCGACCGCGACCGCCGCCACCGAGAACCCGAAGCCCCAGAGCCCCGGCTTCGACCTGTGCGTCCACAGCGCCGGTCCGGCCGGCCGCTTCATCTACCCGGGGTACTCCAACATCCCCTGCATCTGAGTGGCGCAAAGCGAACGCCCCCGCCCAGCGGTTTCCCGTTGGGCGGGGGCTTTTGCCTGCCGCGATTACGACGCGGGCGGCGAACCAGGCGTGGTCGGCGCCGGCGTACCGGGCGTGGTCCCGGCCGGTGAGGTCACGGTCGGCGACGGCGACCCGGGTGCGGTCACCGTCGGCGACGGCGACCCGGGCTTGGTCGGCGACGGTGACCCCGGTGCGGTCGGCGACGGCGACCCGGGCTTGGTCGGCGACGGTGACCCCGGTGCGGTCGGCGACGGCGACCCGGGCTTGGTCGGCGACGGCGACCCGGGCTTGGTCACCGAAGTGGTCGGTGAGGGCTTCCTCGAGGGCTTCTTCGTCGGCTTGGCCGTACAGACCTTGTGGCCTTGGACCCAGACGCGCTTTTTGTGCTGGCCCTTTCCCTTGTATTCCCAGTGCCCCTTCACCCACTGGCACTTGGGCTTCGCTGGAGTGGCGTGCGTGCTCACATCAGCGGAGTGTTGCGCGGTAGCGATTCCGGCTGCCCCGCCGAGCATCAGGACGGGCACCGCTGCTATCGCAACTACAGCCCCTCTCATATGAGTTCGCATGGCGGCTCCTTATCGCTGGGGGATTTCCAGTCCATGCCCACCCCTCGTTTCAAGGCTGACATGAGGGCACACAACTCGCAAATTCGGACAAAAACCACCGCATTCCCAAGGTGCAGACAAAACTGACGTGCGATCAGCTCTTGGGCTCCTGAACCGACCCGGGCGGTCGTGGCGAGCCACCGCTAGAGTGGACGCGGGGAGGTCCAGTGCGCGGAAATCTGCCGGTCGAGAATGTGGGGAGCACCCCGCTGTGTCTCTTCGTCGAGCCGTACGGTGAGGACTTCTGGCTTGAACCGGGCGACGCCGTCACCCTTTCCCCGGTCGGCGACGGCGGCAGTGTCCAGTTCGCGGTCCAGGTCGCGGCCGAGCTGATGAGCGTGTGGCTCTACGAGGACGGCGACCCCGGCAAAGTCATCGCGGAATCTCAGGTCACCGATGCGGCGGGCACGCCGTTGGAGTGTGGTCACCAGCGGGGTGACCGGCGCATTCCCGGACCGTTCTTCCGGCGGACCGAGTAACGACCTCAGCGCTTGCAGGAGCGGCCCCTGGCGGCCGAGCGAGGCCCCCCACCGGCCCGGCGACAGATTGCTTGGCAGCGCGCGGACCCGTCGGCCGGGCCGTCTCCGGGCCTTCCGAAGCCGCTCGGTCACGGCGGGTGACGACTGCTGACGGCAGTCGTGGGCGGCGACGGCCGCAGGTCACCCCTGGGCGGCCTCTGGGCCGTCCCTGGGCCGGTCCGAGGCCGCTCAGCGGCAACCGGTGACGACTACTAACGACAGTCGTAGCAGGCGGCAGCCACAGGTCACCGAGTTTGATCTGCGACACTGGTATCGCCATGCCTAAGCCCGGAGAACTCACTTTCGTCGCGCCGCGCGGAGCCCAGAAGCCGCCGCGGCACCTTGCCGATCTCACGCCCGCCGAGCGCAAGGACGCGGTGGCCGAGATCGGTGAGAAGCCGTTCCGCGCCAAGCAGCTCGCGCAGCACTACTTCGCGCGGTACGCGCACGAGCCGGAGCAGTGGACCGACATCCCCGCCGCCTCGCGGGACAAGCTGCGCGAGGCGCTGTTCCCGGAGCTGATGACCGTCGTCCGGCATCTGTCGACGGACCAGGGGACCACGCGCAAGACGCTGTGGCGGCTGTTCGACGGGACCCTCGTCGAGTCGGTGCTGATGCGCTACCCGGACCGGGTCACCATGTGCATCAGCTCGCAGGCGGGCTGCGGCATGAACTGTCCGTTCTGCGCCACCGGGCAGGCCGGGCTCGACCGGAACCTGTCCACGGCCGAGATCGTCCACCAGATCGTGGACGGTATGCGGGCCCTGCGGGACGGGGAGGTGCCCGGGGGACCCGCCCGGCTGTCCAACATCGTCTTCATGGGCATGGGCGAGCCGCTCGCCAACTACAAGCGTGTGGTCGGCGCCATCCGGGCGCTCACCGACCCGGCCCCCGACGGGCTGGGGCTGTCGCAGCGCGGGATCACCGTGTCCACCGTCGGGCTCGTGCCGGCCATCCACCGCTTCGCCGACGAGGGCTTCAAGTGCCGGCTGGCGATCTCCCTGCACGCCCCCGACGACGAGCTGCGTGACACCCTCGTCCCCGTGAACACGCGGTGGAAGGTGCGCGAGGTGCTCGACGCCGGGTTCGAGTACGTCGAGAAGAGCGGCCGTCGGCTGTCCATCGAGTACGCCCTCATCCGGGACATCAACGACCAGGCGTGGCGGGGCGACCGGCTCGGCCGGCTGCTCAGGGGCAAGCCCGTGCACGTCAATCTCATTCCGCTCAACCCGACGCCGGGCTCCAAGTGGACCGCATCGCGGCCCGAGGACGAGAAGGCGTTCGTGGAGGCCATCGCCGCCCATGGTGTGCCCGTCACCATCCGGGACACCCGTGGTCAGGAGATCGACGGAGCCTGTGGTCAGCTCGCGGCCACCGAGCGGTAATCTGACCCGGTCCACACATCTTCATATTCCGACAGGGGAGCGCCACAGCGCTGAGAGTGCGGCGGACAGGGCCGCAGACCCTCTGAACCTCGCCCAGGTCATTCTGGGTAGGGAGTTCGGTCATCACTCAAGCTGTTGCGCCCTGCCCGGGTCCTCCTCGCGGAGTCCGGGCGGGGCCGCGTCTCTTCCTGGCCAACCCCAGGAGGACATCCAGTGCAGAACAAGACCTTCGTGGCCGTGGCGGTCGGGCTCGGCCTGATCGGCCTGTCCGCGTGCGGATCCACCGACGCCAAGTCGTCAGGTGACTCCAAGACCGTGACGCTCGTCAGTCACGACTCGTGGGCCGTCTCCAAGAACGTGCTCGCCGACTTCGAGAAGCAGTCCGGATACAAGGTCAGGGTCCTCAAGGACGGCGACGCCGGGCAGGCCGTGAACAAGGCCATCCTGACCAAGGACAACCCGCAGGGCGACGTCTTCTTCGGCGTCGACAACACCCTGCTGTCCCGCGCGCTCGACAACGGGCTCTTCCAGCCGTACCGGGCCAAGGGCGCCGACCGGATCCTGCCCCAGTACCGCGTCGACCAGGACAAGCACCGGGTCACGCCCATCGACACCGGCGACATCTGCGTCAACTACGACAAGGCCTACTTCAGCAAGCACAAGCTGACCCCGCCGCAGTCCTTCGCCGACCTCGCCAAGCCGGCGTACAAGAACCTCCTCGTCACCGAGAACGCCGCGACCTCCTCGCCGGGCCTCGGCTTCCTGCTGGGCAGCGCCGGGCGGTTCGGCGACACCGGCTGGCAGGGCTACTGGAAGAAGCTCAAGGCCAACGGCGTCAAGGTCGTCGACGGCTGGGAGCAGGCCTACTACCAGGAGTTCTCGGGCTCCTCCGAGGGCAAGAAGGCCGGCGGCGACCGGCCGCTGGTGGTGTCGTACGCCTCCTCCCCGCCCGCCGAGGTGATCTACGCCAAGAAGCGCCCCAGCACCGCGCCGACCGGGGTCTCCTACGGCACCTGCTTCCGGCAGACGGAGTACGCGGGGCTGCTGAGCAACGCGAAGAACACCAAGGGCGGCAAGGCCTTCCTGGACTTCCTGCTCACCAAGGAGTTCCAGGAGGACATGCCGCTCAACATGTTCGTCTACCCGGTGCGCGAAGCCGCCCAGGTGCCACCGGAGTTCGTGAAGTACGGGCCGCAGGCCAAGAACCCCGAGACCATGGCCCCCGGCAAGATCGCCGCCAACCGTGACCAGTGGGTCAAGTCGTGGACCTCGCTCGTACTGAAGTAGCGGAACCCCGGCGGGGGAACGCGGCGAGGTTCGGGCTGATGGCCCTGCCCGTCGCGTTCTTCGCGCTGTTCTTCGCCTGGCCCGTGGCCGCGATCGTCACGCGCGGGCTGAAGGCCGACGGTGCCTGGCAGTGGGGGCGGATCGCGGACGTGGTCACGCAGCCGGACATCCGGCACGTGCTGTGGTTCACCACCTGGCAGGCGCTCGCCTCCACCGCGCTCACCCTGCTGCTCGCGCTGCCGGCCGCGTACGTCTTCGCCCGCCTCGACTTCCCCGGCAAGCAGGTGCTGCGGGCCGTCGTCACCGTGCCGTTCGTGCTGCCGACCGTCGTCGCCGGCAGCGCGTTCCTCGCCCTCGTCGGGCACGGCGGACTGCTCGACGAGCTGTGGGGCGTACGGCTGGACACCACTGTGTGGGCGATCCTGCTGGCCCATGTCTTCTTCAACTACGCGGTCGTCGTACGGACCGTCGGCGGCCTGTGGTCCCAGCTCGACCCCCGGCAGGAGGAGGCCGCCCGCATGCTCGGCGCGTCCCCCCTGCACGCCTGGCGGAAGGTCACCCTCCCGGCCCTCGCCCCCGCCGTGGCCGCCGCCGCGCTGATGGTGTTCCTCTTCACCTTCACCTCCTTCGGCGTCGTCCAGATCCTGGGCGGCCCCACCTTCTCCACCCTGGAAGTGGAGATCTACCGGCAGACCTCCGAGGTGTTCGACCTCTCCACGGCAGCCGTCCTCACCCTGGTCCAGTTCGTCGCCGTCGGCGCGATCCTCGTCGTGCACGCCTGGACGGTACGGCGCCGGGAGACCGCCCTGAGGCTCGTCGACCCGAAGGCGACCGCGCGCCGCCCGCGCGGAGCCGGCCAGTGGGCCCTGCTGGCCGGCGTCCTCGTCACGATCACGCTCCTGCTGGTCCTGCCGCTCGCCGTCCTCGTCCGCCGCTCCCTGGACGCGCCCGGCTTCGGCTACTACCGGGCGCTCGCGAACTCCGACGGCGGTACGTTCCTGGTGGCGCCCGTGCACGCGGTGTGGACCTCGCTCCAGTACGCCGTGGCCGCCACCGCCATCGCCGTCGTGATCGGCGGACTGGCCGCCGCCGCGCTGGCCCGCCGGGACGCGGGCCGCCTGGTGCGGGGCTTCGACGCGCTCCTGATGCTGCCGCTCGGGGTGTCCGCCGTGACGGTCGGCTTCGGTTTCCTGATCGCCCTCGACAAGCCGCCACTGGACCTCAGGGAGTCCTGGATCCTCGTCCCCCTCGCCCAGGCGCTGGTCGGCGCCCCCTTCGTCGTACGGACCATGCTGCCCGTACTGCGGGCGGTGGACGTCCGGCTCCGGGAGGCGGCGGCCGTGCTCGGGGCCTCGCCGTGGCGGGTGTGGCGGGAGGTGGACCTGCCACTGGTGCGTCGGGCGCTGCTGGTCGCGGCCGGGTTCGCGTTCGCCGTCTCGCTGGGCGAGTTCGGGGCGACCGTGTTCATCGCCCGGCCCGACAACCCGACGCTCCCGGTCGCCGTGGCCCGGCTGCTCAGCCGCCCCGGGGACCTCAACTACGGCCAGGCGATGGCCCTTTCGACCATTCTGATGGTGGTGTGCGCCGCCGCGCTGCTGATCCTGGAGCGGCTGCGCACCGACCGGACGGGGGAGTTCTAGATGCTGCTGAGCCTCGATGCCGCGACCGTCCGCCTCGGCGGGCGGGCCGTGCTCGACGCCGTCGACCTGGACGTCGCCGAGCACGAGGTGGTGTGCGTGCTCGGGCCGAGCGGCAGCGGAAAGTCCACCCTGCTGCGGGCGGTCGCCGGGCTCCAGCCCCTCTCCGGTGGACGGGTGCTGCTCGACGGCCGGGACCAGTCGGGCGTGCCCGCGCACCAGCGCGGCGTCGGCCTGATGTTCCAGGACCACCAGCTCTTCCCGCAGCGGGACGTCGGCGCGAACGTGGCGTTCGGGCTGCGCATGCACGGGGTCGGCAGGGGCGAACGGGACGCCGAGGTGGGCCGGTTGCTGGACCTGGTGGGGCTTCCGGGTGCCGCCGGGCGGGCCGTGGCCGCCCTGTCCGGTGGCGAGCAGCAGCGCGTGGCCCTCGCCCGCGCGCTCGCGCCCCGGCCCCGGCTGCTCATGCTGGACGAGCCACTCGGCCAGCTGGACCGCTCGCTCAGGGAACGCCTGGTGGTCGAACTGCGGGAGCTGTTCGGCCGGTTGGGTACGACCGTGCTCGCCGTGACCCACGACCAGGGCGAGGCGTTCGCGCTGGCCGACCGGGTGGTGGTGATGCGGGACGGGCGGATCGCGCAGTCCGGCACGCCCCTGGAGGTCTGGCAGCGGCCCGCCGACGCGTTCGTGGCCCGTTTCCTCGGCTTCGACAACGTGGCCGGGGCGACCGTCGCCGGGACGGCCGCCGACAGCCCCTGGGGCAAACTTCCGGTGCCCGACGGCTCCCCGCAGGGCGCGCGCACCCTGCTGGTCCGGCCCGCCGGGGTACGGCTCGTGGCGGCCGACGCCGGCCTGCCCTGCACGGTGACCGCGCGCACCTTCAAGGGCACCCATGTGGCCGTCCGCCTCCAGCCCGCGGACGGACCGCGCCTGGAGGCGGCCTGCGCGCTGCGGGAGGCACCGGAGGTCGGCGACGGGGTCGGCGTGGAGTTCGACGCGACCGAAATAGTCGTGCTCGGCTGATCATCGGGCCCCTAGGGTGAGGGCCATGACATTGCTCGCACACGATCGCTACTGTGACGAAATCGCCCACCAGGTCGGCCAGTTGAGGGCACTGGTGACCTCGGGCGCGGATCTGTCGGCCACCGTGCCGACCTGCCCCGAGTGGTCGCTGGAACAGCTCGTACGGCACATGGGCGGCGCCCTTCGCTGGTCGGCCACGTTGGTCCGCACCCGGGCCCAGGAGATGGTCCCGCACGAGCAGGTACCGCTCGGTGCGGGACCGGAGGCCGAGGGGGACGCGGCCGCCCTCGACGCATGGCTCGCGGAGACCGGCGAGCTGGTCGTCGGGGCGCTGCGCGAGGCCGGACCCGAGGCGAAGGTGTGGTCCTGGACCGGCGTGGCCACGAGCGGGTTCTGGGCCCGCCGGATGACCCATGAGATCACCATCCACCGCGCGGACGCGGCGCTCACCGTCGGTGCGCCCTACGAGGTCGCGCCCGAGGTCGCCGCCGACGCGTTGGACGAGTGGCTGCAGCTCGTGGAGTGGGTGCAGCGCTCCGGGGCGCGCGCATGGGCCGAGGAGCTGCGCGGGCCCGGCCGCAGCATCCATCTGCACGCCACCGACGCCGGCCCGGCGCTGGACGCCGAGTGGCTGATCGAGCTGGGCGAGGACGGTGTCTCCTGGCGGCGCGGCCACGAGAAGGCCACGGTCGCCCTGCGCGGCCCGCTCACCTCCGTGCTGCTCGCCTTCTACAACCGGCTGCCGCTCGACACCCCCGGCCTCGAGGTCCTCGGCGAGCGTGAGCTGCTGGAGTTCTGGCTGAAGCAGGCCACCTTCGGCTGACACACGACCGCGGCCCGTCCCCTGGGGATAGGGGGACGGGCCGCGGTGGCGTACTGGTGAGAACGGGCGAGGCGTCAGCCGTTGCCGCGCGCCCCACGACGGCGCATACCGAAGTAGACCGCGCCACCGCCGACGACGACCAGCGCGCCCGCGATGCCGGCGATCAGGCCGGTGTTGGAGTTGGCACCGGTCTCGGCGAGGTTCGAGTCACCGGCCGCCGGGGACGGCGCGTTGCTCGGCGCCGCGCTCGCCGGAGCGGAGCTGGAGGCGGAGTCCGACGGGGTCGGGGTCGCCGACTCGGCCGGGGCGGACTTCGACGGCGACGGCTTCGGCGTCGAGGAGGCCGGCGGGGTCGGGGTCGGGGTGTCGGTCTTGCAGGCGGTGGACGGGGTCACCAGGTCGGGCTTGATGTCCTCGTCGACGATGTTGGCCGCCTTGACGTGGACGCGGTAGGTCGCGTTGGGCTTCCAGTCCTCCGGGAAGCTGACCGGAGTACCCTCGGCCGACCCCTTGACCTCCTGCTTGCCCACCTGCGTCTCGACGCCACCCTCGTTCGAGAACACGGTGATGGTGGCAGAGGTGCGCGAGGCGTCGGTGTCGGTGACGACGATGACACCCTTTTCGCCGTCGCACTTGGCTTCGGCCTTGAAGTCACGGATGTTGCACGCGAACGCGGAGCTGGACAGACCCAGCACGACCGCGGCCGAGGCGGAGGCAACACCCAGAATGCGCACGGAACGACGCGCGCTGCGGCGAGTTATGGACACGTTTGTCCTTTACAGAGTGCATAACTGCGGGGGGCTGTAGGGGAGTTGGGGCGACAATGAGGTGAGGCCCCAGCACCCCCAAGAGGCTCACAGGTCTATAAGCGCTCCATAAGCAGTGTCAACGCATATGCCACCAACGGCCGTTGACTTTACCTGCATATTAACCGCCGAGACGTTTGACCGCCTCCGAAGCCTGCTCGATTCGGTCAACCAGGGCGATACGGGACTCCATCGGGCGACCGCGGGCCAGCGACCGCAGCAGCGGCCAGGCGGGCAACTCCGTCGTCCAGTGCGCCTCGTTCACCAGTACCATCGGCGTCGGCTCACCGCGCGACCCGTAGTAGTTCGGCGTCGCGTTGTCGAAGATCTCCTGTACGGTCCCGGCGGCGCCCGGCAGGAACACCACCCCGGCGGTGGAGCGGGCCAGCAGGCCGTCCTCGCGGGTGGCGTTGGCGAAGTACTTGGCGATGTGCGCGGCGAAGGCGTTGGGCGGCTCGTGGCCGTAGAACCAGGTGGGGATGCCCACCGAGGCGCCGCCGCCCGGCCAGCGCTCGCGGACCTCGAAGGCGGCGCGCGCCCAGTCGGTGACGGACGGCCGGAACGAGGGTGCCTTGGCGAGGAGCCGGAGCGCGTCGTCCAGCATCTCGTCCGCGAGGGGGGCGGCGTACGCGCCGAGGTTCGCCGCCTCCATCGCGCCGGGTCCGCCGCCGGTGGCGACCGTGAACCCGGCGCGGGCGAGCTCCCGGCCGAGCCGGGCGGCGCCGGCGTAGGCGGCCGTGCCCCGCTCCATGGCGTGGCCGCCCATGACGCCCACCACCCGGGCGCCGACGAGGAGTTCGTCGAGGGCGTCGGAGACGGCGTCGTCGTGGATCGAGCGGAGCATCGAGGCGAAGATGTCGCCGTCTGCCTTGTTCTGCTGGAACCAGGCGTACGCGAGGGCGTCGGGGGTCGTCTCGTAGCCCTCGCCGAGCGAGTCGAAGAGTTCGTCGGGCGTGTAGACGAATCCGCGGTACGGGTCGAACGGCAGCCCGGGGACCGGCGGGAACACCAGGGCACCGGAGGCGCGCACCGCGGCGGCCGCCTCGGCGTCCATGGGGCAGCCGAGGAAGACGGCGCCGGTCGTGTCCGTGCCGAGCAGGACGTCCGTACGGCCCGTCAGATCGACGGCCTGGACACGGTGGTGGGCGAGTGTGCCCTGTTCGGCGACGACCTCGTCGAACTCGGCGAGGGACTCGATCTCACGGTCGCGGGCGGCACGGTTCGGCTGGGCGGGTATCGGATGCACCCGCCCATGCTAGGGGTCAGCCCTGCACCGCGGCCGGGTCCATCCACATGACCTCCCAGGTGTGGCCGTCGAGGTCGTCGAAGGCGCGGCCGTACATGAAGCCGTGGTCCTGGGTCTGCCCGCTCGCCGTGCCGCCCGCCGCGATCGCCCTGTCGACCAGCTCGTCGACCTTTTCGCGGCTCTCGGCGCTCAGACAGACGAGCACCTCGCTGGCCTTGGTGGAGTCGATGATCTCCTTCTTGGTGAACGTCGAGTAGTGCTGCTTGCTCAGCAGCATCGCGACGATCGTGTCGCTGATCACGACACAGGCGCAGTCGTCGGTGCTGAACTGCGGGTTGATGGTGTAGCCGAGCTCCGTGAAGAACTTCTTGGACGCCTCGACGTCGTCGGTGGCCAGGTTCACGAAGATCATCTGCTGGTACATGGGGGTCCCTCTCCCGGGGTGGTCCGTCGCTGGGGTCAGCGTGTTCGGTGGGTAGACAGGGGGCTCCGGGAGAACTCATCGGTCGCCGCGGAACTTTTTTCAGCGGTCCACGGTTTCAGCGGTCCATGGTTTCAGCGGTCCGCGGTTTCAGCGGTCCACGGGAAGGGCCGCGGCGACGGCGACGGCGAGGGTGAGCGGGCCGAACAGCGCCAGCAGGGCCGCCGCGCGGAGGGCCGCGGCCGCCCGCAGCATCGAGACCGGGGCGCCGAGCCGGAGCAGCGCGGCGGTCGTGTCGGCCCGGCACTGGCGGGTCTCCACGGCCGCGGTGAGCAGGGTGGCGACCGTACAGCCGGTGACCAGCAGCGCGCCGAGGACGGTCAGGGGGCCGAACGCCGGTCCCGAGCCCGCGTACAGCGTGGTCATCGTGTAGCCGGCGGAGGCGACCGCGCAGACGACCCCCAGGGGGCGGCCGATGCGGATGGCCTCCGCCATCAGGACCCGGCCGGAGAGGAGACGGAGGGCACCGGGGCGGGTGGACTGGAGGAGCAGGCCGCACAGGTGGGTGAGGCCGGGGCCGGCCAGGACGAGGCCGCCGGCGGTGAGGAGCCGGCCGAGGAGGACCGCCGTGTTCGAGTGGTCGGCGTAGGCCTGGACCGCGAGCCCGACGGCCAGGAGGGTGATGCCCCAGGGCAGCCCGGTGGGGGCGCCGCCGGAGGGGCCGGCCGGACCGGCGGCCGGGGCGGGCGGCTCGGGGTCGGTCTCGCCGCTCTGCGCCGCGAGGCCGCCGTCCTGTTCCGGATCGGGAGCCGCCCCGTCGGCTGCACCCTCGGCGGGCCGCGCGGGGGATCGCCCGCTCTGCTCGGCCTCCTCACCCGGGTCCTCGGCGCCACGGCCGCCCGTCTCCGTACGACCCCTTCGTGCCCCGAACCTGCCGTACGTCCCGAACGTCTCCCGTGCCGCCGAGGAGCCGTACGCCCCGAACCGGCCGTACCTGCGCAGCAGCGGGGCGGTGGGGCGGGCGTCCCTCGGGCGCAGGGCCAGGGCCACCGTGGTGGAGGCGAGGGCCGGGACCAGGGCCAGCAGCGTCAGGGTCGCCGGAACCGGGAGGTGCTCGTCCGCGGCCAGGAAGTCCGCCGCCGCGCCGTCGAAGGGCATGCCCGTGAGGTCGCCGCGCAGATGGAGGAAGACCAGCAGGGCCAGCAGGGAGCCCAGGGCGCAGGACAGGGCCGTGGTCAGCGCGGAGATCGCCATCAGGCGCGCCGGACCGAGACCCACGGCGGACAGGCCGGTGCGCGGCCGGGTGCCGGGGTCGGTGCGGGCGACGGCGAGCGCGAAGTACGCCGTGGCGGCGAGCGGCACCGCGCACCAGGAGAGCCGCAGCGCGGCGGCGTCCGCCCGCTCCGGGTGGCCCAGGGCGTAGCCGAGGCAGGCCAGCAGCAGAAAGCCCGTGCCGCCGGCCGCCGCGGCCACCAGCAGGCGGCGCAGCTGGACGGCGGGCCGGGCCGCACGGGTCAGACGGAGAGCGACCACGCGGCGTGGCCTTCCGTCTCGGGGGCGTCCGGCAGTTGCACGGTGCTGACGAGCCGGCCGTCCAGCAGTGCCACCGTGCGGTCGGCCAGGGCGGCGGTGTCGGGGTCGTGCGTGGCGAGGACGACGGTGATGCCGTGCGAGCGGGCGGCCGTGGTCAGGGTGCGCAGCACGTGGGCGCGGTCGGCGCGGTGCAGCGGCGCCGTCGGCTCGTCGGCGAACAGGACGGTGGGCGCCGGGACCAGTGCCCGGGCGATCGCCACCCGCTGGCGCTCGGCCTGCTGCAGGACGTGCGGACGGCTGCGGGCCCTGTCGCCCACGTCGAGCCGTTCCAGCCACTCCAGTGCGGCGACCTTGGCCCTGCGCCGGCTGGTGCCGCGCAGCATCAGCGGGAGTGCGGCGTTCTCCCACACGTTCAGCTCGGGGACCAGCACCGGCGCGGGGTCGATCCAGCCGAAGCGGCCCCGGCGCAGCCGCTCCCGGCCCATCGGGCCCAGGGTGTGCAGGGGCGAGCTGTTGAACCACACCTCGCCGGTGCGCACCGGCACCTGGCCGGACAGACAGTGCAACAGGGTCGTCTTGCCGCTGCCGCGCGGGCCGGTGACGGCGAGGATCTCGCCCTCGCGCACGCCGAGCGAGACCCCGGTGAGCCCGGGGGAGCCGTCGGGGTGCGTGAAGTGCAGGGAGCGTGCCCAGAGCACGTCGTTGTCCGGCGGGGCCTCCATGGGCGTACACCTCGGTTCTGATCCGTTTTCCCGCATCCGATCCCTCGTCCGGGGGAACGAAGGCTGGGCCGATCGGTCACTGGAACGCTAGGCAGCCGCTCCCGGGAGGCCGGACAGCACACGGCCCCGGGCCGCCGTTCCCACTCGAACGGACGGCACCGGGGCCGGGACGGTCATCCGGTCGGATGACCGGGGTGACAGGGGGCTCAGAGCTTGGTCCACGCCTCCGTCAGCGTCGCGCGCAGGATCTGCTCGATCTCGTCGAAGGTCTCCTGGTTGGAGATCAGCGGCGGGGCGAGCTGGACGACCGGGTCGCCGCGGTCGTCGGCACGGCAGTACAGGCCGTTGTCGTAGAGCGCCTTGGAGAGGAAGCCGTACAGGACGCGCTCGGTCTCCTCCTCGTTGAAGGACTCCTTGGTGTTCTTGTCCTTCACCAGCTCGATGCCGTAGAAGAAGCCGTTGCCGCGGACGTCGCCGACGATCGGCAGGTCGTGCAGCTTCTGCAGGGTCTGCAGGAAGGCGCCCTCGTTGTCCAGCACGTGCTGGTTGATGCCCTCGCGCTCGAACAGGTCGAGGTTGGCGAGGCCCACGGCCGCGGAGACCGGGTGGCCGCCGAAGGTGTAGCCGTGCAGGAAGGTGTTGTCGCCCTTGTAGAACGGCTCGGCGAGCCGGTCGGAGATGATGCAGGCGCCGATCGGGGAGTAGCCCGAGGTCATGCCCTTGGCGCAGGTGATCATGTCCGGGACGTAGCCGAACTTGTCGCAGGCGAACATCGTGCCCAGGCGGCCGAAGGCGCAGATGACCTCGTCCGAGACGAGCAGCACGTCGTACTGGTCGCAGATCTCCCGGACGCGCTGGAAATAGCCGGGCGGGGGCGGGAAGCAGCCGCCGGCGTTCTGCACGGGCTCGAGGAAGACCGCGGCGACGGTGTCCGGGCCCTCGAAGAGGATCTGCTGCTCGATCTGGTCGGCGGCCCAGCGGCCGAAGGCCTCCGGGTCGTCGCCGAAGATCGGGGCGCGGTAGATGTTGGTGTTCGGCACCTTGTGCGCGCCCGGGACGAGCGGCTCGAACGGCGCCTTCAGGCCGGGCAGACCCGTGATGGACAGGGCGCCCTGCGGGGTGCCGTGGTAGGCGACCGCGCGGGAGATGACCTTGTGCTTGGTGGGCTTGCCGGTCAGCTTGAAGTACTGCTTGGCGAGCTTCCAGGCGGTCTCGACGGCCTCGCCGCCGCCGGTGGTGAAGAAGACCTTGTTCAGGTCGCCCGGGGCGTAGTCGGCGAGGCGCTCGGCCAGCTCGACGGCCTTCGGGTGGGCGTAGGACCACACCGGGAAGAAGGCCAGCTCCTGGGCCTGCTTGAAGGCGGTCTCGGCGAGCTCCGTGCGGCCGTGTCCGGCCTGGACCACGAACAGACCGGCGAGACCGTCCAGGTAGCGCTTGCCCTTGTCGTCGTAGATGTAGGTGCCCTCGCCCCGGACGATGGTCGGGACGGGGGAGTTCTCGTACGAGGACATGCGGGTGAAGTGCATCCACAGGTGGTCGTACGCGGTGCGGCTGAGGTCCTTCTGACTCACGGTTATCGGGTTCCCCACATGTAGGTCTGCTTCTTCAGCTTCAAGTAGACGAAGCTTTCGGTGGAGCGCACCCCGGGCAGGGCCCGGATGCGTTTGTTGATGACGTCCAGCAGGTGGTCGTCGTCCTCGCAGACGATCTCGGCGAGGATGTCGAACGAGCCCGCGGTCATCACCACGTACTCGACTTCCGACATGTCGGTCAGCACGTCCGCGATCGACTCGACATCACCCTCGACGTTGATCCCGACCATCGCCTGCCGACGGAAGCCCACGGTGAGCGGGTCCGTGACGGCGACGATCTGCATCACGCCCTGGTCCAGCAGCTTCTGGACGCGCTGCCGCACGGCCGCCTCCGACAGGCCGACGGCCTTGCCGATCGCGGCGTACGGCCGGCGGCCGTCCTCCTGGAGCTGCTGAATGATGGCGAGGGAGACGGCATCCAGCTGAGGGGTGCCGCCGTTCCTGGACTCGCGGGTGGAGTCCCTCTGGTCTGCGCTTCGACTGGCCACGACCTCACTGTGCACGACGTCTCGACAGTTTCGCAAGGCCCGATCGATGAAATTCGTTGTTTGAGAGACCGAGTCTTGCGGATTTCGCAGAACTGATGGCGGTGGGGGTGTTGAAAACGTGGGCTCGGCGACTAGGGTGGGGTGTCTCAGTGACTGGACAGCCGACAGGGCTGGACAAAGCTGGACAGCTCGAACCCTCGAACCTGATCAGGAGGCCGGCAGTGAGCACCGAGCTGCGTCGTCTGCGCAACTACATCGACGGTGAGTTCCGGGACGCCGCCGACGGACGGACCACCGAGGTGGTCAACCCCGCGACGGGCGAGGCGTACGCGACCGCGCCGCTGTCCGGGCGGGCGGACGTGGACGCCGCCATGGAGGCCGCCGCCCGCGCCTTCCCCGCCTGGCGTGACACCACCCCGGCCGAGCGGCAGAAGGCGCTCCTGAAGATCGCCGACGCCTTCGAGGAGCGCGCCGAGGAACTGATCGCGGCCGAGGTGGAGAACACGGGCAAGCCGACCGGGCTGACCCGCTCCGAGGAGATCCCGCCGATGGTCGACCAGATCCGCTTCTTCGCGGGTGCGGCGCGACTGCTGGAGGGCCGCTCGGCCGGCGAGTACATGGAGGGGATGACGTCGATCATCCGCCGTGAGCCGGTCGGCGTCTGCGCGCAGGTCGCCCCCTGGAACTACCCGATGATGATGGCCGTGTGGAAGTTCGCCCCGGCGATCGCCGCGGGCAACACGGTCGTCCTGAAGCCCTCGGACACGACCCCCGCCTCCACGGTCCTGATCGCCGACATCATCGGCTCGATCCTGCCCAAGGGCGTCTTCAACGTCATCTGCGGCGACCGCGACACCGGCCGTCTGATGGTCGAGCACGACACCCCGGCGATGGCCTCCATTACCGGTTCGGTGCGCGCCGGCATGTCCGTCGCCGAGTCCGCCTCCAAGGACCTCAAGCGGGTCCACCTGGAGCTCGGCGGCAAGGCCCCGGTCGTCGTCTTCGAGGACACCGACATCGCCAAGGCCGTGGAGGACATCTCCGTGGCGGGCTTCTTCAACGCCGGCCAGGACTGTACGGCCGCGACCCGCGTCCTCGTCCAGGAGTCCATCCACGACGAGTTCGTGGCCGCGCTCGCCAAGGCCGCGTCCGAGACGAAGACCGGGCAGCCGGACGACGAGGACGTGCTCTTCGGCCCGCTGAACAACCCGAACCAGCTCAAGCAGGTCTCCGGCTTCATCGACCGCCTGCCGGCGCACGCCAAGGTCGAGGCGGGCGGCCAGCAGGTCGGCGACAAGGGCTACTTCTACGCCCCGACCGTCGTCTCCGGCCTGAAGCAGGACGACGAGATCGTCCAGAACGAGGTCTTCGGCCCGGTCATCACCGTCCAGTCCTTCTCCGACGAGGACCAGGCCGTCGAGTGGGCCAACGGCGTCGAGTACGCCCTCGCCTCCTCGGTGTGGACCAAGGACCACGCGCGTGCGATGCGGATGTCCAAGAAGCTGGACTTCGGCTGCGTGTGGATCAACACGCACATCCCGCTGGTCGCGGAGATGCCGCACGGTGGCTTCAAGAAGTCCGGTTACGGCAAGGACCTGTCGGCGTACGGGTTCGAGGACTACACCCGGATCAAGCACGTGATGACGTCCATCGGCGAGTAGGCACCGGCGACGACGGCCGCGGCCCCGGACGGGTTCACCTCCCCGTCCGGGGCCGCGCCGTGTCGTTCCCCCCGCCATGAACTCCCGCTGATCGACAAGGTGTCGGGCAGCCGGGGGCATGCTCGACGCAGCGTCGATTGTGGCTTCGCCGCGCGGGACGGCATGCTTCCCGGGTGCCCCAGACTTCCTCTCGTACGTCCGTGATGTCCCGCCGCTCCCTCCTGCGCGCACTCGGCGGCACCGCCGCGCTCGGTGCCCTGGCCGGCTGCGGGGTGCCCGCCGCCTATGTCGCGCCCGGCGACCGGGCCGTGCCCGACGAGTCCGCGGCCGACAGGAAGCTGACCTGGGCGAACTGGCCGCTGTACATCGACACGGACGACAAGAACCCCAACCGGCGGCCCACGCTGGAGGAGTTCGGGAAGCGCACCGGGATCTCCGTGGACTACGTCGAGGAGATCAACGACAACGACGAGTTCTTCGGCAAGATCAGTCCCGCGCTGATGAACCACCAGTCGACCGGCCGCGACCTGATCGTCATCAGCGACTGGATGTGCGCCCGTTTCGTCCGCCTGGGCTGGGTGCAGCAGATGGACCGGGCCCGCCAGCCGAACG
This sequence comes from Streptomyces sp. NPDC048191, assembly GCF_040652655.1. Lineage (NCBI taxonomy): Bacteria > Bacillati > Actinomycetota > Actinomycetes > Kitasatosporales > Streptomycetaceae > Streptomyces > Streptomyces sp. NPDC048191. Next base: position 214,106 of record NZ_JBEZMO010000008.1, read on the forward strand.
TGGCGAAGTACCTGGACCCGCTGCTGCGGACGCCCGCCTTCGACCAGGGCCGCCGGTTCACGGTGCCCTGGCAGTCGGGCATCACCGGCATCGCCTACAACCGCAGGAAGCTGGGCCGCGAGATCCGCCACGTCGAGGACCTGTGGGCGAGCGACCTCAAGGGCCGGGTGACCCTCCTGTCCGGCCTGGACGAGTCCTTCGCCCTGCTGATGCAGGGCAACGGCGTGGACATCACCAAGTGGACGGCGGACGACTTCCACGACGTCTGCGACGAGGTGGAGCGCGAGGTCCACCGCGGCCAGATCCGCCGCTTCACCGGCAACGACTACACCAAGGACCTGGTCAGCGGCGACGTGCTGGCCTGCCAGGCGTACTCCGGCGACGTCATCCAGCTCCAGGCGGACAACCCCGACATCCGCTTCGTCGTGCCCGAGGAGGGCGCCGAGCTGTGGTCGGACTCCCTGATGATCCCCAACCGCGCGAGCCACAAGGTCAACGCCGAGCGTCTGATCGACTACTACTACGCACCCGAGGTCGCCGCAGAACTCGCCGCCTGGGTCAACTACGTCTGCCCGGTCCCGGCCGCCAGGGACGTCCTGGCGTCCTCGAAGGACAAGGACACCGCGGCCCTCGCCGACAACCCCCTCGTCTTCCCGGACTCCGCGATGCGGGAGCGCCTCGCCATCGCGCGGGACATAACCTCGACGGAACGCGTGGAATTCGCGAAGCGGTGGAACAAGATCGTGGGGCTCTAGGGAGCAGCCGGCCTTGTCCGGCCAGTGCCGGACCGGCGATCCTGGGCGCACGTGAACGGGGGCGGAGAACATGACGGTGTGGGGCCTGGTCGTCGAGACGACCATGAGTGCCGGGGACCGCAAGCACATCGAGGCCAACGTGGTGGCGCACGTCCACGGAACCCGGGACGAGGCGTTCGCGGAGCTGGAGCGGCGGGCCCGGAGCTTCTCGCCCGAGCATCCCCGAAGTCCCAGGCGCCGTCGGCTCCTTCGGCACGGCGACGGGTTCCTCCTCGTCGTCGACGGGGTGTTCCAGTCGTTCGCCACCCGGTTCACGGTGGCGGAACTGCTGGAGGACTCCGCCGCGCCCGCCGCACCGCAGGACGCGCCCGCAGCGCGGAACGAGCCCGTACCGCAGGACGAGCCCGCAGCGCGGAACGAGCCGGTGCAACAGGACGCGCCGGTGGCGGACGACATCGAGCGGTACTCCGACGGCGTGCCGGTCAAGCCGGCCTGGTGGGGGCGCGACGACCTGTCATGAGCGCCCGGTCCCGTCATCCTCGGCGCCGTCCGCTTCTTCGGTACGGCCGATAGAGGCATGGCTGACCAACTCCTTTTCCTCCTACGATGGAAGCCACCGTCGGGGGAGGGTGGACGTGACGAGCAGCACGCCGCAGGGCGCCGGGCGCCGGCTGGAGGACGCGATCGCCTGGGCGGTCCGGAACGCGGACGGGATCGTCGCCATCGTCGTCGCCGTCACCGTCGGGCTGATGGACGTCCTCAACAACGACATGGACAGCAACATCGTCTCCGGCGCCACCCTGCTGGTCCTCGCCGCGCTGGTGTACGGCACGCTCACCGAGCGGCGCCGCAGGATGGCCGACATCCGGACCGCGACCGCGGGGACGAGCAGGGCCATCGAGGACCTGGCGATGGTCCGCACGCTCTCCGGCGCCGAGGTCGCCCTCGCGCACGAGCGGGCCCGGCGCGCCACCACCCGCTGGGTGTTCAAGGGCGGCACCGGCACCTATCTGCGCGCCGTCACGCTGCCCGAGTCCGTCCTCGAAGCGCAGCGCCAGCGCCGCTCCCTCAGCATGAAGATCGACATCATCAACCCGGCCGACGACCATGTGTGCGCCGCCTACGCGCGCTTCAGGAGCACCTTCGGGCCGGAGACCGGTGGCGGTTTCGGCGAGTGGACCGTCGAGCGCACCCGCAAGGAGGCCTACGCCACGGTCGTCGCCGCGAGCTGGCACCGGCAGCGGCTGGACACCCTGGAGATCGACATCCACCTCTCCTCGGTGGCACCGGCGCTGCGGTTCGACCTCTCGGACACCTGCCTGATCATCACCCAGGACGACCCCAGCCGGGTCAGCCTCTACGTGGAGCGCGACCGGCCGCTCTACGACTACTACGTCACCGAGCTGCACCAGAGCCGGGAGCAGGCCGTCAAACTCGACCTGCGCGAGGCCGTCCCGCTCGCCGACGAGCCGACGGTGGACGAGGTCAGACGCCTGCTCGACCGGCTCGGCCTGCCGCTACCGCCGAGCTTCACCGATCGTGACGTCGGCGACATCATCGACAAGGCGCTGCGCGCGGAGAACCCCTACCGCAGGTGAGCGTCGTGTTCCGGCCAAGGGGGAAGGAACATGGACTACCCGGCCCTGGAACGGGCCGCCCGGCGGCACGCCACCGCCGAGCTGTTGGGGCACGCCGTATCGGAACTGGACCGGATCGTCTCCGGCCGCCGCGCCCTGCGCGCGGTACGGCACCCACTCGGTTTCGTCTGCCTGCCCGTCCTGCGCGACGGCGACGACGGCGTCTGCGTCCACGTCTTCGGCACACCGGAGGCCGAACCGGACCAGGCCGTCCCCCAAGTGCACTGCCACAGCTGGGACCTGACCAGCACCGTGCTGTACGGACGGCTCGACAACCGGCGCGTGGACGTCGACGACGAGACCGGCGACCCCACCCACCGCGTCTTCGAGGTGCTCAGCGACCCGTCCGGCGTCGACGAACTCCGGCCGACCGAGCGACTGGTGCGTTGCCGGCCCGGCGCGGAACAGACCAGCGCCCGTGGCCAGAGCTACGCCCTCCCGGCGGGTGAATTCCACACCAGCGTGGTGCCCGACGGCCGCCCCACCGCCACCCTGGTCCTGGGACGGACCCTGCCCGGCCGGCCGGACCTCTCCCTGGGGCCGCTGTCCACCCCGGGGCACCGCATGGTCCGCCGGACGTGCGACGCGACCCAGACCGCCCGGATCGCTCGGGCCGCCCTCAGGAGGATCCATGAGCCCGAAGAACCCTGACCCCTGGTCCTCCGAGCGCCGTACGGCCGTGGCCGCCGCCGAGGAGGCCGGGGCGCTGCTGCGGTCCCGCTTCCCCGACGGCTTCGCGGCGCGCCAGAAGGGCGAACTCGGCGACGTCGTCACCGACTTGGACCTGGCGGCCGAGCAACTGGTGGTCGGCCGGATCCGGGACCGCTTCCCGCACGACCGGATCCTCGCCGAGGAGGCCGGCGAACTCGCCGGGGACGGGGGCGGCCGCACCTGGCTGGTCGATCCGCTCGACGGCAGCAACAACGTGGTGATCGGACTCGCCGTCTACGTCGTCGGCATCGCCCTGTGCGTCGACGACACGCCGGTGCTGGGCGTCGTCCACGATCCGATGACGGGCCGTACGTGGTCCGCGCTGGCCGGTGGCGGGGCGCACGGCCCGGGCGGGCGGCTGGCCGTCGCCCCGAACGGCCCCCCGCTTCCCGCCGCCGGCCCGCTGCTGGCCTGGACCCAGGGCCACGGTGTGCCCCGCGACGACCCCGTCGCCTGCGCCCTGCGGCACACCCTCGAACTCCGCTCCCGGCGCCTGCTCCAGCTCTGGGCACCCCTGGTGGCCTGGGCCATGCTGGCCCGCGGGGACATCGACGGCTTCGTCGGCTACCGCGCCGAGGCCATCGACCTCCCCGCCGGCGCCCTGCTCGCCCGCGAGGCCGGCATCGCCCTGCGGCACCTGGACGGCGCGGACTTCGCGGGCGGCTTCGGCGGCCCCGACACCGGGCGCTCGTTCGTCGCCGGGCGCCCGGAACTGCTGCCGCACCTGCTGGGCCTCGTCAGCCCCTTCTCTCCCGGCACCGAGGGCACTCACACGGCGGAAACCGCCCCGACAGGTCCAGCGGTGCCGCGTTCTTCGGCGGCCGGTACGTCACCCTCGGCCCCCACGTCCGCCCACCGTCCCGGGAGACCCTCAGCGTGAGATACACCCCGGCGAAGCCGTCTTCTTGGTCCTGCATTCCAGCGCCTTTCACTTTCCGTGGCGATTCATGCACAGAGTGATGTGACGGCGAGTACCTTCGGTAGATGACCGAGCGTGACAATGGAGTCGGCACGAGGGGGAGTTGAAAGGGTGGCGATCGAGGACAACCCGCGCTCACGGGAGCAGTACGGGCAGGAACTGAAGCGGCGCAGGGAGACGGCGGGTCTCACCCAGGAGGAACTGAGCCAACGTGTCGTGATGTCCCGCACGCACATCGCCCACATCGAGGCGGGGCGCCGACGGCCGGATGTGGAGGACGCGCGGCGGCTGGATCAGGTGCTGGGTGGGGGAGGGTTCTTCGAGCGGTTTCTGCCGACCCTGGATGGCAGGAAGGTGGCGGAGCACTTCGCCGAGGCGGCGGAGCTGGAGAGCCAGGCCCTCGCGATCAAGCAGTACGCGAGTGTGCTGGTGCCTGGCTTCCTTCAGACGCCGGATTACGCGCGCGAGGTGCTGAGCTCCGGGCACCCGGCCAAGAGTGACGACAAACGTGACAGTCTGCTCGCCACCCGCCTTGAACGTGCCCGAATCCTCGACAATTTCGACTCGCCCAGGCTGACGGTACTCCTCGGTGAGGCTGTCCTGCGCCAGGTGATCGGCGGAGCTCAAGTGATGTGCGAGCAGCTACGTCACATCCTGGAGCTGGGTGAGAGCCGTCGTATCCGCGTACATGTGCTCCCCTTCAGGGCGGGAGCCCATGCCCTCCTGGAGGGCCCGGTCAAGCTCATGTGGTTCGAGGAACTGCCCCCCGTGGCATACGTGGAGGGCCTGAAGTCGGGCCGTATCTGGGAAGTCCAACACACTGTGCGCGAGTTGGAGGACGTTTACGATCATGCGCTGGGCGACGCGTTGTCGCACCGTAAGTCCCTGGCGTTGATCAGGTCAGTCGCGGAGGATTACGAGCATGACGCTCAGCGAGAACAGGATCCCGGTAACCGCCTGGCGTAAGTCGACGTACAGCGGTGAGAGTGGCGGTGACTGCCTCGAAGTCGACGACACCGCCGCCCCCACCCACGTCCCCGTGCGGGACAGCAAGAACCCCTCCGGTCCCGCCGTCGTCTTCTCGGCGCCTGCCTGGGCGGGGTTCGTACGTGACCTGCAGAACCGGCGCTAACGCGTCAGCGCCAGCGCAGCGACCGCCGCCCCCACCCCGCACACGGCCAGGACCGCACCGGTCCCCATCAACCGGGGGACCGGCACCCGGACGCCGTACGCGTGGCAGCGCTCGTACCACAGCAGCGTGGCCAGGGACGCCCACGGAGTGATCACCGGGCCGGCGTTGGTGCCGACCAGCAGGGCCAGCAACTGGTCGTGGTTGCCCGGCGGAACGGCCGCCTCTCCGGCCAGGTACACAGGGAGGTTGTTGAGGGCGTTGGACAGGCCGCCGCCGACCGCCGCCGCCCGGAACATCCCGAGCGTGCCGCCGTCGGTGCCGACCGCCGAGGCGAGCAGGTGGTGCAGCCCGTGCGCGTCGAACGTCTCGACCACCAGGAACATCCCCGGCACCATCACCAGCAGCCGCCAGGGGACGAGCGAGAGCCGCAGTGCGGACCGCTGCCGTACGCCGAACGCCGCCACCGCGACGAGCGCGGCCGTCCCGGACGCCGTCCACAGCGGTACGTCGGCCACCAGGATGGCGAGCAGGAAGCCGGCGCAGGCGAGCCCGCACGCCCGGAACAGCACCGCGTCGGCGGGGCGGTGCACACCCGGCGGCACATAGCGGTCGGCGGCGTCCACGCGGACGTCCGCGGCGCGCGCGGCGCCCGGTCCCGACACCGGCACGGCCGCCATCAGCCCGGAGCTGTCCACATCGGGTCCCCCACGCCGTCCCCGGCGCCAGAAGAACAGCCACAAACAAGCCATCGTCACACCCAGCACGGCGAGTTGCGGTGCCCACATCCGCCCGGCCAGCCCCAGCGGGGACAGCGCGACCCGGTTGGCGGCCAGCAGGTTCGTCAGGTTGGACACCGGGAGGAGCAGGCTCGCCGTGTTGGCGAGCCAGACCGTGGTCATGGCCAGCGGCACCGGTGCGATGCCGACCCGGGAGGCGAGCGCCAGCATCACCGGGGTCAGCAGGACGGCCGTCGTGTCCAGGTTGAGCGCGATCGTCGTGACCGACGCGAACAGGACGCACAGCAGGAACAGCAGCGGATAGCTGCCCCGCCCCGCCCGTGCCACCCGGGCCGCCACCACGTCGAACACCTCGGCCCGGCTGGTCAGTTCGGCCAGCACGATGACCGTGCCCAGGAACGCCAGCAGCGGGGCGATGCGTGTCATCGCGTCGGACGCGGAAGCGGTCGGCAGCCATCCCGTGGCCACGCACACCAGTCCGGTCACCAGCAGACCGATCGCCACCCGGTCGAGGACATGCAGACGCAGCAATGAGGCACGCACGGTTGGAAGGGTCGCACGTTTGTGCGTCGCTGTGACCAGGGCGCCGTCGAAGGCCTGGAAACGACCGGTATCAACCTCTCTTTTCACGGCATCATCAATACATGGTGGCTCGTCAGAACATCCCGGGGGACACCGGGCCATTGGACTTCTTCATCAGCTACTCGCCGGCCGACGAACGCTGGGCGTCCTGGATCGCCTGGACCCTGGAGGAGGCCGGGTTCCGGACGGTCCTGCAGGCCTGGGACTTCGTGCCGGGCACGAACTTCGTCGACTTCATGGACCGGGGCGTGAGCGAGTCCGCCGCCGTCATCGCCGTACTGTCCAGGAACTACGAGCGGTCGCGGTACGGGCGGATGGAGTGGCAGGCCGCCCTGCGTGCCGACCCGGACGCGCCGGAGCGGCGGCTGATCACCGTACGGGTCGAGGACATCCCGGTGGAGGGGCTGCTCGCCACCATCACGTACGTGGACCTGGTGCCGGTCACCGATCCGGCCGCGGCCCGGGACCTGCTGCTCGCCCGGGTGCGGCAGGCCCTCGACGGGCGGGCCCGGCCGAGTCTGGCGCCCGGTTACCCGGGGGCGGGCGGCCTTCCCGTGCCCTCCGCGCCGTCCGTGCCGAGCCCCGGGCGGCCGCTCGGCGGGACCGGGTGGGCGGGGCGCCGCAGACCGGCGGCGCCGCCGTCGTATCCGCGGATGTCCGGGGTGGTCCGGGAGCGGGAGGCGGTGACCGTGCTCCAGCTGGCCGGGCCCGCCTTCGGGCGGGGGCAGGACCCCGCCGAGTTGCAGGCGGCGATCTGGGGCGACCTGGTCGAGCTGGCCGACGCGGGCGCGCCCTCGCCCGACCTGCTGGTCGTCACCGGGGACCTGACCGCCTCCGGCAGCCGGCGCGAGTTCGAACAGGCGCTGGCCTTCCTCACCGGACTGCGGGCCCTGCTCGGGCTGGAACCGCACCGGGTCGCCCTCGTGCCGGGCGGGCAGGACGTCAACCAGGCCGCCTGCCAGGCCTACTTCAGCACCTGCGAGGCCGACGAGATGCCGCCCCGGCCGCCGTACTGGCCCAAGTGGCGGCACTTCGCCGGGCTGTTCCGGGAGCTGTACCAGGGGCTCGACGTCGTCTTCGACAGCGACCAGCCGTGGACCCTGTTCCCCGTCCCGGAACTGCACACCGTGGTCGCGGGCCTCAACTCCTCGATGGCGTACAGCCACCGGCGCGACGACCAGTACGGGCTGGTCGGGCGCGAGCAGGCCGCCTGGTTCGCCCAGGCGCTGCGGCCGCACGAGACCGAGGGCTGGCTGCGGATCGGGGCCGTCCGGCATGCACCGGGATCCGGCCGGTCCGCCGCCCCCGGTGTCCGCCGTACGGCCGTCCTGGACGGCGCCGGTCCGTTGCACGACACCGATGTGCTGACGCGGCTCACCGCGCCCCGGCTCCACCTGCTGCTGCACGGCCCGACCGGACCCGGCGCGCTGCCCGCCCTGGCCACCGGCTCCGGCGAGGTCCCGGTGATCGGTGCCGTACGGCCCGGCGGGCACCAGCTGGTGCGGGTCGGCCGGGACGGAGTGGCCGTCTGGCACGGGCCGGGGGAGCCGCGGCGGCGGGCGGTCCAGTGGCGGCGGGCCGACCGGGCCTTCGGGCCCGAGGCCGCGATCGCCGACGACCAGGACGGCGGCCCCGCCCCCGACCCCGAGCCGCGCGCCGTGCAGACCCCGGCCGAGATACTGCTGGCCCGGGTCGCGGAGGTCTGCCGCACCCGCCACGAGGGCGCCCAGATCCGCCCGGTGGACGGGCCGGTGCCCCAACTGCTCGTCACCTGGACCCAGTCCGGGTTCGTCCGGCAGCAGCGCGTCGCCGTGCACACCGGGACCCCGACCGCGCAGGACGTCGACCGGTTCGTGGCCCTCGTGCACGCCGCCGACTCCGAGGCGGAGGCCGAACTCGTCCACGACGGGCCGCCGCCCGACCGCGAGCTGCGCGACGCGGCCCGCCGCCGGGGCGTCCGGGTGCGCAGCTTCACCGAGTTCCAGGGCCTGCTCGACCTGCGCGGCTATGTCGCCGGGCAGAGCGAGCGGCTGCGCACCGACCCCCGCTATCCCCCGGGCATGTACCTGCCGCAGCGGTACCGGGAGGTGGAGCGCCTCGACGCCGAGGACCGCGACGGGCTGGTCGACGAGATGCTGCGGCTGCTCGACTCCGACCAGGGCCGCTTCCTGCTGCTCCTCGGCGACTTCGGGCACGGAAAGACCTTCGCGCTGCGCGAGCTGGCCCGCCGGATCCCCGGTGAACTGCCGCACCTCGTCCCGCTGTTGATCGAGCTCCACGCCCTCGACCGGGCCTACTCCTTCGAGGGCCTGGTCGCCGCGCACCTCGCCGCCCACGGGGTCGACAACATCGATCTGCGCGCCTTCAGGTACATGCTCCAGCAGGGCCGGATCGTGCTGCTCTTCGACGGCTTCGACGAACTCGTCAACCAGGTGACGTACGACCGCGCCGCCGAACGCCTGCAGGTGCTGCTGGACTCCGCCGTCGACCACGCCAAGATCGTGGTCTCCAGCCGCACCCAGCACTTCCGCTCCCAGGGCCAGGTGCTCACCGCGCTCGGCGAACGCGTCGGGCTGCTCCCGCACCGCCGAGTGCTGGCCGTCCAGGAGTTCAGCCCGCAGCAGATCCGCGCCTACCTGGTCAACCGCTACGACGGGGACGAGCGCGCCGCCGACCACCGGCTGGGGCTGCTGGACGCCATCCCCGACCTGCTCGCCCTGTGCCGCAACCCGCGGCTGCTCGGCTTCGTCGCCGACCTCGACGACGACCGGCTGCGCGCCGTCGCCGGCGCCGGCCGCGCCCTCAGCCCCGCCGGGCTGTACGAGGAGGTGCTCACCGCCTGGCTGGGCTTCGAGGCGCTGCGCGGCAGCGGCAGTCCCGGCCGGGCACCCGGGCTCTCCCTGGACCAGCTGTGGGACGCGGTGACCGCGCTCGCCCTGCGGCTGTGGGAGAGCGGGCAGGACTCGCTGCGGCTGGACGAGCTGACCGACGTCGCCGAGACCCTGACCGGGCTGGCGGACGCCCGGCTGTCGGTGCCGCAGACCGCGCACGCCATCGGCTCCGGCAGCCTGCTGGTGCGCAGCGACGACGGGGTGTTCCGGTTCATCCACGGCTCGGTGGTGGAGTGGCTGGTCGCCCGGGAGTGCGGCCGCAGGCTCACCGACGGCGACAGCACCCTGCTGGGCCGGCGCCCACTCAGCCAGCTGGCCGTCGAGTTCCTCTGCGACCTCGCCGACCACCGGATCTGCCAGGCGTGGGCCGAGCGGGAGCTGGCCGGCACCGGCGGGGAGGCCGCCGCGGACGCCGCCCACGTCAATGCGGTGAAGATCCTCAGCCGGCTCCGGGTGCCCGCCCGCACCGATCTGCGCGGCGCCGCCCTGGCCGGGGAGGACCTGTCCCACCGGGACTTCTCCGGCGTCGACCTCACCCGCGCCGACCTCACCGACGCCCGGCTGGTCGGCGCCAACCTCTCCGGGGCCGTGCTGCGCGGCGCCCGGCTGACCGGCGCCCGGCTCGACGGCGCGGATCTGACCGGCGCCGACCTGCGCGGCGCGGACCTCAGGCGGGCCCGGCTGATCGGCACCGAGCTGACCGGCGCCCGGCTGGAGGGCGGCCGGTGGCGGCGGGCCGCGCTGATCTCGGCGACCACCGGGGCGCTCGCGGACAGCCCCGAGCTCGCCACCGCGGCGATCGCGCCCGGCATGGCCGTCGACTCCGGCTTCCGGCCCTCCACGGTCGGCGTCCCGTACGGCTACGAAGCGCGCATCCGGCTGCCCGAGCCCATCTCCTACAGCCCCGACGGCGAACTGCTCGCCGTGGGCAGCGAGGACGGCGGCGTCCTGGTCTGCGACGCTGCCACCGGCATCCCGCTGCGCACCCTGCAGGGCCACACCGGCCGGGTGTACGCCGTCAAGTTCCGCTCCCGGGTCCTGGCCACCGGCAGCGCCGACGGCACCGTACGGCTGTGGGACCCGGTCTCCGGCCGCTGTCTGCACCGGCTGGAGATCCACCCGAGCGGCGTCTGGCCGGTCGTGCTCGACACCGAGGGCGCGCGCGTCGCCACCGGTGACGCCGACGGCCAGGTCACCGTCTGGGACACCGAGTCGGGCACCCCGCTGCAGCGGCTGCCCGGACACTCCGCGCCCGTCTACACCGTCGCGTTGGCGCCGGGGGACACCACCCTGGTCACCGGGGACGCCTCCACCACCGTACGGCTGTGGGACCTGACCACCGGGCAGCGGACCGGCGAGCTGACAGGACATCAGGGTGCGGTGTACCGGGCGCGTTTCAGCCCGGACGGCACCCTGCTGGCCACCGCCGACCGCGGCGACGAGCGGCACGGCGGCACCGTGCGCGTGTGGGACTTCGCCACCCGGAGACTGCTCCACGAGTTCACCGGGCACTCCGGCCGCGTCTACACCCTGGACTTCCACCCCGGCGGCACCCTGCTGGTCAGTGGTGACACCGAGGGGGAGGTGCGGCTGTGGGACCTGGACGCCGGACGCTCCGCCGGGCTGCTCGGCGGCTGTCGGGGGGCCGTCTACCAGGTGCTGTTCGACCCCGACGGCACCCTGCTCGCGGCCGGGGACAGCGCAGGGGTGGTCCGGCTGTGGCGGATCGGCCCGGAGGCCGACCCCGTCGCCGTGCCGCTGAACCGGCAGCCCTCCGAGCACCGCGGCTCGGTGTGGGTGGTCAAGTTCCGCCCGCCCGGCGACACGCCCGCCCAGGCTCCCGGCGCGCTGCTGGTGACCGGCGGCAACGACGGTGTCGTACGGCTGTGGGAGCCGGCCACCGGTCAGGGCCGGCGCATCCTGCGCGGCCACGGGCGGCGCATCGGCACCCTGTCCTTCAGCGCCGACGGCGCGCTGCTGGCGGCCGGCGGCAACGACGGTGTGGTCCGGGTGTGGCACTCCGGCTCCGGCCGGCGGCTGCGCGAACTGACCGGGCAGAGCGACCGCCTGGTGTCGGCGGCGTTCGGCCCCACCGGATCCCTGCTGGCCACCGCGAGCAGCGACGGCGACATCTACCTCTGGAACGCGGCCAGCGGCGAGTACCAACGCGAACTGGACGTCGAGACCGACCATGTGTGGGCGGAGGCGTTCAGCGCCGACGGCGAACTCCTCGCCACCGCCAACGACGACGACACCGTACGGCTGTGGTACCGGGCCACCGGAGCGCACGTCGCCACCATCACCGAGCACTACGGCCGGGTCCGCGCCATCGCCTTCCGGGCCGACGACGCGGTCCTGGCCACCGGCTGCGACGACAAGAAGGTGCGCCTGTGGGATCTGACGGAGCACCGGATCACGAGCGTCCTCGACGGCCACGCGGACCGGGTGTACGCCGTCGCCTTCGGGCCCGACGGCTCCTGGCTCGCCAGCGCCTCCTGGGACGGCACGGCGGTGATCTGGCGGGACGGCGAGATCGACCACCGCCTGAGCGGCCACACCGGCAAGCTCTGGACGGCCGCCGCCCACCCCCGGCGCCCCCTGCTGGCGACGGCGGGCGACGACCGGACCGTCCGGCTGTGGGATCCGGACACCGGGGAGGAGACGGCCGTGCTGACCGGCCACACCGGCCGGATCCTCGCGGTGGCGTTCAGCCCCGACGGTTCCCTGCTGGCGAGCGGCGGCGAGGACGGCACGGTACGGCTGTGGCACGTCCCCGCCGACGCCCCCGCCACCCTGCGGGCCACCCTGGTCGGCATGCCCGGCGGCTGGGCCGCGCTGTCGCCCTCCGGCGGCTACAAGTACGAGGGGGACGTCACCGGCGAGTTCTGGCACGCGGTGGGCATGTGCCGCTTCGAACCCGGCGAGCTGGACGGCCATCTGCCGGGCGTGCGGCATGTCGCCCTGGACGACCCGCTGGATTAGGGGAGGGGGGCTTTTTGAACGCGTTCAACTCTAGGCGTACGCTCTTCCCATGAGCGACAGAGCCGCCCTGCTGAAGGGCATTCGCGTCTGGTTGGTCCTCTTCGTCGTGTGCCTCGTGCTGAGCGGGGCCACGGCCTTCCCCCTGGTCCACGAACTCCACTGGACCGAGAGCGCGTTGCGGGCCCTGTCCGTGCCGGACCACCTGCCCGGTCTGACGAACTGGATCGAGCGGGTGCGCGACGGACTCGACACCGCCGACACCGACTACCCGTTCCTGCTCTACGGCACCGACTGGCTCGCCTTCGCCCACCTCGTCATCGCGGTCGCCTTCTACGGGCCCTACCGCGACCCCGTACGCAACATCTGGGTGGTCGAGTTCGCGATGATCGCCTGTGCCGGGATCATCCCGCTCGCCCTGGTCTGCGGCCCCATCCGCGGAATCCCCTTCTGGTGGTCGCTGATCGACATGTCCTTCGGCGTCTTCGGGGTGATCCCGCTGTACGTCGTACGGAAGAAGATCAAGCGGCTGGAGGCCCTTGCCTAGTTCCCGGACCGGCCCAGCAGCCGCCACGCCCCCGGCAGCAGGCCCATCGCCACGACCGCCTTCAGGGCGTCGCCCGGCAGGTAGGGCACGGCGCCCAGGGCCAGCGCGCGGGACAGGGAGAGGTGCAGCGACAGCGCGAGGTACGGCACCCCGGCCGCGTACACGCAGAGGCTGCCCAGCGCCATGACACCGGCCGTGCGCAGCGGTCCGCGGTCGCCGCCGCGCCGTGCCAGGCCGCCGACCACGGCGGCGGCCAGGACCAGGCCGACGAGATATCCGAAGGTCGGCATGGCCGCGCCGGACGCGCCCCCGGCGAACCAGGGCATACCGCAGACGCCCGCACCCAGGTACACGGCGAGCGCCGCCGCCCCGCGCCCTGCCCCAAGCGCGGTGCCGACCAGCAGCGCGGCGAAGGTCTGGCCCGTCACCGGGACCGGCGACCCGGGCACCGGCACCGCGAGCTGCGCGGCGGCCCCGGTCAAGGCCGCCCCGCCGAGGACGAGCGCGGCATCGCGCACCCGGGTGCGGGCGCCGCCCCCGGCGGGCAGCAGGTCGGCGAGGACCAGACCGCCGGAGCGGGGTCCCGGGGCGGTGGTGGAAGCTGTACTCACGTCGCGTGCATCCGTTTCTGAGTGCGTTCTGTGGCTACTGGTACGCGTAGAAGCCGCGGCCCGACTTACGGCCGAGCAGACCGCCCTCGACCATCCGGGACAGCAGCGGGGGAGCCGCGTACAGGGGCTCCTTGAACTCGGCGTACAGCGCGTCGGCCACGGCGGCGACGACGTCGAGGCCCACCATGTCGGTGAGCCGCAGCGGGCCCATCGGATGGGAGCAGCCGAGCACCATGCCCTGGTCGATGTCCTCGGCGGTGGCGAATCCCGTCTCCACCATGCGCACGGCGGACAGCAGGTACGGCACCAGCAGCGCGTTGACCACGAAACCGGCCCGGTCCTTGGACCGGATCGGTCGCTTGCCGAGGGACTGCGCCACCCAGGCCTCGGCCCGGTCCATGGTCTGCTCGGAGGTGTGCAGCGAGCCGACCAGTTCCACCAGGGCCATCGCCGGCACGGGGTTGAAGAAGTGGGTGCCGATGACCTGGGCCGGGCGGTCGGTGGCCCCGGCCAGCTTCATGACGGGGATCGAGGAGGTGTTGGAGGCCAGGATCGCCTCCGGGTCCTCGACCACCTTGTCGAGGGTGGCGAAGAGGTCCAGTTTGAGGGTCTCCTCCTCACGGACCGCCTCGACCACGAGCTGCCGGTCGGCCAACTCGCCCAGATCCATGGTGAACCGGAGGCGGGCCACGGCCGCGTCCCGCGCCTCCGGGGCGAGCCTGCCCTTGGTGACGGCGCGGTCGAGGGAGGCGAGGACGCGCTGCCGGCCGGTGGTCAGGGACGCCTCGCGGGAGACCGCGACGAGCACGTCCATGCCGGCGAGGGCGCTCACTTCGGCGATTCCGGCGCCCATGGCTCCCGAGCCGACCACTCCGACACGGCTGATGGGGATCATCTGGTTCTTCACTTCCGTTCGTTCTGCTGTGACTCGATCACGACGAGGACCTGGTCGGCCGAGACGATGTCGGCGAGGGCACAGCGGATCTCCTCGACCACCCCGGAGACGGGCGCGAGGATCCGGTTCTCCATCTTCATCGCCTCGACGATCGCGACCGTGTCGCCCTGCTGGACCAGGTCGCCCACGGCGACCGGGAGTTGGACCACCGTGCCGGGCATCGGCGAGGTGACCGCGTCGCCGCCGGCCGCGCCGTCGTCCTCGCCGGCCACGCCGAGCGTGAGGCTCAGCCGACGGCCGTCGACGACGAGTTCGCAGCCGTCGCCCCGGCGCAGGCCCGTCCACCGTGCCTCGCCGACCGTGCCGCGCAGCAGCTCCCCGTCCGGTGCGCACGTGACGGTGAGGCGCTCGCCCGCCACCGACACCGTGAGCGTGTCCCCGCGCCGGGAGAGCAGCGAGGCTTCCAGCGGACGGCCGCCGACGCGCGTCGCCACCCGGCCCAACGGGGCGTCCGGGTCGAGGAGTCGCCGGTCGAGGGCGCCGAGCGAACCGCTCCACGGCGACTCGGCCGTACGGCCGCCGGTGCCGGCGGGCAGGCTCATCGCGGCCGCACAGGCCGCCGCCGACGGTTCGATGTCCGGCCGCGTGCCGGCGGCGCGGGCGGTGAACTCGTCCACCAGGTGGGTGTCGATCAGCCCGGCGCGCACCCGGGTGTCGCTCAGCAGGTCGGCGAGGAACCCGAGGTTGGTGGTCAGGCCGAGCACGGCGGTGGAGCGTACGGCGTCCAGCAGCCGGGCGAGGGCCGCGGGGCGTCCGGGTCCGTGCGCGACGAGCTTGGCGATCATCGGGTCGTAGAAGACCGGGACGTCGCCCGCGCGGTCGAAGGCCGCGTCGACCCGCAGGCCGGCCGGCCACACGGCGGCCAGTGCCCGGCCGGGGGCGGGGCGGAAGTCCGCGTCCGGGTCCTCGGCGTACACCCGGACCTCGACGGCGTGCCCGGACGCGGTGATCTCGCCCTGGGTCAGCGGGAGTCGCTCGCCCGCGGCGACCCGCAGCTGCCACTCGACCAGGTCCAGGCCGGTGACGGCCTCGGTGACCGGGTGCTCGACCTGGAGGCGGGTGTTGACCTCCAGGAAGTAGAACCCGTCCCCGTTGTCGCTCCTGCCCTCGCTGTCGAGGATGAACTCGAAGGTGCCCGCGTTGACGTAGCCGATGGCCCGCGCGCCGCGTACGGCGGCCGACAGCAACGCCTCCCGTACGTCCGCCGGAAGACAGGCGGCCGGTGCCTCCTCGACGATCTTCTGGTGCCGGCGCTGGAGCGAGCACTCCCGCTCGTAGAGGTGCACCACGTTGCCGTGCGTGTCGCCGAACACCTGCACCTCGATGTGCCGGGGCCGGCGCAGATACCGCTCGACCAGCAGCCGGCCGTCGCCGAAGTTGGCGAGGGCCAGCCGCACGGCCGCCTCGACGGCGGGGGCGAGGTCGCTCTCCCGCTCGATGACGTGCATGCCCTTGCCGCCGCCCCCGGCGACCGGCTTGAGGATCACCGGGTAACCGATGCGCGCCGCGTGCGCCCGGATCTCGTCCACCGAGTCCGTGGCGTCCGCCGAACCCGGCAGCACCGGCACACCTGCCTCGCCCATCCGCCGCTTCGCGGTGGCCTTGTCGCCCATGGCGGCGATGGTGTGTGCGTCGGGACCCACGAACACCAGGCCCGCATCGGCGACCGCGGCGGCGAACGCCGCGTTCTCCGAGAGGAACCCGTAGCCCGGATGGACGGCGTCACAGCCGGTGCGCAGGGCCGCGTCGACCAGGGCGTCGGCGCGCAGATAGCTGTCGGCCGCCGGGGAGGGACCGAGCAGGACCTGGTCGAAGGCGCCCTCCAGATGGGCCGCCGCGCCGTCCGCCTCGGAGTGGACGGCGACGTACTCGATGCCGAGGCGCCGGCAGGTGCGGGCGATACGGCGGGCGATCTCACCCCGGTTGGCGATCAGCAGTCGTTTCACCATGACGGACCATCACATCCTGAACACGCCGAAGCGCGTCTCTCGTTGCGGTGCTGCCGCGGCCAGGGCAAGGCTCAGCGTCAGCCATTCACGGGTGTCGCAGGGGTCGACCAGGGCGTCCACCCACAGCCGGGCGGCCACATACAGGGGCTGGCCCTCGCGGTCGTAGTTGTCCCGGATCGGCTTCTTGAAGGCCTCTTCCTCCTCCGGGGTCATCGCACCGCCCCGCTTGGCCAGTTGCTCGTTCTTGATGAGCGCCATCACGGTCGCGGCCTGCTCGCCGCCCACCACGGACGTCCGCGCGTTGGGCCACATGCCCATCAGCTGCGGGCCGATCGAGCGGCCGCACATCGCCAGGTTGCCCGCGCCGTAACTGCCGCCGACCAGCACGCTGAACTTCGGAACGGCGGCGCACGAGGCGGCGTTCACCATCTTGGCGCCATGTTTGGCGATGCCACCCGCTTCGTACTCGGCGCCGACCATGAACCCGTTGATGTTGTGCAGGAACAGCAGCGGGATACCGCGCTGGGAGCACAGCTCGATGAAGTTCGCGGCCTTCTGCGCGCTCTCGGAGAAGAGCACGCCGTCGTTGATGAGCACCCCCACCGGGTAGCCGCCGATCCGGCCGGTGCCGCACACGATCGTCGGCCCGAACCGGGCGCGGTACTCGGTGAACTCGCTGCCGTCCAGCAGCCGGGCGAGGATCTCCCGGGCCGGTATCGGCTCGCGCGGGTTGGCGCTGACGACGCCCGGCAGCTCGGCCGGGTCGTACAGCGGCGGCACCGGTGTCTCCGGTGGCGCGGCCGGGGTCCGCCTGCCGTGCCGGGCGGCGATCTCCCGGACGATGGAGAGCGCGTGCTCGTCGTTCAGGGCGAGATGGTCGGCGACACCGCTGGTCGCGGTGTGCAGGTCGGCCCCGCCGAGGGTCTCGGTGTCGACGATCACGCCGGTCGCCGCCCGCACCAGCTGCGGACCGCCCAGGAAGATCGACCCGTTGCCGCGCACGATCACGGTCTCGTCGCACATCGCCGGGATGTACGCGCCTCCGGCGGTGCACGACCCCAGCACGGCCGCGATCTGCGGCAGGCCCATCGCGGACATCTCCGCGATGTTGCGGAAGATCCTTCCGAAGTGGTTCTCGTCCGGGAAGATGTCCTCCTGCATCGGCAGGAAGACACCCCCGGAGTCCACCAGGTAGACACAGGGCAGCCCGTTCTCGCGGGCGACCTGCTGGGCCCGCAGGTGCTTGCGGACCGTCAGCGGGTAGTACGTACCGCCCTTCACGGTCGCGTCGTTGGCGAACACGACCGTGGGCCGGCCCTCCACCATGCCGACGCCGGTGACGATGCCCGCCGACGGCACGGCCTGCTCGTACACCTCGTGGGCGGCGAGCTGGCCGATCTCCAGGAACGGAGTGCCCGGGTCGAGCAGCCGGGTCACCCGCTCCCGCGCGGTGAGCTTGCCGCGCGCGGCGTGCCGGGCCTGTGCCTCGGCACCGCCGCCGGCCGTGGCCGCCGCCCGTGCCACGGCGATCTGCTCGCGCAGCACGCCGTAGGCCTCGCTGTTGCGGCGGAACACCTCGCTGGAGGGGTTGATGTGGGAACGCAGAACCGCCATGTCACTTCCCTTCCGTGGAGGCGGCGGACGCCGGCCCGTCAGCCGCCGCGGGGACGGCGATCCGGGTCATGAGCCAGGCCGCGACCCCCAGCGCGGCGGCGACCGAGGCCCAGGCGAGGTCGGCGTGCAGCAGCGCGGCACTGGCCGCGGCCACGCCCGCCATCGACTGCTGGAGGAAACCGCACAGCGAGACGGCGTAGGCGCCGTGGCTGTGCTGGCTGCTGACCGCGGTGGCCATGCTGTTGGGGAACAGCACGGACTGCCCGAACGTGGTCACGCAGTACAGCGCGACGAAGGCCACCAGGGCGCCGGTCTCCGGCAGTCCGGGCACCGACCACAGCACGATCATCAGCACACCGGTGGCGGTCATCACGAGCGATCCGGCGGTCATCAGACGGCCCGAACCCGCCCTGGCGACCAGGCGGTTGACGGCCATCGCCCCGGCGAAGTAGGCCAGGCCGAGCAGCAGGCCGAGGCTTCCGTACTGGTCGGTGGCGAGCCCGAAGTGCTGCTGGAAGACGAACGGGCTGACCTCCTGGAGCATCACGATCGTCGCGAACCCGGCACCACCGGCCAGCGCCGGCAGCAGGAAGGCCGGTTGCCGGCTGATGGCGAGGCAGATCCGCAGCACCTCCGACGGCCGCTGCACGGCACGGCCCGTCCCGAACGGCACGGTGAACGTCAGTGCCGCCGCGACCGTGCCGACCGTGGCGAGCACCACGAAACCGGCCTCCCAGTGGGAGTACCTGCCGATCAGGCCGCCGAGGAACTGGCCGCCGCCCATCGCCGTGATGAACGCGATCGACAGCACCGAAAGGCGCCGCGCCAGCTCGTCGCCGTTCCAGCGGTCGCGCACCAGGATGCGGGCGATGATCGCCGCGCCCCCCGCACCGATGCCCTGGAGCGCCCGCAGCACCAGCAGGACCTCGGGGGACCGGTTCAGCGTGATCGCCGCGCTGGTGAGCACGAACAGGGCCAGCGAGGCCAGCAGCGGGCCCCGGCGGCCGTACCGGTCCGCGGCCACGCCCCACAGCACCACCGGGGCCGCGGCGCCGATCACGAAAGCGGAAATGGACAGCGCCGCATAACTGCGTGACATTCCGAAGTCGTGCGCCACGATCGGAAGTGAGGGGAGATAGATGGTGGTTGCCATCTGGGCCATGAAGACCAGCAGACAGGAGAGTGCCATGATGCGCCGGTTCACACTCTGCGGCGACCGGGGCGGGTCCTGATTTTCTGCGGCCTTTTGGGTTCCGGCGGCCGGAGAAACCCTCGGCTCAGTCATTCTGGCTCCGCAGGTCATTGACCAGCCGGCCGAAGTGCTCGATGTCCGCCTGCGTCATGTCGGCGCGGAGCATGATGCGCAGCCCCGCCTTTCCGCGGGCGATGACCGGGAAGAACAGGGCCGAGGTGTAGTAGCCCTCGGAAAGAAGGGTCCGGCCGATACGGACGGTCTTCTCCTCCGAGCCGATGTCGATGAACCGGATGGGCAGCCCGTCGCCGCTCTGCGCGGTGGGCACCAGCGCGTCGAACCGGTCGATGTTCTCCTGGAGCCGGTCCTGGAGTTCCTTGAGCTCGGGCGAGGCGTGGAGCGCGGCGGAGGCGACGATCGCCCCGAGCCCGGCCGTGTTGATCCGCTGCGACCAGGTCAGCGGGCCGCCGTAGCGCAGGGCGAGGTCGCGGCGGCGCCGGGAACCCTGCGGCCCGAGGAAGATCGCGCCGCCGGACGCGCCGAAGCCCTTGTTCAGGGAGGTGATGATCAGCGTGCGGTCGTTGATCTCGCCCATCGTGTCGAGGACGAGTCCGCGCCCCTGGTCGCCGCAGGTCGACACGCCGTGCGCCTCGTCGAAGAACAGGAACAGCCCGTACTTCTCCTGGAGTCGCAGCAGTTCGCGCACCGGCGCGGCGCCGCCCGTGCTGTACACCCCGTCGGCCACGTAGGCGACGTTCCGGTGGGTGCGGCAGAGCTCTTCGAGGGCGTCGACGTCGTTGTGCGCGATGGTCCTGACCTCGGCCTCGTCGGCGACGCTCGGCTTCATCGCGTTCAGGCAGAAGTGCGCGTGCTTGTCGAACACCATGAGCGGCGGCACGTCGTCGGTGAAGGCGCCGGACGCCACCAGGGGCAGCGCGGACCAGGCCGCCGCGGCGCAGGAGGCGAGGGTGACCGCCTCCACCCGGAACAGGTCCGAGAGCGCGTCCTCGGCGTCCTTGAGGATTCCGAAGTGCACGCGCATCCGGGAGACCGAGGTGTTCAGCGAGGCGTTGTCGGTGACCGCGTCGGCGGCCGCGCGGATCAGCGCCGGGTGGGAGTCGAGACCGAGGTACGAGTACGACGACATGTTCAGGAACTCATGGCCGTCGGTCCGGGTGGCGTAGCGTCCGGCGCCGCGGTTCGCGGCGACGATTCCGGCCATTCCGGAGTCGGCGGTGACGTTCCAGAAGTCGTTGCTTATCCCGATCGTTTTCTTGATGTTCATGAAGGCGTGCAAGGCCGCTCCCGAAGAGATCCTCAGTCGAGTTCCGAGCCTGGAATCGCACCAGAGCGGGGCAGACGTGTGCCTCCAGGGGGGTCCCTACGGGCCCGGTGATCACAGAGATTCGCAACTGGGCGTAGCGAATGTCAACGGATTCGACCGGCAATGTTCTGCCGGTCGCGGGCGGGCGGCAGAAACGCGTGAGAAAGCGGTACCGGCAGATTTCTGCCGGTGTCCCGACCGGCAGAAATCTGCCGGTTCACGGCCTGTTCCGGATCGTTCCCGGACCGTTTCCCGGACCGTTCCCGGACCGGAAAATCTTTGCCGGTCGGCGGCCGTTGAAACACGCCGCCGGAATCGGCGAGACTGAGGGCTCAGCCTTCCTGGCCGTCGTCCTGGCGGCTGACGAAGGTGAGCCGGAGGCCGGGATAGCCGACGGGATGCAGGACCTGGGTGACGACGTCGATCGAGTGCGGGGCGAAGCGGGGGATGGTCAGGCGGAACGTGTGTCCGTCCCGGTTGGCGATGATGACCGGGCCGGCGTCCCAGATCCGCCGGCACTCGGGGACGGCGAGTGCGGTCCGCAGGATCTCGCGGAGTTCGGGATGCCCGGGGTACTGCGCCATGGCGTAGCGCAGCATCGCGAGGTAGGCCCGCGCGTGCCGGGGCCAGTCGCCGAGCTGCTCCCGGGCCTCGGGGTCGGTCAGCCCCCAGCGGATCAGGTTCGCGCCGGGGACCCGCACCCACGGGAACCACTCGGCCATCGCCGTGTTGTGGTCGAGCACGTTCCACGCGTTGTCGGTGAGATAGGCGGGCTGCGTCGGCTGGAGGTCCAACAGGCGGCGCAGCGGGGCCAGATCGACGCCGTCCACGGCGGACACGGCGGGGAAGGGCTCGCCGCCGGCGGCGTAGAGGAAGAGGGTCGCTCGCTCGTCGGCGCACAGCTGGAGCGCGTCCGCCAGCGCGGTCAGGGTCCGGGCGTCCAACCGGGGCGTGGACCCGCGTTCGAGGTCGCGGTACCAGCGTTCGCTCATGCCGACCTCGGCGGCGACCTCCACCTGCGGAAGCGGCTTGCCGAGGCCCAGTTTGCGGCCCGCTCGCGCGCGCCAGGCGCGCAGGAGCACGGCGAGGCCCACCGCTTCGTCCGGCGGCCCTACCAGGCCGGTCCGGTCTGTGGAGTTGTCGCGCTGCATGAAATTGGGCCTCTACTCTGAACTGCTTCCCCCGCGCACAAGGGTAACCCGAGCCGCCCCGGGCTCTGCGGCCTCGGCCCGTGAGCCGTGCGGGGCGCGGCTCCCCTCGGCCACCGCGTCCCGTACCGCCGGGGCCGGCCGGTGCGGTGGGTGGACGCCGGGGCGGTCACGGAGACGGCGGTCACGACGGCCCCCGGTGGTGCGGGCCGTGGACACGGGGGTCGCCGCCGACCGGGAAGCAGCTGTCCCGCACCCGGGGGGCACCCACCGACCAGCCGTGTGAACAAGGCTTCAGGTCAGCACACCTACCCGCCGTTGCGCAGGGCGTGCAGGACGTCGATCCGGTTCGTGGTGATCGAGTCGACGCCCAGGTCCAGCAGACGGCTCATCGCGCGGCGGGTGTCCGGGGTCCACACGGACAGCAGATAGCCGTCGTGGTGGACGCGGGCCGCCAACTCCTGGTTCAGCAGGGAGAACCGGTAGTTGAGCCAGCGGGGGCGGATCGCGTCCAGCAGCGCGGGGCGGACCGGGGCGAGACTCGTCCAGGTCAGTGCGATCTCGGCGGCCGGGTCGGCGGCGCGGACGGCGAGCATCGCCTCGGCACCCGCGCAGTAGTACACCCGCTCGCCGGCCCCGCTCTGCCGGACCACGTCCATGACCCGGTCCACCATCCGCCGCTCGACCCGCCCACACAGGTCCACCATCACCCGGCTGTCGCCGGTCGCGGCCAGTGCGTCCGCCAGCGTCGGCACACCGCCCGCCGTGAGCCCGCGCACCTCCTCGGCGGACAGCGCGGCGAGCGGCCGGCCGAGTTCCCACAGCCGCTGCAGCGTGTCGTCGTGCAGCAGCACGGGCACGCCGTCGCGGGTGAGCCGTACGTCGATCTCGACCGCGTCCGCGCCCCGTTCGAGCGCGGAACGCAGCGAGTCGACGGTGTTCTCACGGAAGCGGTAGGGGTCGCCGCGATGGGCCACGGCGGTCACGGTCTGCATGACCCCCATTGTGGGGTGCGTCAGGAGGCGAGCCAGGTGCTGGTGTAGGCGTCGATCTCCGCCGCGATCCGTGCCTTGCCCCCGGCGTCCAGGAACGAGGCCTCCACCGCGTTCTTGGCGAGGCCGGCCAGGCCCCGCTCGTCCAGGTCGAGCAGCCGGGCGGCGACCGCGTACTCGTTGTTCAGGTCGGTGCCGAACATCGGCGGGTCGTCGGAGTTGATCGTGACCAGCACCCCGGCCCGGGTGAACTCCTTGATCGGGTGCTCGTCCAGGGTGCGGACCGCGCGGGTGGCGATGTTCGAGGTCGGGCAGACCTCCAGCGGGATGCGGTGCTCGGCCAGGTGGGCGAGCAGCTTCGGGTCCCGCGCCGAACTGGTGCCGTGCCCGATGCGCTCGGCGCGCAGCTCGGTCAGCGCGTCCCACACCGTCTCCGGGCCGGTCGTCTCGCCGGCGTGCGGCACGGAGTGCAGACCGGCGGCGATGGCCCGGTCGAAGTACGGCTTGAACTGCGGCCGGGGCACGCCGATCTCGGGGCCGCCCAGCCCGAACGACACCAGGCCCTCCGGCCGGATCCGGTCGTCGGTGGCGAGCCGTGCCGTCTCCTCGGCGGACTCCAGCCCTGCCTCGCCGGGAATGTCGAAGCACCAGCGCAGCACGGTCCCGAACTCGGCCTCCGCCGCCTTGCGGGCGTCCTCGATCGCCGCCATGAAGGCCAGCTCGTCGATGCCGCGCCGGGTGGAGGAGAAGGGGGTGACGGTCAGCTCGGCGTAGCGCACCTGCTGCCGGGCCAGGTCGCGGGCCACCTCGAAGGTCAGCAGCCGGATGTCCTCCGGCGTGCGGATCAGGTCGACGACCGACAGGTACACGTCGATGAAGTGGGCGAAGTCGGTGAAGGTGAAGAAGTCGGCCAGGGCCTCGGGGTCGGAGGGGACCTTGGAGTCGGGGTGGCGGGCGGCCAGTTCCGAGACGATGCGCGGGGAGGCGGAGCCGACGTGGTGGACGTGCAGTTCGGCCTTGGGCAGTCCGGCGATGAAGGTCCGCAGATCGCGGTCGGCGGTGCCGGCGGCGGGTACGGAGCTGGCGGTCATGGGGTCCTCCCCGGGACGGGCGCCCGCCCAGCGGGGTCCGCGGTGCGGGCGCGGTGATCGGCTGATCGGTTGCGCGGGATCATCGTAGGCCGCGGCCCACACGGGCTTTGCCTGCCCTTAGCATTGCGGCAGAGCCAGCAGAGGGGTTTCGCCATGTCCGACGAGGTGCCGCAGTCCACGCCACAGGAGAACCGGCCGGCCGGCGAGGGACCCACGTCGCCCTGGGTGTCCCTGGACAAGCAGGGGACGGCCCCCGCTCAGGACGCGATACCCGAGTCCGGCCCGGCCGCCGCTCCGAGCGGCGATCACGTCCACTACCAGCCCACGCTGACCTCGCTGCCCGCATCGACCGGTGAGCCGGCGCCCGCCGACGCCGCGCCCTCGGCCTGGGCCCCGCCCGTGCCTCCGGCGCCGGACCCGTTCACGCCTCCGGCGGCCAACCCCTTCGCGCCCCCGGCGGCGGACCCGTTCGCGCCTGCGGCGGCCAACCCCTTCGCGCCCCCGGCGGCCACGCCCCCCGCGCACCCCTACGCCCCGCCGGCCGGCCCCGCGAACCCCTACGCGCCGCCCCCCGCGGCCCAGGCCTCCTCCTACGCCCCGCCCGCCGCACCGCACGGGGGACCGCAGCCCGTGCCCCCGCCGCCCATCGCACCGGACGGCCCCGGCCAGGTGCCGTACGGCTACCCGGGCACGCCCTCGGCCTACGGCTACCCCGCACAGCCCCAGCAGCCGTACGGCTACGGCTGGCCGGGCATGCAGCCGGTGCCGAGCAACGGCATGGGTATCGCCTCGCTGGTGCTGGGCATCCTCGCGGCGATCTGCTTCCTGGCGTGGCCGCTGGCCCTGGTGATGGGCATTCTCGCCATCATCTTCGGCGCGCTGGGCCGCGGGAAGGCCAAGCGGGGCGAGGCCACGAACCCCGGTCAGGCGCTGGCCGGCCTGATCTGCGGCGTGGCGGGCATCGTCCTGGTCCTCGTGTTCTTCGCCTTCGTGATCGCGTCCAGCGCCTGAGAGGTCGGCCGCCGTCCGCGAGCCTCGCGGGATCAGTCCGTTCGGTTCCCGGCCAGCGTCTCCCGGGCCTCCATCAGCGCGAAGCCCAGCAGGTTCGGGCCCTTCCACCGCTCCGGGTCCGCGGCCGCGTCGTCGTCGGCGGCGAGGCCGATGCCCCACACCCGGTCCACGGGACTGGCCTCCACCAGCACGCGGTCACCCGTACCGAGGAGGAACTCGCGGAGCGCGTCGTCGGCCGCGAACTTGTGCACGCTGCCCTCGACCACGATCCGGAAGCGCTCCCTCTCCCATATCGCCTCGTCGAAGCCCCGGACCAGCCGCCCCGCCTTCTTCGCCTCGGCCGGGTGCGCCGCCGCCAGAATCCGGCGCTCCGCCTCCGCGTCCCGGAACAGCCGCGCCTTGCCCGCCATCATCCAGTGCTCGGCCGTCGCGTAGGCGACCCCGTCCACCACGAACGGTGACGGCCACCACTGGCTCAGACAGCTCGCGCCGATCCGGCCGTCCGGCCTCGGCCGGTGCCCCCAGAAGTGGAGGTACTTGATCCGGCCACCGGCCCGGACCTCCCTGATCAGGGCTTCCACCCCGTCGATCTTCCCCATGCACGCGAGTGTGGCACGCACCACTGACACTCCGTCCGTCCTTTTCCGCCCCGACTCGACACCTGGTCGACAGATTCCGTCGCGTAACCAAAAGGCAACAACGGAATCACTTGTTGGAGTCCTATTGCTCTGTCAGGATCGGCACTCAAATCGAGCTGGAGCTACGCCACCCACCCCCGGGACGGGGCGCACGGCGGAGGAGAGCGACATGCACAACCCGGGCACCGCCACCCCGGAACGATTTCCCGCCCAGGAGCGATTCGCCGACGGCGCGCAGTTCATCGCGGGCCGCCTGACGAAGGGCACCTCGGGTCGCAGCCACGCCGTGGTCGACCCCGCCACCGGCGAGGAGGTGTACACCTACGAGCTGGCCGGCACCCACGACGTCGACGCGGCCGTCGCCGCCGCGCGCGAGGCCTTCCCGGGCTGGTCCTCGGCCACCCCGGGCGAGCGCTCCGACGCGCTGCACCGGTTCGCCGCCGTGCTCGCCGACCGCGCGGAGGACTTCGCCCGCGCCGAGTCCCTGCAGTGCGGCAAGCCGCTGAAGCTCTCCCGTGAGTTCGACGTGCCGGGGACCATCGACAACACCGCGTTCTTCGCGGGTGCCGCCCGGCACCTGCAGGGGCAGTCCGCCGGTGAGTACTCCGGCGACCACACGTCGTACGTCCGGCGCGAGCCGATCGGTGTCGTCGGGTCGATCGCTCCCTGGAACTACCCGCTCCAGATGGCCGCCTGGAAGATCCTCCCGGCGATCGCCGCCGGCAACACCGTCGTGCTGAAGCCCGCCGAGCTGACCCCGCTCACCTCGCTGCTCTTCGCCCAGGCCGCCACGGACGCCGGCGTCCCCGACGGTGTGATCAACATCGTCACCGGGACCGGCGGGGAGGCGGGGGAGCACCTCGTCGGCCACCCGGACGTCGCCATGACCTCCTTCACCGGGTCCACCCCGGTCGGCAAGCGCGTCGCCGAGGTCGCCACCGCCACGGTCAAGCGGCTGCACCTGGAGCTCGGCGGCAAGGCGCCCTTCGTCGTCTTCGACGACGCCGATCTGGAGGCCGCCGTCCACGGGGCCGTCGCCGGCGCCCTCATCAACACCGGGCAGGACTGCACGGCCGCCACCCGCGCGTACGTGCAGCGACCGCTGTACGAGGCGTTCGTCGAGCGGACCGCCGCCCTGATGGAGACCGTGCGGCTCGGGGACCCCTTCGCTCCCGGCACCGATCTCGGGCCGCTCATCTCGCACGCCCAGCGGGACCGGGTCGCCGCCTTCGTCGACCGGGCGCGTGCCTACGCGCGCGTGGTGACCGGCGGCGAGGCCCCGACGGGCGCTCTGGAGAAGGGCGCGTACTACCGGCCGACCCTGATCGCCGACGCGGCCCAGGACAGCGAGATCGTCCAGTCCGAGATCTTCGGCCCGGTCCTGGTCGTCCTGCCGTTCGACAGCGACGACGAGGGCATCCGGCTGGCCAACGACACCCCCTACGGGCTCGCCGCCTCCGCGTGGAGCGGCAACGTCTACCGCGCGAACCGCGCCACCCGCGAGATCAAGGCCGGCTGCGTGTGGATCAACGACCACATCCCGATCATCAGCGAGATGCCGCACGGCGGATACAAGGCGTCCGGCTTCGGCAAGGACATGTCGGCGTACTCCTTCGAGGAGTACACGCAGGTCAAGCACGTAATGTTCGACAACACCGCGGTGGCCCGGAAGGACTGGCACCGCACGGTCTTCGGGGACCGGTAACAGCCGTTCGACCGGCTGCCGCCGGGTGTGACGTCCCGGCCCTGGACCAGGCCGACCACCTCTTCCTCCCGAAAGGGCACCACGCGCATGGAGCAGTACGAGCCCGACCGCTTCACACCGGTCGAACTGGCCGCCGTACGGCGGAGCTTCCGAGGCGGCCGGGCCGCCATGACCCGCCGGTCGCTGCTGCGCGCCTCCGCGGGCGGCGCGCTCACGGTCGGCGCCCTCGGGGGGCTGAGTGCCTGCGGCATCCCCGCCGCGAGCAAGACGCAAGGGGGCGTGTCCGCCGACGACCACTCGGCCAAGGAGAAGGTCGTCAACTTCTCCAACTGGCCCGAGTACATCGACGTGGACGACAAGACGAAGCGGCACCCCACGCTCGACACGTTCGCCAAGGCGACCGGCATCCAGGTGAAGTACACCGAGGACATCAACGACAACGACGAGTTCTTCGGCAAGATCCAGCCGGAGCTCGCCGCCGGTCACGACACCGGCCGCGATCTCGTCGTCCTCACCGACTGGCTGGCCGCCCGGATGATCCGGCTCGGATACGTCCAGAAACTGGACCCGTCCAACCTGCCGCACGCCTTCGCCAACCTGTCGGACCAGTTCCGCGCGCCCGACTGGGATCCCGGCCGCGCCTACTCCTACCCGTGGCAGGGCGTCTCGACCGTCATCGCCTTCAACAAGAAGGCGCTCGCCGGCGTCGAGGTGAAGTCGGTCTCCGACCTGCTGGACAACCCGAAGCTCAAGGGACGCGTCAGCTTCCTGACCGAGATGCGCGACACCATCGGCATGACCATGCTCGACATGGGCAAGGACCCGGCGAAGTTCACCGACGACGACTTCGACGCGGTGGTCGCCCGCCTCCAGAAGGCAGTCGACAAGGGCCAGATCCGGCGCTTCACCGGCAACGACTACACGTCCGACCTCACCAAGGGCGACATCGCCGCCTGCGTCGCCTGGGGCGGCGACGTCGTCCAGCTCCAGGCGGACAACCCGGACGTGGGCTATGTCATCCCCGACAGCGGTTACATGACGTCGACCGACAACATGCTGATCCCCAACAGGGCGCGCCACAAGACGAACGCCGAGCGGCTCATCGACTTCTTCTACGAGCCGGAGCCGGCCGCCGAGCTCGCCGCGTACGTCAACTACGTGAGCCCCGTAGCGGGTGTGAAGCCCTACCTTGCGAAGATCGACAAGGGTGCGGCGAACAACCCGCTGATCGTTCCCGACAAGGCCATGCAGGCGAGGTCCCGTTCCTTCCGCGCGCTGACGCAGAAGGAAGAGACCGCCTACCAGCAGAAGTTCTCGAAGCTCACAGGGGCGTGACGACGACGATGACGACACCAGACAACAGCGGCGACGTCCGCCTCTCCGGTATCAGCAAGACCTATGACAACGGCTTCACCGCGGTACAGCCGCTGGACCTCACCGTGCCGCAGGGCTCCTTCTTCGCCCTGCTCGGCGCCTCCGGCTGCGGCAAGACGACCACCCTGCGCATGATCGCCGGCCTGGAGGAGCCCACGACGGGCGCCGTCCACCTCGGCGACCAGGAAGTGACCCACCTGCCGCCGTACAAGCGCCCGGTGAACACGGTCTTCCAGTCCTACGCCCTCTTCCCGCACCTCGACATCTTCGAGAACGTCGCCTTCGGCCTGCGCCGGCGCGGCATCAAGAGCGTGAAGAAGCAGGTCGAGGAGATGCTGGAGCTGGTCCAGCTCGGCGAGCAGGCCCGCAAGAAGCCGCACCAGCTCTCCGGCGGCCAGCAGCAGCGCGTCGCCGTCGCCCGCGCGCTCATCAACCACCCGAAGGTGCTCCTGCTCGACGAGCCGCTCGGCGCCCTCGACCTCAAGCTGCGCCGCCAGATGCAGCTGGAGCTCAAGCGCATCCAGACCGAGGTCGGCATCACCTTCGTGCACGTCACGCACGACCAGGAGGAGGCCATGACCATGGCCGACACGGTCGCCGTGATGAACGCGGGCCGCGTCGAACAGCTCGGCTCGCCGACCGACCTGTACGAGAACCCGAACACCACCTTCGTCGCCAACTTCCTCGGCACCTCCAACCTGATCGAGGCCGAGGTCGACACGAAGAACGGCGACGACATCGTGCTCAAGGCGGGCGACGGCAAGCTGGTGCTGCCCACAGCGCGATGTTCGGCGCCCACCACGGCCGGCGGCAAGGTGCTGGTCGGCATCCGCCCCGAGAAGATCTCCCTCACGCACGCCGACGACGCGGGGGAGATACCCGAGGGCCGCAACCGTCTCACCGGCAGGATCGCCGACGCCAGCTTCATCGGCGTCTCCACCCAGTACGTGATCGACAGCCCGGTCTGCGACGAGCTCTCGGTGTACGTGCAGAACGTCGAGCGCGACGGCCGGCTCGTGCCCGGCGCCGAGGTCGTGCTGCACTGGAGCCCGGCGCACACCTTCGGCCTGGACGCGGCCCAGGACATCGATGCGGGCACCGAGGAAGAGGCGGCCGCCTGATGACGACGCTCACCGAAGCCGAGGCACCCCCACCCCTCGCCCCCACCGCACCGGAGACGAAGCCACCGCGCAAACGCGGCCGCTTCACCCCGTACTGGCTGCTGCTGCCCGGCATCCTGTGGCTGGTCGTCTTCTTCGCGCTGCCGATGATCTACCAGGCCTCCACCTCCGTGCAGCAGGGCTCCCTGGAGGAGGGCTACAAGGTCACGTGGCACTTCGCGACGTACTGGAACGCCCTGTCCGAGTACTGGCCGCAGTTCCTGCGCTCCGTCGCCTACGCCGCCGCCGCGACCGTGCTGTGCCTGCTGCTCGGCTATCCGCTGGCCTACCTGATCGCCTTCCGCGCGGGCCGCTGGCGGAACCTGATCATGGTCCTGGTGATCGCGCCGTTCTTCACCAGCTTCCTGATCCGCACCCTGGCCTGGAAGACGATCCTCGCCGACAACGGTCCGGTCGTGCACACGCTGAACTCGCTGCACGTCCTGGACCTCACCAACTTCCTGGGCTGGACGGCCGGCGACCGCGTCCTCGCCACACCACTGGCGGTCGTCTGCGGTCTGACGTACAACTTCCTGCCGTTCATGATCCTGCCGCTGTACACCTCGCTGGAGCGGATCGACGGACGGCTGCACGAGGCGGCCGGCGACCTGTACGCCAGGCCCTGGACCACCTTCCGCAAGGTCACCTTCCCGCTGTCGATGCCCGGCGTGGTCTCCGGCACGCTGCTGACCTTCATCCCCGCGGCCGGCGACTACGTCAACGCCGAACTCCTCGGTTCCACCGACACGCGCATGATCGGCAACGTCATCCAGACGCAGTTCCTGCGCATCCTGGACTACCCGACCGCCGCGGCCCTCTCCTTCATCCTCATGGCCGCCATCCTGGCCATGGTCACCCTCTACATCCGCCGGTCCGGGACGGAGGACCTGGTCTAAATGCCCTTCGTCAACTGGCTCAAGCGCCGTCTCGTCGTCATCGCGGGCATCCTGACGCTCGCCTACCTCCTGCTGCCCAACGTCATCGTGACGGTGTTCTCCTTCAACAAGCCGAAGGGACGCTTCAACTACGAATGGCAGCGGTTCTCCCTCGACGCCTGGAAGCAGCCGTGCGGCGTCGCCGACATGTGCGGCTCGCTGTCCATCAGCCTCCAGATCGCCGTGTGGGCGACGATCGGCGCCACGATCCTCGGCACGATGATCGCCTTCGCGCTCGTCCGCTACCGCTTCCGCGCCCGCGGCGCCGTCAACTCGCTGATCTTCCTTCCGATGGCGATGCCCGAGGTCGTCATGGCCGCCTCGCTGCTCACCCTGTTCCTCAACATGGGCGCGCAACTCGGCTTCATGACGATCCTGATCGCGCACATCATGTTCTGCCTCAGCTTCGTCGTCACCGCGGTCAAGGCGCGTGTGATGTCGATGGACCCGCGCCTGGAGGAGGCCGCCCGGGACCTGTACGCGGGCCCCGTGCAGACCTTCCTGCGGGTCACCCTGCCGATCGCGGCCCCCGGAATCGCCGCTGGCGCGCTGCTCTCCTTCGCGCTCTCCTTCGACGATTTCATCATCACCAATTTCAACGCCGGCTCGACCGTCACCTTCCCCATGTTCGTGTGGGGTTCGGCGCAGCGCGGCACGCCCGTCCAGATCAACGTCATCGGTACGACCATGTTCCTCGTCGCCGTCCTGATCACGTTGTTCTCGATGTTCATCAGCAACAGCCGTAACAAACAAAAGGCATAGGCCTTTTCAGGAAAGCCCTCGTAGGGAGTTGAAATCATGGCCCCAAGCGCCATGAGCCGTGGCAAGGACAACTGGATCGCCTCTCTCTCCGAAGCCCAGCCGGTCCCGTACTGGCTGGAAGACCCCGGCAAGCCACCCGCCGAGCCCGCCCTCACCGGCACCGACACCTGCGACCTGCTGGTCGTCGGCGGCGGCTACAGCGGGCTGTGGACCGCGCTGAACGCGAAAGAGCGCGACCCGCGGCGTGACGTGGTGCTGCTGGAAGGCCGCGAGGTGGGCTGGGCCGCCTCCGGCCGCAACGGCGGCTTCTGCGCCGCCTCCCTCACGCACGGCCTGCCCAACGGCCTGGCCCGCTGGCCCGACGAGATCGGCAGGCTGGAGGAGCTGGGCCGGCGCAACCTCGACGAGATCGAGGCCGCGGTCGCCCGGCACGGCATCGACTGCGACTTCGAGCGCACCGGCGAGATCGACGTCGCCACCGAGACCTACCAGGCCAGGGAACTGCGCGACTGGCACCGGGAGTTGACCGAGAAGGGACTCGCGGACGGCATCGAGTTCCTCGACGCCGACGCCGTGCGCGAGCAGGTGAACTCGCCCACCTTCGAGGCCGGCCTGTGGGACCGCAGGGGTGTGGCCATGCTGCACCCGGCCAAGCTGGCCTGGGGCCTGAAGAAGGCGTGTCTGAGGCTCGGGGTGCGGGTGTACGAGCACACGCCCGCCCTGACCCTGAAGCAGTACGGCGCCGGGATGGCCGTACGCACGCCGTACGGCGCGGTCCGCGCTCGCCGGGTCGCGCTCGGCACGAACATCTTCCCGAACCTGCTGCGCCGAGTGCGCTCCTACACCGTCCCGGTCTACGACTACGCGCTGATGACCGAGCCGCTGACCGCCGCCCGGCTGGAGTCGATCGGCTGGAAGAACAGACAGGGGCTCGGCGACTCCGCCAACCAGTTCCACTACTTCCGCCTGTCCGCCGACAACCGGATCCTGTGGGGCGGCTACGACGCGATCCACCACTACGGCGGCCGGGTGCGGGCCGAGTACGACGACCGGCCGGAGACGTACGCCAAGCTCGCGGGCCACTTCTTCACCTGCTTCCCGCAGTTGGAGGGCGTCCGCTTCACGCACGCCTGGGGCGGGGCCATCGACACCTGCTCCCGCTTCTCGGCGTTCTTCGGTACGGCGCACGGGGGCCGGGTGGCGTACGCGGCGGGCTACACCGGCCTGGGCGTCGGTGCCACGCGCTTCGGCGCGGACGTGATGCTCGACCTGCTGGCCGGGGAGCGCACCGAGCGGACCGAGCTGGAGATGGTCCGCAGGAAGCCGCTGCCGTTCCCGCCGGAGCCGTTCGCCTGGACCGGGATCGCCCTCACCAAGTGGTCCCTGGCCCGCGCCGACGCGCACGGCGGCCGGCGCAACCTGTGGCTGCGGACGATGGACCGGCTGGGGCTGGGCTTCGACAGCTGAGCGGTGGCCGGGGGCCTTGTACTCGGTTCCCACGGCTGCGTCAAGCCACGAGTTTCCGGAGCATGACCACGCTGCCGCAGTCCGGCGTACTGGAAGCACGGGCCTCACCGGGAGGCACCGGCTTCGACACCGGATCGGCAGGAGAAGACCATGACCCGCATCACCCGTACGCACGACGACTCCCGCTCCCAGCGCCGCCTGGGCCTGGCGACGGCGGTGGCCTCCGCCGCCGTCGTCGCGGGAGGCGTCATGCTGCCGGCAGCGGCCGCCACGGCGGCTCCGATGCACCAGCCGTCGACCGCGAAGACGGCTCCCCAGCACCACCGCCACCACCACAAGCTGTACTGCTGGAAGGTCACCTACAAGTCGCACTGGAAGAAGCACCACAAGTTCTACTGCTGGGAGGACCACCACAAGTACTACTGGGACCACCACCACAACTGCTACTACGTGTGGTCGGGCCATCACCGGTACTACTTCTGGGACTCCTACGACAACGTCTCGTACTTCCACCACCATCGTCACGATCATCACTGCCACCACTGGAACCTGAACGACAAGGACCACTGGCAGAAGGACCCGAGCTCGCACGACTGGGACTCGAAGAAGCACGACCCGGGGAAGACGGAGCCCGGTAAGACGGATCCGGGGAAGACCGATCCGGGCAAGACGGACCCGGGGAAGACCGACCCGGGCAAGACG
Organism: Streptomyces sp. NPDC048191; assembly: GCF_040652655.1. NCBI lineage: Bacteria > Bacillati > Actinomycetota > Actinomycetes > Kitasatosporales > Streptomycetaceae > Streptomyces > Streptomyces sp. NPDC048191. The sequence continues at coordinate 247,626 of NZ_JBEZMO010000008.1, forward strand.
GACCCGGGGAAGACGGACCCGGGCAAGACCGACCCCGGTAAGACCGACCCGGGGAAGACGGATCCCGGCAAGACGGACCCGGGGAAGACGGATCCCGGTAAGACGGACCCGGGGAAGACGGACCCCGGTAAGACCGACCCGGGGAAGACGGATCCCGGCAAGACGGACCCGGGCAAGACCGACCCGGGGAAGACGGACCCCGGTAAGACCGACCCGGGCAAGACCGACCCGGGCAAGACCGACCCCGGTAAGACCGACCCGGGCAAGACCGACCCGGGCAAGACGGACCCCGGTAAGACCGACCCGGGCAAGACGGATCCCGGCAAGACGGACCCGGGCAAGACCGACCCCGGCAAGACGGACCCCGGTAAGACCGACCCGGGCAAGACCGACCCCGGCGACCCGAGCAAGACCGGCCCCGCCAAGACGGACACCGACTCCGGTAAGGCCGATCCCGGTCAGCAGCAGGACCAGCAGCAGCCTCAGCAGGACCAGCAGTCGCAGCAGGACCAGGCCCCTGCTCAGCAGGACCAGCAGGGCCAGCAGGACCAGGCTCCCGCTCAGCAGGACCAGCAGGGTCAGCAGGACCAGGCCCCCGCTCAGCAGGACCAGGCCCCGCAGGGTGCGGCCGATGACGCTGGGATGTGATGCAGATCACTTGAATCGGGGCGCGGAACCCGCGTAATGCCCCCGGAAAGCCTCCCTCTCTCCTCCCGACGCGACCGCGCAGGACGGTCGGGCGAGAGAAGAGGGAGGCCTTCTGGTGACTGGGGCCAAGGCAGCCGTCGAGTGGCTGGCATCCGTCGCACCGGACCCCGGGGCCTGCCGCTGGGAATGGGAGCGCAACCCCCTCGGGGTCGCGCTGCTGCCCGCCGGCAGCGCCTGGGACGTGCTGAGCCTGCCGGGCGACCTCGGTCATCCGACCCTGGGCGTGCTCACCCGGCTGCTCGACCGGCCCGGCCCGGTCCTCGCCGACTTCGGCGACGACCGGGTCGGGTTCTTCGTGCCGCCGGGCACCGCCGCCCGCTGGGTGGGCACCGGCATCCGCGCCGCGGGCCCCGGCACCTGGATCGTCGTGCCGCATCCGGGACGGCCCACCCGGAGCGTGCGCTGGCTGGTGCCGCCGGACGGCTCGGGCACGCTGACCGACCCCGCGCTGCTGGAGCTGGCCATGCACGAGGCGGCGGCGCGGCCGGCCAGGGGCGCGGACGGGGGCGGCTAGCTCCGCGGCACCTTGACAAGAGGATTGGTCTGGACCAAGTTGAGTGCGCTCCGCCCTCCAACTCCCCAGACTCCGGAGGCCCTTGTGGAACGCGCCCCACGCGCCGCGCGCGCACGCCGTCCCAGATCCGTCCTCGCCCTGCTCACGGCCGCCCTGCTGGCCGTGCCCGGCGTCACCGCCCTCTCGTCGGCCGCCCGTGCGGCCGATGCGGACCTCGTCACCAACGGCGGTTTCGAGTCCGGCCTCACCGGCTGGACCTGTACGGCGGGGAGCGGCACGACGGTCGGCTCACCCGTGCACAGCGGCAGTTCCGCGCTGCAGGCGACCCCGGCCGGCAGCGACAACGCGCAGTGCACGCAGACGGTGACCGTAAAGCCCAACTCGCCGTACACGCTGTCCGGTTACGTCCGGGGCGCGTACGTCTACCTCGGCGCGAGCGGCACCGGCACCACCGACGTCTCCACCTGGACCCAGTCCGCCCCGGACTGGCAGAAGCTGACCACCACCTTCACCACCGGCGCCGCCACCACGAAGGTGACGCTCTACACGCACGGCTGGTACGGCACCGGCGCGTACTACGCCGACGACATCTCCCTGGTCGGCCCCGGCGGCGGGACCGGCACCGGACAGCCGCCCGCCGCGCCCACCGGCCTGAGGACCACCGCCGTCACCTCGTCCTCCGTGGCCCTGTCCTGGTCGTCGGTGGCCGGTGCCACGAGCTACGCCGTCTACCGTGACGGGGTCAAGTCGCAGACGGTGACCGGCACTTCGGCCACCGTCACCGGCCTCGCCGCCTCGACGGCGTACAGCTTCCAGGTCACCGCGAGCAACGACGCCGGCGAGTCCGCGAAGTCCGCTGTCGTGACCGCGACGACCAGCGCGGGCACCGGCACCGGCGGCGGTTCCGCCGATCTGCCGGCCCACGCCCTCGTCGGCTATCTGCACGCGAGTTTCGCCAACGGCTCCGGCTACACCCGGCTCGCCGACGTTCCCGACAGCTGGGACGTCATCGACCTGGCCTTCGGCGAGCCCACCTCGCCCACCTCGGGGGACATCCGCTTCAACCGCTGCCCGGTCACCGAGTGCCCGAACGTGGAGAGCGACGCCGACTTCAGGGCCGCGATCAAGGCCAAGCAGGCGGCCGGCAAGAAGGTGCTGATCTCGATCGGCGGCCAGAACGGCCAGGTCCAGCTGACCACGACCGCGGCCCGCGACGCCTTCGTCTCCTCCGTCTCGAACATCATCGACACCTGGGGCCTGGACGGTCTGGACGTCGACTTCGAGGGCCATTCGCTGTCCCTCGACGCGAGCGACACGGACTTCAAGAACCCCACCACGCCGGTGATCGTGAACCTGATCTCGGCGCTGAAGACCCTGAAGGCCAAGTACGGCTCCAAGTTCGTGCTGAGCATGGCGCCCGAGACGTTCTTCGTGCAGAACGGCTACCAGTACTACGGCACCGGCAAGTGGGGCGGCCAGGACCCGCGCTGCGGGGCGTACCTCCCCGTCATCCACGCCCTGCGCGACGACCTCACCCTGCTGCACGTCCAGGACTACAACTCCGGGCCGATCATGGGTCTGGACAACCAGTACCACTCCATGGGCGGCGCCGACTTCCACATCGCCATGACCGACATGCTGCTCACCGGCTTCCCGGTGGCGGGGGACCCGAACAACGTCTTCCCGCCCCTGCGCCCCGACCAGGTGGCGATCGGCATGCCGGCGTCGACCAACGCGGGCAACGGGTACGTGGCCCCGTCCGAGGTCACGAAGGCCCTGGACTGCCTGACGAAGAAGACGAACTGCGGCTCGTACGCGACCCACGGGACCTGGCCGGCTCTCCGCGGCCTGATGACGTGGTCGGTGAACTGGGACCACTACTCGAACTGGGAGTTCCAGAAGAACTTCGACGCGTACTTCGGCTGACGCCCGGCACCAGGGACAGGGCGGTCAGCAGCACGGTGCACAGGCACCAGCTGGCGATCACGTCCAGCGGCCAGTGGTAGCCGTGCCGGACCAGGCCGTACGACACCCCGAGCACCAGGGCCGCGCACCCGGCGACCAGGCCGCGGCGCGCGGCCGTGGAGCGCAGCCAGGGGAGCAGGAGCAGTGCCGCGGAGCCGTAGGCGACGGCCGCCGTGGCCGTGTGCCCGGAGGGGAAATAGCCGACGGCCGGGGGCACCACGGGGGTCCCCGGCCGCGCGGTCCAGTCCTTGAGCGGTACGACGATCACCGGGACCAGCGCCATCAGTGCGACCGCGGCGGCGGGCGGCAGCCACCACAGCGGCGTGCGGGTCACCCGCCCCCGCCGGAGGACGTAGAGCACGGCCGTGGCGAGCACGGGCACGGCGACCTGGAAGTTGCCGAAGTCGGCGAGCGTCTCGGAGAACCCGTCCGGATGGACTAGGGCCCGGCTGAGGCGGGCGTCCAGGCGCAGCAGCGGGCCGTGGGCCACGACCTGCCAGGTGATCAGGGCGAGGAGGAGGGCCGGGAGGCCGAGGAGCGGGGCGCGGCGGGCTGCGGTCGACACGGCGCCCAGCTTCGCAGATTCTCTCGTGCGTGCGAGGAAGGAGGTCGGCCGCCCCGGAACAGGGGGGGTAGTTCCGAGGCGGCCGTCCGGACCGGAACGTCGCGCGCCCCGGGGGGTTTGGGGCGGCGACCGTCCGATCGGTGAGGAGATCCCGGAGCCGTCAGGCGCCGGTTGTGTGCGCGAGGGCACGACCAGGTCGAAGCTGGGGAGGCCCCGCCCTGAAGTCGCCCACAGTCCCCTGTGGGCGGGGTGTATCTCTCATCTGGGTAGAACCTACGGCAGGCCGAGGCGCTTGGGCAGACGGAATCGCGTCCCGTCATCCACCTCGCACACCTTCTTCACACGGCCTGCCGCAGGCGCCCTTCAGAGGTGCAGACCTGCTGCTCAGATGCGCGCGAACGCCTGCTCGATGATGTCGAGACCCTCGTTCAGCAGGTCCTCGCCGATCACCAGCGGGGGCAGGAAGCGCAGCACGTTGCCGTAGGTGCCGCAGGTCAGAACCAGCAGGCCCTCGGCGTGGCAGGCCTTCGCGAGCGCGGCGGTGGCCTCCGGGTTCGGCTCCTTGGTGGTGCGGTCCTTGACCAGCTCGATCGCGATCATCGCGCCACGCCCACGCACGTCACCGATGACGTCGAACTTCTCGGCCATGGCGGTGAGGCGACCCTTCATGATCTCCTCGATGCGCTTGGCCTTGCCGTTGAGGTCCTGCTCCTTCATGGTCTCGATGGCACCGAGCGCGCCGGCGCAGGCGACGGGGTTGCCGCCGTACGTGCCGCCCAGCCCACCGGCGTGCGCGGCGTCCATGATCTCGGCGCGGCCGGTGACGGCGGCGAGCGGCAGACCACCCGCGATGCCCTTGGCGGTCGTGATCAGGTCCGGGACGATCCCCTCGTCCTCGCAGGCGAACCACTGCCCGGTCCGGCAGAAACCGGACTGGATCTCGTCGGCGACGAACACGATCCCGTTGTCGGCGGCGAACTGCCGGATCGCCGGGAGGAAGCCCTTGGCCGGCTCGATGAAGCCGCCCTCGCCGAGGACCGGCTCGATGATGATCGCGGCGATGTTGTCCGCGCCGACCTGCTTGGACATCTGGTCGATGGCCTGCGCGGCGGCCTCCGGACCGGCGTTCTCCGCGCCCGTCGGCCAGCGGTAGCCGTAGGCCACCGGCACCCGGTACACCTCGGGCGCGAACGGCCCGAACCCGTGCTTGTACGGCATGTTCTTCGCCGTCAGCGCCATGGTCAGGTTGGTCCGGCCGTGGTACCCGTGGTCGAACACGACGACGGCCTGCCGCTTGGTGTAGGCGCGGGCGATCTTGACGGCGTTCTCGACGGCCTCGGCGCCGGAGTTGAACAGCGCGGACTTCTTGGCGTGGTCACCCGGGGTCAGCTCGGCGAGCGCCTCCGCGACCTCCACGTACCCCTCGTACGGGGTGACCATGAAACAGGTGTGGGTGAAGTCGGCGAGCTGCGCGGAGGCGCGCCGTACGACGGCCTCGGCGGAGGCGCCGACGCTGGTCACGGCGATACCGGACCCGAAGTCGATGAGCCGGTTGCCGTCGACGTCCTCGATGATCCCGCCGCCCGCGCGCGCGGTGAAGACCGGCAGCACGGAGCCCACGCCCTGGGCGACCGCGGCGGTACGGCGGGCCTGCAGCTCCTGCGACTTCGGGCCGGGGATGGCGGTGACGACGCGGCGCTCCTGCGGAAGTGCGGTCATGGGGGCTCCTGATGATCTTGCGTACCGGGCGGTCTGATCTGGCGTCCCGGACGGTTCCGGGCGGTGCGTTTTCGGCCGCATACCTATCTTTCTTCGCAGGCTAGGGCCGGGCGCGGAGGGTGGGCATGCTCCATGTGGGCGTTGTCGGCGAGCTGCGTTGTCCGCCTTGGACATAGAGGAACCGGGAGGGGGACGCGGTGGCGTGCTCATATCTCGCCGCGCGCCCTGCAGCGCAATCGCTGAACTCCCCTTGAAAGGGCATTAGATTGACTCGCTGATGGTGCACGGAGCGGCTGGTCAGGGAGCAGGGGCGATGGACAGCGACGGGACGCAGGACGCGCGGGGCACGCACGCACACCCCGTGCCGCGGCCGGCGGAGCCGACAGACATGCCCGCAGTACCCCGGAACGGGCCCGCGACGCCGTACAACGGCGCGGCGACGCCGTACGACGCCCCCACGATGCCGCCACGGCCGACGCGGGCGCCGGGGGTGCCGCCGCCCGTCGCGCAACGGGGGCACGCCCCCAACCCGCCGCATCCCCGCTCGCACGTCGCCGACTGGCTGGACCAGCCGCGCCCGGCCGTCGCCCCCGGTATCTGGCGCTACGGCTACCGCCCGCCCAAGGCGGCACGCCAGGGACAGCGGCTGGCCCCCGTAACCATCGTCGGCTTCGCCGTCCCCCTCGTGGCGGGACTGCTTCTGTGGTCACTGTGGCGGCACGGCAGCCTCCCCTACCAGTGGACCGTCCTCAAGCTGCTCACCCCCGACGGATGGTGGTGGCCCGGCACCACGACGCCGAAGGGCTACCAGGGCGCCGAGGCCATGACGGTCGCCAACGGCGTGTTCTTCGCGATCCTCGTCTATGTCATGGCACGTCTGGGCAGCTGGTCCGACATCATCCGGCATGTCGTCACCCGCCGAGACCAACCCGCTCGCGCCCTCATCGCCGCACTCGGCGCGCTGATCGCGCTGGCATTCGTCTTCCCGAGCGCCTTCGGCCTCGGCTGGGACGCTCTGCCCGTTCAGGACCCGGTGTTCTCCCTCATCGTTCTGATCACCGGCGATTACGGCGTCTTCGCCTCGGAGGTACTCACGGACGGGCTGTACGCGCTCATCACCCTGCTGGTGCTGTGGCCGTTCGCCCGGGTCGGGGGCTGGTGGCCCCTCGCGAAGGAGGTACTCGCCGCGCGGGCCCGGACGAGTGCGACCGAGGCCGTGGAGCCGGCCGTCGACCGGCGGCCGTCGCAGTGGCCCGAACTGCGGGAGGCCGGTCACCATCAGGCCGCAGATGTGCTGACCGCCGAGGTGGAGGCCGGCCGAATGAGCGATGTGGACTGCGCCAGGGTCGGCCACATGTGGACCGTGGCGCAGATCCGCGCCCGGCTGTCCTCCTTCACCGACACGGTGCTGCGCGAGGGCGGAGCCGCCTGGACTCACCCCTCCGGCCACCGTGACCTGCCGGGCCGGGCCGCCCAGCATGATCTCCTCGCCAGTCAGGTGCGCATCGGGAGGTGGGTGGCAGGCGACCGCACCCCGCCGGCCTACGCCGGCGCCGGTGCGGCGCTTGCACCGGACGCTCTCGGCACCTCGTTGCTGGCCGTCGGACCCTCGGGCTCGGGCAAGACACGCCACCTGATTCGCCCCGTCGTCGAATCGCTGGGTCTGCAGGCGCTCGCCGGACAGTGCGCCGTCGTTGCCGTGTGCGGGGCCGACACCCCGCTCGGACCCGACTCGGCCTTCGATGTCGTCGTACGCCTCGGCGACCCGGCGTCCGTGCACGACCTGGATCTCTACGCGGACTGCGACGACCCCGATGAAGCGGCCGCCTTCCTGGCGGAGGGGCTGGCCGGCGACCTGGACGCGGTGACCGGCCGGCGGTCGGTCACCGTGCTCGCTCAGCTCCTCGGCCCCTACCGGGCGGCGTACGGACGCTTCCCGACTCTTCCCGAGCTACGGGAACTCCTGGAAGGAGAGTCCTCGGCACTGGCGGCACTGCGCGATGCGCTCACGACGGACGGGCACACGGCGATGCGCCGCGATCTCGATGCGCGTGCCAGGCAGTCGGGCACCGCTGGGGATCCGGGTCCGGTTCTGGCCGACCGGCTCGCCGTACTGGACCGGCCGGCGTTCGCCGAATTCTTCGGCGGGGAGGGCGGGGGAGCCCGCCCGTTCTCCCTGCGCGCGGTCGCCCACCATCCGCTGCGCGTCCGTGTCGACCTGCCCGCCCGAGGGCACGAAGAGGCGTCCCGGATCATCACCCGGCTGCTGCTCGCCCAGTTCGGTGCGGTGGCGCTGGCGGGCGAGCGGACCCACTTCGCCTGTCTCGTCCTCGACGACGCCACCGGTGCGGTGACGACCGAGTCCGTCCGCCGCATTCAGCGCCTGCGCTCCCGGAACGCCGGTGTGGTACTCGCCCTGCGGACCGTGGGCGACGTACCCGAGGCGCTGCACGCTCCGCTGTATGCGGCCGTCGGCTGTCACATGGCGTTCTCCGGAGTGACCACATGGGACGGCGGCAGGTTCGCGGACGCCTGGGGCACCCAGTGGGTGGAGACCCGGGACGTGGCCCAGCACACCGTCTTCGCGGACCAGCCGATGACGCGCGCCATCCATGCCCTGCGCAAGCTGGTGACCGGCAAGGCGGTGACAACGGAGGCCGTCACCGTCCGGCAGGTGGAGCGGGAGCGTTGGTCGGCTTCTGAGTTGGCTCATGGGGTGCCGGCGGGGCATGCCGTGTTGTCGTTGACGAGTGTCCGGGGCGAGCACGCGCCGCCGTTGCTGGTGGATTTGAGGGGGTGAGGAGGCAGCGCGGGACCATACGGTGAGGCAGAATCGGTGGAGGTCGTTCATACGCTTCGGCCAAAAGATCACGTGATCGCCTCATCTCCCTCACCGTGAAGGCCCCATGCCCCCGACCCTCGCCTCGCTCGTCCACCACTCCGCGCTCAAACTGACCGTCCGCGCGGGCGAGGACCGCCTCGACGTACCCGTCCGCTGGGCCCACGTCAGCGAGCTGGCCGACCCCGTGCCGTACATGGAGGGCGGCGAGCTGCTGCTGATCACCGCGCTCAAGCTGGACGCGGAGGATCCCGAGGCCATGCGGCGGTACGTGAAGCGGCTGGTCGGTGCGGGCGTCGTCGGGCTCGGCTTCGCCGTGGGGGTCAACTACGAGGAGATCCCCACGGCCCTCGTCGACGCCGCGCGGGAAGAGGGGCTGCCGCTGCTCGAAGTGCCCCGCCGCACCCCCTTCCTCGCGATCAGCAAGGCCGTGTCCGCCGCCATCGCCGCCGACCAGTACCGGGCGGTCACCGCTGGGTTCGCCGCGCAGCGGGAGCTGACCAAGCAGACGCTGAACGCCGGCCCCGAGGGGCTCCTCGGCGCGCTCGCCGGGCAGGTCGACGGGTGGGCCGCGCTGTACGACGCCTCGGGCGCCGTCGTCGCCGCCGCGCCCGAGTGGGCCGGTCGGCGCGCCGCCCGGCTGACCGCCGAGGTGGAGCGGCTGCGGGAGCGGGCGGCGCCCGCATCGTCCGTCGTCGGCGGGCCCGACCACGAGGACCGGGTGGAACTGCACTCCCTGGGCACGGGGCGGCGGCCGCGCGCCGCGCTCGCCGTCGGCACGGCCGCGGCCCTCGGCACCGCCGAGCGCTACGCCGTGCACTCCGCCATCGCCCTGCTCACCCTCACCACCGAACGTTCCCGCTCCCTGCACGCGGCCGAACAGCGCGTGGGCACGGCGGTGCTGCGCATGCTGCTCGCCGGTGAGCCCGACCACGCCCGGGCCGTCGCCGGGGACCTGTACGGCGGGCTGCTCGACGCGCCGTTCCGGATGATCGTCGCCGAGTCCGTGTCCGGTTCGGCCGCGCGGGCGCACGCCGATGCCCACGGCCACGTGCGGGCGCCGGGTGCCGGTGCCGCCGCGCTCGCCGCCGACGTCGGCGGCGATCCCCTGGGCGGGCTCGCCGAGAGCGTGGAGGCCGCCGCCGCCCGTTCCGGGGAGGCCGTGCTGGTCGTGCCCGAGGGGGAGCGGCTGGTGGTGCTCGCCGCCGACGGGGGCGCGGCGGTGGAGGCCTGCACGAGGTACGCGGCGGCGCTGGAGGCGGCGCGTGCGGTGCCCGAGCAGGCCGGCGGCGACGAGGACGAGCTGGTCGTCGGGCTGTCCGCGCCGACCGGCCCGATCGCCGCCGCGGCGGCCTACAAGCAGGCCGAACAGGCGCTGTCGGTGGCCCGGCGGCGGGGGCGGGTGCTGGTGGAGCACGAGCAGCTGGCGGCGGGGTCCGTACTGCCGTTGCTGGCCGACGACGCGGTGAAGGCGTTCGCCGACGGGCTGCTGCGGGCGTTGCACGAGCACGACGCGACGGGGCGGGGGGATCTGGTCGCCTCGCTGCGGGCGTGGCTGTCGCGGCACGGGCAGTGGGACGCGGCCGCGGCGGACCTGGGGGTGCACCGGCACACGCTGCGGTACCGGATGCGGCGGGTGGAGGAGATCCTGGGGCGGTCGCTGGACGATCCCGACGTGCGCATGGAGCTGTGGCTCGCCCTGAAGGCGACCAGCGCCGAGTAGGCCGCCCGGGCGGTGTGAGCCGAGCGGTGCGGACCGAGCAGCCCGTGCGAGTAGTCCAAACAGTAGTGCCCGGTCCGGCTACTGCTACGACTCGGACAAGCGACCCCCGGCCACCCCCGCCCTACCGTGGACCACGAAAGCCAAGCACACCTCCAACGCGGAAGGGCCGGGACACATGACTTCCACCCACGCCTTCTGGCTCGCCGGCCGCCAGGTCACCGGCGAGGACACCTTCGACGTCACCTCCCCGTGGGACGGCCGGCTCGTCGGCAAGGTCAGCGTGCCGTCCGACGCCCAGGTCGAGGAGGCCGTGGCCGCCGCGTACGCCGTGCGGGACGAGTTCGCCGCCACCCCGGCGCACGTGCGTGCCGCCGCCCTGGACCACGTCAGCAAGCGCCTGGTCGAGCGCACCGAGGAGATCGCCCAGCTGATCTCCGCCGAGAACGGCAAGCCGATCAAGTGGGCCCGAGGGGAGGTCGGGCGCGCCGTCTCCGTGTTCCGGTTCGCCGCCGAGGAGGCCCGCCGGTTCAACGGCGGCGAGGCCCAGCGGCTCGACACCGACGCCGGCGGCCAGGGCCGGCTGGCACTGACCCGCCGCTTCCCGAAGGGCGTCGTGCTCGGCATCGCGCCGTTCAACTTCCCGCTGAACCTGTGCGCCCACAAGATCGCCCCGGCCATCGCCGCCGGTGCGCCCATCATCCTGAAGCCCGCCCCGGCCACCCCGCTCTCGGGCCTGATCATCGGTGACCTGCTCGCCGAGACCGACCTGCCGGCCGGTTCCTGGTCGATCCTCCCGGTCAGCAACGACCGCATGCCCGCCCTCGTCCAGGACGAGCGCCTGCCGGTCATCTCCTTCACGGGTTCCGAGAAGGTCGGCTACGCGATCATGGACTCGGTGCCGCGCAAGCACTGCACGCTGGAACTGGGCGGCAACGGCGCGGCCGTGGTCCTCGGCGACTACGCCTCCGACGCCGACCTGGACTGGGCCGCGACCCGCATCGCGACCTTCTCCAACTACCAGGGCGGCCAGTCCTGCATCTCCGTGCAGCGCGTGATCGCCGACGCCTCCGTCTACGACCGCCTGCTGCCGCGCATCGTCGCCGCCGTCGAGGCCCAGGTCACCGGCGACCCGTCCGACGCCAAGACGGACGTCGGCCCGCTGGTCAGCGAGGACGCCGCCAAGCGCGTGGAGTCCTGGGTGAAGGAGGCGGTCGAGGCCGGCGCCACGCTGCTCACCGGCGGCGACCGCGACGGCGCCTCCTACGCGCCGACCGTCCTCACCGACGTACCGGCCGACACGACGATCTCCTGCGAGGAGGTCTTCGGCCCGGTCCTGACCGTGCGGAAGGTGGACGGCGAGGCCGAGGCCTTCGCCGCCGTGAACGACTCCAAGTACGGCCTCCAGGCAGGTGTGTTCACCCACGACCTGCAGGTCGCCTTCCGCGCCCACCGCGCCCTCGAGGTCGGCGGCGTGGTGATCGGTGACGTTCCGTCCTACCGCGCCGACCAGATGCCGTACGGCGGCGCCAAGCAGTCCGGTGTGGGCCGTGAGGGCGTCAAGTTCGCGATGGACGACTACACATACGAGCGCGTGCTGGTCCTGACCGGCCTCGCGCTCTGACCTGCCACGGACAGGTCGGAACCGGAAACGGCCGCAGCCCACTGTGCGGGGGCTGCGGCCGTCTCTCTGTGAGGGGACCGAGGGATAACCCTCTGTGCGTGCGGCCGTTTTCTCCTCCCTGGTAAAGGATTCGGCATCGGCTGTTCAAGAGTGTCGCCCTACGCCTTGTTCTGTCCATGACTCTCCAGATGGGATGCGCCTGACCAGTTCGTCCGGTCCGGGTCCACCCGTTCCGGACGTGTCAGGACCATTCAGGGGACCACATGCACATAGCCCGAACCGGGCGCGGCCTCGCGGCCTCCGCCGCCACCGCCGCACTCGTCGCCGCAGGACTGGCGACCATCTCCTCGGCCGGCGCCACCACCGACGCGCCCGCCGGCGTGCCACACACCTTCGCGCAGCCGGCCATCGCGGGGCACACCCTCGTCCGCGACGTGCCCAGCCCCCTGCCCATCGCGCAGTGCCAGGCCAAGTGGCACATCAACTGCTACAGCCCGCTGCAGTACCGCACCGCGTACAACCTGAACCCGCTGTACAAGAAGGGCGTCACGGGCAAGGGCCGCACGATCGTCATCGTCGACTCGTTCGGTTCCCCGACCGTCCAGCACGACCTGGACGTCTACAGCAAGCAGTTCGGGCTGCGCAGCACCAAGGTCAACGTGGTCAAGTGGGGCCACGTCCCGAAGTTCGACCCGAAGAACTCCGACATGACCGGCTGGGCCGGCGAGACCACGCTGGACGTCGAGATGGCCCACGCCGTCGCGCCGGACGCGAAGATCGTGCTGGTGGAGACGGCGGTCGCGGAGACCGAGGGCACCACCGGTCTGCCGGAGATGATGTCCGCGGAGAAGTACCTGATCGACCACGGTGTCGGCGATGTCATCAGCCAGAGCTTCGGCGCCACCGAGAACACGTTCCCGGGCTTCGACAAGGGCGACCTCTCCAGCATCAAGAAGCTGCGGTACGCCTTCCAGGACGCGCAGCGCAAGCACGTGACCGTCCTCGCCTCCTCGGGCGACGGCGGTGCCACCGACATGAAGGCCGACGGCAAGACGTACTACAAGAAGCGCGTCAACTCCTGGCCGTCCTCCGACCCGTTGGTCACCTCCATCGGCGGCACCCAGCTCCACCTGAACGACAAGGGCGAGCGCGTCAAGCCGGACAGCGTCTACAACGACTACGGCGCGGGCGGCGGCGGCCAGTCCCATGTGTTCACCCGCCCGGCCTTCCAGGACGGTGTGAAGAACGTCGTCGGCACCCGCCGCGGCACCCCGGACATCTCGATGGCCGCCGCGGTCAACGGCGGTGCCTGGGTGTACTCCAGCTACGACCCGACGGCCACCGGCTGGGACGTCTCCGGCGGCACCAGCGAGGCCAGCCCGCTCTTCTCGGGCATCGTCGCCCTCGCCGACCAGGCGGCCGGCCACCGTGTGGGCGACATCAACGCGGCCCTCTACACCCTTCTGAAGCAGAAGAACCCGGGCGTCGTCGACGTCAACGACGGCACGGACAACAGCTACGAAGGCGTCAAGGGCTACAAGGCCGTGAACGGCTACGACATGGCCACGGGCGTGGGCACGCTGGACGCCCTGCGCTTCGTGCCGGCCCTCGCCAAGGCGAGCCGCGGCTGACGCTCCCACGGTCCGGCGACCGCGGTCGCCGGTCACCTGCGAACGGCCCGGGTCCCCGACCCGGGCCGTTTCGCGTGGCCGTACGGGAGAAGGAACCCGGCACCGCTGCCATCCGGTGCCGGCCCCCTTCCCGTCGCCGGTTTCCGCGGACCCTCAACCGGAGAAACCGACGCCCTCGGCGCTCACCTCCACGGTCAGCGCGCCGACCGTCAGCCGCGCCTCCCCGTCACCGATCTCGACCGTGGCGTCCCGCGCGGGCGGGGAGTCGGGGAGCGCGCCCGGCAGGCCGGGCAGCACGGGTCCGCCGAGCCGGGCGCGCCCCCGGACCGCGGCCGGACCCCACGGCTCGATCCACACGGTCTCCTGGCGGCCGCTCCACTCCAGCGCCCCGTCCCGCTCACGGACAAAGCAGGCAGAGGCGTGCCCCGGGTGCCCGGAGCACGGGAAGGTGCGTCAGGAGGCGGCCGGTGCCGGGCCCGAACTCGCCCGTGCCGTCAGCCCGGGCGTGAGCAGCACGACCTCGTCGCTGCCCCGCCCGTCCAGCTTGGCCACCAGACGCTCGACCGCGTGCCGGCCCATCTCCTGTGCCGGGATGGCGACCGAGGTCAGCCGCACCGAGGCCTGGACGGCGACCTGGTCCGGGCAGATCGCGACCATGGACACGTCCTCCGGCACGGCCCGGCCCTGCTGGCGCAGCAGCGCGAGCAGTGGCTCCACCGCCGACTCGTTCTGCACCACGAACCCGGTCGTCGCCGGGCGCTCGTCGAAGACCCGGGCCAGGGTGAGGGCCATCGCGTCGTACCCGCCCTCGCACGGCCGGTGCAGCACCCGGACGCCCGACTCGCGGGCCCGGGAGCGCAGCCCGTCCAGGGTGCGCTCGGCGAAGCCGGTGTGCCGCTCGTAGACGGCGGGGGCCTCACCTATGACAGCGATGTCACGGTGACCGAGTCCCGCCAGATGCTCCACGCACAGCGCGCCCGTCGCACTCCAGTCCAGGTCCACACAGGTCAGGCCTGTGGTGTCGGCCGGCAGGCCGATCAGCACGGAGGGCTGGCCGGTCGCCCGCAGCAGCGGCAGCCGCTCGTTCTCCAGCTCGACGTCCATCAGGATCATGGCGTCGGCGAGCCCGCTGCCGGTCACCCGGCGCACCGCGTCGGGCCCCTCCTCTCCGGTGAGCAGCAGGACGTCGTAGCCGTGCGTACGGTCCGTGGTGGCCACCGCGATGGCAATCTCCATCATCACCGGCACGTACATGTCGGTGCGCAGCGGGACCATCAGCGCGATGATGTTCGACCGCTTGCCGGCCAGGGCCCGGGCGCCGGCGTTCGGGTGGTAGCCCAGTTCCCGGATGCTCTGTGGCGGAGGCCGCCCGGCAGCAGTACACACCCGCGAGCCCCCGCTTCGGCCACCTTTCCACCGTTCGGCGCGCGAGGGGTGGTGGGGTCGGCCCGTTTCGGGTACCAACGATCCAGTAGCACTGGTCGGTAACGAACGGTCCGCAATCATCCCTCTTCGCGGCGAGGTGAGCCTCATGTCCGCCCCCACCAAGTCACGCACCACCGTCACCGAGCGCGAGGCGCGCCAGGTGGCGGAGGCCGCCCGGCAGCAGGACTGGCACAAGCCCAGCTTCGCCAAGGAGCTGTTCCTAGGGCGCTTCCGGCTCGACCTCATCCACCCCCACCCGCTCCCGGACCCCGAGAGCGTGCAGCGCGGTGAGGAGTTCCTCGCCAAACTGCGCGCGTTCTGCGAGTCCACGATCGACCCGGCCCGCATCGAACGCGAGGCCCGCATCCCCGACGAGGTCGTCGCCGGCCTGAAGGAACTCGGCGCCCTCGGCATGAAGATCGACCCCAAGTACGGCGGCCTCGGCCTCACCCAGCTCTACTACAACAAGGCCCTCGCCCTGGTCGGCTCAGCGAGCCCCGCGGTCGGCGCCCTGCTCTCCGCCCACCAGTCGATCGGCGTACCCCAGCCGCTGAAGCTCTTCGGCACCCAGGAGCAGAAGGACGCCTTCCTGCCCCGCTGCGCCCGCACCGACATCTCCGCTTTCCTGCTCACCGAACCGGACGTGGGCTCCGACCCGGCCCGCCTCGCCACCACGGCCGTACCCGAGGGGGACGAGTACGTCCTCGACGGGGTGAAACTGTGGACCACCAACGGGGTGGTCGCCGACCTGCTGGTCGTCATGGCGCGGGTGCCGAAGTCCGAGGGGCACAAGGGCGGCATCACCGCGTTCGTCGTGGAGGCGACCTCGGAGGGCGTCACCGTCGAGAACCGCAACGCCTTCATGGGCCTGCGCGGCATCGAGAACGGCGTCACCCGCTTCCACCAGGTCCGGGTCCCGGCCGCCAACCGGATCGGCCCCGAGGGCGCGGGCCTGAAGATCGCGCTGACGACGTTGAACACCGGCCGGCTGTCCCTGCCCGCGATGTGCGCGGGCGCCGGCAAGTGGTGCCTGAAGATCGCCCGCGAATGGTCGGCCGAGCGGGAGCAGTGGGGCAAGCCGGTGGCGCTGCACGAGGCCGTCGGCTCCAAGATCAGCTTCATCGCGGCCACCACCTTCGCCCTGGAGGCCGTCCTCGACCTCTCCTCGCAGATGGCCGACGAGGACCGCAACGACATCCGCATCGAGGCCGCGCTGGCCAAGCTCTACGGCTCCGAGATGTCCTGGAAGATGGCCGACGAACTGGTCCAGATCCGCGGTGGACGCGGGTACGAGACCGCCGAGTCGCTGAAGGCGCGCGGCGAGCGCGGGGTCCCCGCCGAGCAGATCCTGCGCGACCTGCGCATCAACCGCATCTTCGAGGGTTCGACGGAGATCATGCACTTGCTGATCGCGCGCGAGGCCGTCGACGCCCACCTCTCCGTGGCCGGCGACCTCATCGACCCCGACAAGTCCCTGTCCGACAAGGCGAAGGCGGGTGCCAACGCGGGCGTCTTCTACGCCAAGTGGCTGCCCAAACTGGTCGCCGGGCCGGGGCAACTCCCCACGGCCTACGGCCAGTTCAAGCACGGTGTCGATCTGTCCGTCCATCTGCGCTATGTCGAGCGCACCGCCCGCAAGCTGGCCCGCTCCACCTTCTACGCCATGTCCCGCTGGCAGGGCCGGATGGAGACCAAGCAGGGCTTCCTGGGCCGGATCGTGGACATCGGCGCCGAGCTGTTCGCGATGAGCGCGGCCTGCGTCCGTGCCGAACTGCTGCGCGGCCGGGACGAACACGGCCGCGAGGCCTACCAGCTGGCCGACGCCTTCTGCCGGCAGGCTCGCATCCGGGTCGAGGAACTCTTCGACCGCCTGTGGACCAACACCGACGAACTGGACCGCAAGGTGGTCAAGCAGGTCCTCGGCGGCGCCTACACCTGGCTGGAGGAAGGTGTCGTCGACCCGTCCGGCGACGGCCCGTGGATCGCCGACGCGACCCCCGGACCGTCCGCACGGGAGAACGAGCGCCGCCCCTTCGGGGACTGAGCCGCCCCTCCCACCTGCCGACCGGGCGCCCGGGGCCGGTCAGTTGCCCCAGGTGCCCTGGTCCACGGCGCAGTTCCAGCCCGAGCCGTGCAGGGTGAACTTCACCTTGTAGGAGTGGGTGTTGAGCAGATGCGTCTGCACCTTCACCCCGAGGCTCGCCTTCTTGTTGAGGGTCCCCGCGTACACGGTCACCGTCTTCGACGTCTTGTGGGTGATCTTGCCACCCGTGGCCCTGGCCGAGCCGAAGCGGATGTTCTTGACGTCCGTGACGGTGAAGCTGACCTTCTTGAAGGACGTGGTCGTGCTCTTGTTCTTGATGCCGAAGTACAGGCCTCCGTTGGTCACCCAGCCGTGCGAGTCGATGTAGAAGCGGCTCGGGTAGACCAGGTTGAGCGGGCAACCGGCGCGCTGCGGCGCCGAGGTGGCGGCGAACGCGCCGGTGGCCAGGCCGAGCTGAGCGGCGGTCAGGACCCCTGCCGTCGCCAGGACGGCCGCAGTCGTACGCATACGGGTCATGGTGGTGACTCCTCCCCCTTGTCGCGCCCTCCTTGACGGGCGCCTACGGAAGGATGCCATCACCCGGCCCGGGAAGCCCGCGATTTCGTCGACGTCAGCCGTCCGAGTGGACGCGACCACGTCTTGATCACGCATTCTTTACTCGTACTTCACATTTGGACAACCACACCATCCAGTGACGAACCCCCGCGGCGCACCCGCCCGGGGGACGCCCTGTCCGGCCGGTCGCCGGTTGCGGCAACAATGGGGGGATGACCGACAGCCCCGCCCATCCGGCACCCCTCGCCGACCCGCACCTCGTCTACGACCCCCTCGCGGGCGACGGCCCCAAGGACGTGGTGATCCTCGGCTCCACCGGATCGATCGGCACCCAGGCCATCGACCTCGTGCTGCGCCACCCCGACCGCTTCCGGGTCAGCGCCCTGTCCGCGAACGGCGGCCGGGTCGCCCTCCTCGCCGAGCAGGCGCACCGGCTGCGGGTGCGGACCGTCGCGGTCGCCCGCGAGGACGCCGTACCCGCCCTGCGCGAGGCGCTCGCCGCCGCGTACGGCCCCGGGGAGCCGCTGCCCGAGATCCTCGCCGGACCGGAGGCGGCCACCCGCGTCGCCGCCTCCGAATGCCACACCGTGCTGAACGGCATCACCGGCTCCATCGGCCTCGCCCCCACCCTCGCCGCCCTGGAGGCCGGCCACACCCTGGCGCTCGCCAACAAGGAGTCGCTCATCGTCGGCGGGCCACTGGTCAAGGCCCTCGCCAAGCCGGGCCAGATCATCCCGGTCGACTCCGAGCACGCCGCCCTCTTCCAGGCCCTCGCCTCCGGCACCCGCGCCGACGTCCGCAAGCTGGTCGTCACCGCCTCCGGCGGCCCCTTCCGCGGCCGTACCAAGGCCGAGCTGGCGAACGTCACCGTCGAGGACGCCCTCGCCCACCCCACCTGGGCCATGGGCCCCGTGATCACGATCAACTCCGCGACCCTCGTCAACAAGGGCCTGGAGGTGATCGAGGCACACCTCCTCTACGACATTCCCTTCGACCGCATTGAGGTGGTCGTGCATCCCCAGTCGTATGTCCACTCGATGGTCGAGTTCACCGACGGATCCACGATCGCCCAGGCGACGCCCCCCGACATGCGCGGGCCCATCGCCATCGGTCTGGGCTGGCCCGAACGCGTCCCGGACGCGGCGCCCGCCTTCGACTGGAGCAAGGCCTCCACGTGGGAGTTCTTCCCGCTGGACAACGAGGCCTTCCCCTCGGTGAACCTCGCCCGGCACGTGGGGCAGCTCGCGGGGACCGCCCCGGCGGTGTTCAATGCGGCCAACGAGGAGTGCGTCGAGGCCTTCCGCAGCGGCGCGCTGCCCTTCAACGGGATCATGGAGACCGTCACCCGGGTCGTCGAGGAGCACGGCACCCCGGTCACGGGAACTTCACTCACGGTGTCGGACGTCCTCGAAGCGGAGGCCTGGGCCCGCGCCCGGGCCCGCGAACTCACAGCCACGACGGCGACCGCGGAGGCGCGTGCATGACGACCTTGATGTTCATCCTCGGCATAGTGGTCTTCGCGGTGGGCCTGCTCGTCTCGATCGCGTGGCACGAGCTGGGGCACCTGTCCACGGCCAAGCTCTTCGGCATCCGCGTCCCGCAGTACATGGTCGGCTTCGGCCCGACCGTCTGGTCGCGGAAGAAGGGTGAGACCGAGTACGGAGTCAAGGCCGTGCCGCTCGGCGGCTACATCCGCATGATCGGGATGTTCCCGCCCGACGACGAGGGCCGCGTCTCCGCCCGCTCGACCTCCCCGTGGCGCGGCATGATCGAGGACGCCCGCTCGGCGGCCTTCGAGGAACTGCAGCCCGGTGACGAGACGCGCATGTTCTACACGCGCAAGCCGTGGAAGCGCGTCATCGTCATGTTCGCGGGCCCGTTCATGAACCTCATCCTCGCCGTCGCCCTGTTCTTCACCGTCCTCATGGGCTTCGGCATCCAGCAGCAGACCACCACGGTCGCCTCGGTCTCGCCCTGCGTCATCGCAGAGAGCGAGCACCGCGACAGCTGCAAGAAGTCCGACCCGGCGTCCCCGGCCGAGGCCGCCGGCATGCAGAAGCGCGACAAGATCGTCTCCTTCGCCGGCCGGCCGACCGGCGACTGGAACACCCTCTCGGACCTGATCCGGGACAGCGCGGGCAAGACCGTCCCGATCGTCGTCGAGCGCGACGGCAGGCAGGTCACCCTGCACGCCACCATCGCCACCAACCTGGTCGCCAAGAAGGACTCCAGCGGCCAGTACGTCGAGGGCAAGTACGTCAAGGCCGGCTTCCTCGGCTTCAGCTCCGCCACCGGCGTCGTGCACCAGGACTTCGGCCAGTCCGTGACCTGGATGACCGACCGGGTGGGCGACGCGGTCGACTCCCTCGCCGCCCTGCCCGCCAAGATCCCGGCGCTGTGGGACTCGGCCTTCGGCAACGCCCCGCGCCAGCCGGACTCCCCGATCGGCATCGTCGGTGCCGCCCGCATAACAGGTGACATCGCCACCCTCGACATCCCCGCCTCCCAGCAGGTGGCGATGTTCGTGATGCTGCTCGCCGGCTTCAACCTCTCCCTGTTCCTGTTCAACATGCTCCCGCTGCTCCCGCTCGACGGCGGGCACATCGCGGGCGCCCTGTGGGAGGCCCTGCGGCGCAACGTGGCACGGGTGCTGCGCCGCCCGGACCCCGGCCCGTTCGACGTGGCGAAGCTGATGCCGGTGGCTTACGTGGTGGCGGGGATCTTCGTGTGCTTCACGGTGCTCGTCCTGATCGCGGATGTCGTTAACCCGGTCAAGATCAGCTAGCCATACGCTGTTCACGGCGGCCCGGAACCTCGTGCTCCGGGCCGCCTTCCATCGAGTGGGTTTGCCGGGTGGGATGTGCTCAGGCCAAGGCTCGTACCGTAATCTCGAAGCCTGGAGCCCGCCGGCCCGCGGGACCGGACCTTGATCCACGACTTGGGGTTGCACAGCAGATGACTGCGATTTCTCTCGGCATGCCGTCCGTTCCGACCAAGCTCGCCGAGCGCCGGAAGAGCCGGCAGATCCAGGTCGGAAGCGTGGCGGTCGGCGGAGACGCGCCCGTCTCGGTCCAGTCGATGACCACGACCCGTACGTCCGACATCGGCGCCACGCTCCAGCAGATCGCCGAGCTGACCGCGTCCGGCTGCCAGATCGTCCGAGTGGCCTGCCCCACCCAGGACGACGCCGACGCCCTGGCGACCATCGCG
Source organism: Streptomyces sp. NPDC048191 (assembly GCF_040652655.1). Classification (NCBI taxonomy): domain Bacteria; kingdom Bacillati; phylum Actinomycetota; class Actinomycetes; order Kitasatosporales; family Streptomycetaceae; genus Streptomyces; species Streptomyces sp. NPDC048191. The sequence goes on from NZ_JBEZMO010000008.1 coordinate 268,145, forward strand.
AAGAAGTCCCAGATCCCGGTCATCGCCGACATCCACTTCCAGCCCAAGTACGTCTTCGCCGCCATCGAGGCCGGCTGTGCCGCGGTCCGCGTCAACCCCGGCAACATCAAGCAGTTCGACGACAAGGTCAAGGAGATCGCCAAGGCCGCCAAGGACCACGGCACTCCGATCCGCATCGGGGTCAACGCCGGCTCCCTGGACAAGCGCCTGCTCCAGAAGTACGGCAAGGCGACCCCGGAGGCCCTGGTCGAGTCGGCCCTGTGGGAGGCGTCCCTCTTCGAGGAGCACGACTTCCGGGACATCAAGATCTCCGTCAAGCACAACGACCCGGTCGTCATGATCGAGGCCTACCGCCAGCTCGCCGAGCAGTGTGAGTACCCGCTGCACCTGGGCGTGACGGAGGCCGGTCCCGCCTTCCAGGGCACGATCAAGTCGGCGGTGGCCTTCGGCGCGCTCCTGTCCCAGGGCATCGGTGACACGATCCGCGTGTCCCTCTCGGCTCCCCCCGTCGAGGAGGTCAAGGTCGGCCTCCAGATCCTGCAGTCGCTCGGCCTGCGCCAGCGCGGCCTGGAGATCGTCTCCTGCCCGTCCTGCGGCCGCGCCCAGGTCGACGTCTACAAGCTGGCCGAGGAGGTCACGGCGGGCCTGACCGGCATGGAGGTCCCGCTGCGCGTGGCCGTCATGGGCTGCGTGGTGAACGGCCCGGGCGAGGCCCGTGAGGCCGACCTCGGCGTCGCCTCCGGCAACGGCAAGGGCCAGATCTTCGTCAAGGGCGAGGTCATCAAGACCGTCCCCGAGTCCAAGATCGTCGAGACCCTCATCGAGGAGGCCATGAAGCTGGCCGAGAAGATGCAGGACGAGGGCGTGGAGTCGGGCGAGCCGTCGGTGTCGGTGGCCGGCTGACCTTTTGATCTTTCCGGAGTCCCGTCACCGCTGGGTGGCGGGACTCAGCCGTACCTCCGCCCACACGCACTTGCCGGGCTGCCGCGGCACGACCCCCCACTTGTCGGCGAGCGCCTCGACCAGCAGCAGCCCCCGGCCCCCCTCGTCGGTCGCGACCCGCAGCTCGGGCAGCCGCTCGGTGCGGGTGTCGGAGACCTCCAGGCGCAGGGTGCCGGACGACTCGGTGAGCCGGAGGCGGAAGTCCCGCCCGGGTACATGCCCGTGCCGTACGGCGTTCACGGCGAGCTCGGCGGCGATCAGCGTGACGGCTTCGTTCACAGGGCCGTCGTAAAGATGCCCCCACTCGTGCAGCCGGAGCGAGACGAGCCGCCGGGCGAGGCGGGCGCCGCGCGGGGTGGAGGTGAAGCGCATGGCGAATTCACGGGTGGAGATTTCCGACTTCATGTCGCTTACGCTCGCGCACGCTCAGTAACGTTGAACAGCTGCTGCACCTTGACCATCGCGGGTTGTACGAGCGTGGGGTGCCGCTGTACATGGGCGCGCCGTGACCGGCGGTGGCGCGAGGACATTGGGGGTGTACGTGAGCGAAGAAGCGCAGGTGGACCAGGAAGTATCGGAATCGGAGGAGTCCGAGCTGGGATCGGGCGTTCCGCTCATCTTCGGGCGGCTGTTGAAGCGGCTACGGACACAAGCGGGGATGGAACGCGCCGAACTCGGCTCCCGTACCGGCTACTCGGCGGCAACCATCGCATCGTTCGAGCAGGGCAGGCGCATTCCGTCGGCGAGGTTCATCAGGCAGGCCGACGAGGTCCTGAGCGCGCAGGGGGCGCTGGTGGACTTCGTCGAGGACATGGAGAAGGCCCAGTATCCGGCGTTCTTCCGGGATGCGGCGAAGCTGGAGAGGGAGGCGGTCGCGTGGCATGTGTACGACACGCTCGTGGTCAATGGCCTTTTGCAGACGGAGGACTACGCACGGGCTGTGTTCACCATGCGGCGCCCCCCGTTGGACGACGCGACGATCGAGCAGCGCGTGACGGCGAGGCTGGTCCGGCAGGAGATCTTCGGCCGCAAGCCGCTACCCACCATCAGCTTTGTGATGCAGGAGGGCGTTCTGCGTATGTGCCTGGGCGGATTGGCCGTCTGGCGTGGCCAGTTGGAGCAGATTCTGCTGATCGGTGAGCGGCCCAATGTCGAGATCCAGGTGATGCCGGACGCCCGCGAGGAACACGCGGCACTCTCTGGTCCGTTCACCTTGATCGAGACGGAGAAAGGGCGCAGGATCGCCTACACGGAGGTGCACAGGTACAGCCGCCTCTTCACTGATCGTCGGACGGTCAGAGAGCTGGAGGACCAGTACGGGCTCCTCCGCGCGCAGGCGTTGAGCCCGCGTGAGTCGATGGCCCTTGTAGAGAAGTTGCTGGGGGAGTCATGAACGTCGAAGAGTTGTCGGACCTGACGTGGTTCAAGAGCAGCTACAGCAGTGGCGAGGGCGGCCAATGCGTTGAGGTCGCCGTCACCCTCACCACCATCCACGTCCGCGACTCCAAGCAGAACCCCATCACCGCCCCCGCCCTCGCGCTGCCCCCCGCCGCCTGGCAGGCGTTCCTCAGCCTGGCGCGATCCTGAACGGATCTTTACCGTCCCTTTGGTGCCGATCCCGATTGCGAACTCGTCTTCCCTGCTAAGGGCTTCGGGCCGGTTAGCAGTCTGACGGGGAGGGGCGCGGCGCCATGGGTGACCAGGGCGGCAGCGGTGGCGACGGCAAGATACTCGACATCAAGATGGCCGATCTGAAGAAGACGGCTCCGGATTTCCACACGCACAGCACTGACCTGACCAAGGCGCTCACCAAGCTCAAGGCGGCGCTCGCTGCGGCCGGTTCGCCGTGGGGCGACGACAAGCAGGGCAAGGAGTTCCACAAGGCGTACGGGCCGAATGTGGGGAAGATCGAGCACGCCGCGTCCATCCTCGCGCAGGGCCTGGCCAGCATCGAGGAGGCCATGACCGACATGGCGGACGGCCACATCGACAACGAGCAGCTCGTCCGCTCGATGTTCAGCCGGATCCATGTGCAGGGCCACGGCCAGGGCGGGGGTCAGGCCAAGTGAGCGCGGCCGACAAGGCGAAGCAGATCGTCCAGGACATGACCGGCATGTGGTGGCCGGACGCCGACGAGGACGGTCTCCGGGCGGCGGCCAAGGCCTGGCGGGCCTTCGCGGACGACATCGAGGACGTGCTGTCCGCAGCGAACAAGTCGGCCCGCGGCATCATCGAGGACAACAAGGGCGAGGCGATCTCCGCCTTCGACTGGAAGGCCACTTGGCCCGCCGCACGGCCCCCGACGGCACGACGGAGAGCTGGACGTACGACGGCGAGGGCAACTGCACCAGCCACACCGACCCCGTCGGCGGCGTCACCCGCTTCGAGTACACCCACTTCGACCTCCTGTCGGCCCGCACGGGTCCGGACGGCGTCCGCTACGCGTTCACCCACGACACCGAGCTGAACCTGACGAAGGTGACGAATCCGCAGGGTCTGACCTGGGAGTACGCCTACGACCCCGTTGGCCGCCTGCTGTCGGAGAAGGACTTCGACGACCGCACGCTGACGTACGAGCACGACGCGGCAGGCCGCCTGACCTCACGCCGGAACGCCCTCGGCGAGGTGACGTCGTTCGAACGTGACGCCCTGGGGCGTATCACCGCGAAGAACGCTGCAGGCGCCGTCACCACGTACGCCTACGACTTCACCGACCAGTTGGCCCAGGCCACGGGACCGGACGGCACGGCCCTGACGCTGCTGCGCGACCGCTATGGCCGCCTGCACTCCGAAACGGTCAACGGCCGGACGCTGATGTATGCCTACGACTCCTTGGGCCGGCTCACGGGCCGCACCACACCCACAGGTGCCGTAACCACGTGGTCGTACGACGCAGCGGGCCGCCGCACGGGCATGGTGGCATCGGGCCGCACGATCGACTTCGGCTACGACGAGGCTGGCCGCGAACTGACCCGTCGCATAGCCGGAACGATCACTCTGGAGCACACCTTCGACTCCCTGGGCCGCCTGACCACCCAGTCGGTGACCGGCGCACAGGGCCGCAGGCTGCAAAGCCGGGCATACACTTATCGCGCCGACGGCCATCTGACCGCCATGGACGACCACCTGTCCGGCACCCGCCGCTTCGAACTGGACGCGACAGGCCGGGTGACGGCGGTGCACGCGGCGAACTGGACGGAGCGCTACGCCTACGACGAGGCGGGCAACCAGACAGAAGCCGGCTGGCCGGCGAACCACCCGAGCGCAGAGGCAACGGGCCCCCGCACCTACACGGGCACCCGCATCACCCGAGCCGGCAACGTCCGCTACGAACACGACGCCCTCGGCCGCATCACCCTTCGACAGAAGACCCGCCTGTCGAGGAAGCCGGACACCTGGCGCTACGAGTGGGACACCGAGGACCGCCTGACCTCGGTGGTAACCCCCGACGGCACCCGCTGGCGCTACACCTACGACCCCCTGGGCCGCCGCACGGCAAAACTCCGCCTAGCGGAAGACGGCGAAACGGTCCTGGAGCGGGTGGACTTCACCTGGGACGGCACCACTCTCTGCGAGCAGACGACAACCTCTTCGGCCATCCCCAAGCCGGTCACCCTCACCTGGGACCACGCAGGCCTACGCCCCCTCGCTCAAACTGAACGCATCACCGCGGCCGACGCCCCGCAGGACGAGATCGACTCCCGCTTCTTCGCGATCGTCACCGACCTGCTCGGCACCCCCAGCGAACTCATAGACGAACAGGGCGACATCGCCTGGCGCACCCGCAGCACTCTCTGGGGCACCACGGCATGGGCGGCCGACAGCGTCACCTACACACCCCTACGCTTTCCAGGCCAGTACTACGACCCCGAGACAGGCCTGCACTACAACTACTTCCGCCACTACGATCCCGAAGTCGCCCGGTATCTCACCCCCGACCCCCTCGGTCTCGCACCGGCGCCCAATCCCTCGACGTACGTCGACAATCCACACACCTGGTGTGACCCGCTGGGCCTGGCTCCGGAGTACGACAAGAAGCCGAAGCGACCACCGGAGATAACTGTCGGAAAGGATCCCGACGGCAAGATACCTTTCGACAGCTTCGAGCAGGCAAGAAACAAGGCTCTCGACATCATTGGGGAAATTGACCCGCATACGAGGCAGCCCTACATAAGCAGACTGGAGAACTCTGCAGCACACGGCGAGGTTGTGGGATTCGAAACGCGGGTCAACGGTGAATGGAAGCAATTCCGCATCGACTATGACCCCGCCAAGGGGCCGCACATCAATGTGGCCATTGGAAAGGGTGAGGCTCGCTATGCAGTGCGGTGGAACGGAACAGAAGCGGACATGCTTCGAATCCCGAAGAGGAACACATAGTGAGTAACCGTCACCCTTACGGAAGTGGCAGGGCTCGACTCGATGATCTCCTGAGAGGTATGGAGCCCGAAGAGCGGCAGAATCTGCTGATCCTGGAAAAAAGGGAAAGCGATTCTTTCGAGGCGGGCAGCCTGAATAGGTTTCCGCACTCTGCCTGGGAGGGCATCGACTGGGAGGTGGCCGATTTCCTGGACCAGGAGTACACCTCTGGAGAACGCGAGGCGGCCGAGTTGATGCGCGACTGGCTGACGCGCGTCACCTCACCGACATCCCTCTTGGTTGTTTTCTGGGGCAACGCCGTGGTTCCGACCGTCGCGCTGCCTGTAGAAGAGGCGAAGAGGCATGCTGAGGAAATCTTGTACACCAGTGCGGATGTATGGCTATTTTCCGTTGACGACCATATCTTGATCGAATACACCCACGATGGACGCCTCACAATGGCCGAGGTCAAGCGTGGCGACATTCACGATCGGTGACGCCCTGTCACCGTTGCCGAGTACGCGGACACCGGTACGAGGTCGTCAGCCGGCTGATCGAGGACTACGAGTCCTGATGTAGGAGCCACCGTCAGAGTTCCCGTGTGATTCGCCTTCGAGAACTGACGGTTGACGAAGGCGGACAGGGCTGCCGAGCTCGATACACCAGGAGGTGTTCAACAAGAAGGGGCTGAGCATTGGCACCTACGACCCAGATCTCAACTACCTCAAGAAGTGACACGTTCTCCATTCGGGTCGTCTCCGTCCCATCGCCCGTCGAAGCCGAGGCCGGCGTCGGTGCGGTCGGCCGCATTACGGTGCGGGACTTCGGAGAGAATTTTCCGATGGATCTGACCTGCTGGGATGTGGAACTCGCAGAGCTCTTCGATGGTATTTTTATGCTCCTTGAGGATTACGAAGTCGAGCCAGACCTAAGAGAGCCTGGAGACTTGTCCGCTTCAGAGCTTTTCGCGGCGGCTCGCGAAGTCTGGGACACCTTCCGCCGTTCGGGGGCGGAATGATCTGGTGGCCACAGAGCGACGCGGGAATCCGAATCCGCCCGGCCGGGTCACCCGAGCCCCCTGGCCCACGCCCTGCCCCCCACCGGCCTGATCTACTCGGCCCGGATGCAGGGCCAGGAGATGCGCGACGCCGACCGAGTGTTCGCCCAGTTCCATGAGGCACTGCGCCTCCCGGACTACTTCGGCTGGAACTGGGACGCCCTCCGCGACTGCCTGCACGACCTGCACTGGCTCGGCGCCCCGCACGTTCTCATCACCGTCGATGATGCCGATGACGTGCTCGCGGACGCCCCGGACGAGCGCGGGATCCTCCTGCGGGCCCTGGAGGACGCCGTCGCCCACTGGGCGGGGAAAGCGGAGCTGCCGGGGCAGGAGAAGCCCAGCCTGGGCGTCGTACTGCTGGGCCGTTCTCACCCAGAAGCGCTCCACAATCGCTCGGGGTAAAGTGCCGAGACCAGCAGAACCCCCAGGGTGAGGCCCCGCACGTGTTGACCCAGACCACCTCACGAGTGCTCGAACCGAGTGACCTTGACGCCGCGCTCGCCGTCCTCCGCCGCGAGCCGGTCGCGAACGCCTTCGTGACCTCCCGGGTGCAGGTCGCCGGCCTGGACCCGTGGCGGCTCGGTGGCGAGATGTGGGGCTGGTACGAGGACGGCATGCTCACGTCCCTCTGCTACGCGGGCGCCAACCTGGTCCCCGTCTGCGCCACCCCGCGTGCCGTGCGCGCCTTCGCCGACCGGGCGCGGAGGGCCGGCCGCCGCTGCTCCTCCATCGTCGGCCCCGCCGAGTCCACCGCCGCGCTGTGGCGCCTGCTGGAACCCCACTGGGGCCCCGCCCGCGAGGTCCGCGCCCACCAGCCCCTGATGGTCACCGACCGCATGCCCGCCGACATCGCCCCGGACCCGTACGTCCGTCGCGTCCGCAAGGACGAGATGGAGACGATCATGCCGGCGTGCGTGGCGATGTTCACCGAGGAGGTCGGCGTATCGCCGCTGGCCGGCGACGGCGGCCTGCTGTACCAGGCCCGCGTCGCCGAACTCGTCGGCGCCGGCCGGTCCTTCGCCCGCATGGACGAGCACGGCAAGGTCGTCTTCAAGGCCGAGATCGGCGCGGCGACCAGCCAGGCCTGCCAGATCCAGGGCGTCTGGGTGGCCCCCGAGTACCGGGGGAGAGGCCTGGCGGCTCCGGGGATGGCGGCCGTCCTGCGCCATGCCCTCGCGGACGTGGCCCCGGTCGTGAGTCTCTACGTGAACGACTTCAACACCGCGGCGCGAAGGTCGTACCTGCGCGTCGGTTTCCGGGAGGTCGGCGCGTTCATGAGCGTGTTGTTCTAGGACCCTGCTAGACGCTCAACTCCTCGACCAGAGCGGCCGCGCGGACCACCGCCGCGAGCGTCTCGGGGCGGCCCGTGCGCGCATGCACGTCCAGGCAGGTGTCCGCGAGCTTGATGACGTGCGCGTCCCCGTGCCGGGCGGCCAGCTCGAACACCTCCTGCGCCGACTCGGGGGCGGCGGGCAGAGCGTCATCCCGGGCGGGCTCCGCGGGCGTGTAGGCCGCCGTCACCGCCGCGCTCGCCGCCCAGGCCGCGTGGAGGCTGTCGACCCAGAGGGCGCGGGGCAGCGCGGGGAGGGTGCGCAGGACGGCCATGGGCGCGGTCGCCGCGTGCACCAGCATCACGGGGGAGCCGTGTGCGTTCGGGAGGTAGTGCAGCGCCGCCGCCGTGGTCACCTCGGCCAGCAGCTCGCGGGCCTGCCCGGCGTCGCCGGCCGGGCGCAGGGCGGCCAGTGCTGGGGACCAGCCGCTGAGGCCGGAGAGCTGGCCGAGCCGGTGGTTGATGCCGGCGCTCTGGTCGGGGACCCGGGGCACACCGGCCAGGGCGGCGGCGGGCCCGGAGGTGCCCGACGGGACGGTGAGCGGGACCGGCTGCCAGCGCGCCGCCCAGTAGCCGAGGGCGTGGCCGAGCTCGGCAGTGCGGGGCGCGTCCTCCTGGTCCAGCAGGGCGTGGACGGCGTGGCCGGTGCGGATCACCCCGTGGGTGGCGCCGGCCGCGATGCCGGGCAGCAGCCGCGGCCACCACGTCTCCAGTACGTCCCGCCAGGGGCGCTCCCCGAGCTCCCGCGCGAAGAACGCGAGCCAGTCGCCGAGCCGGCCGGGGTCCCCGAGCGCGGCGCGCCAGTCGTCCCCGGTCACGGGAGACAGACCGCGCGGCAGTTCGTCGAGCCGGTCCATGTAGCGGTCCAGCCAGCGGTGGACACGGCGTGCGTGTCCGTGCCGGACCATCGCCTCCACGGCCATCGGGCCGTGATTGCTCAGCCATCCTTCGAACTCCGGCCCGGTGCGGTGGAGTCGGTCGTAGGCCTCGTCGAGTGTGCCGTCGGCGTCCATGACAAGAGACGTTAGGCGAGCGCCGGGGGCGGGCTCATCGGCCGCGGGGCCGAGCCGTGTCCGTTCGCCGGACCTAGGACCGTGGTCGGACCGGCCCACCCTGGCCGCTCCCGCTCGTCCGGCTGCGGTTGCTCATGCTCGCCCCGGCCGTGGTTGGTCCCGGTCGTCCGGCTGCGGTTGCTCATGCTCGCCCCGGCCGTGGTTGGTCCCGGTCGTCCGGCCGCGACAGCACACGCCCGCCCGGCTGCGTTTGCTCATGCTCGCCCCGGCCCTGGATGCTCCCGGCCGTCAGGCCACGGTTGCTCATGCTCGCCCGGCCGCGACAGCCCACGCCCGTCCATCCTCGCCGTCCGGTCGCGACAGCGCACGCCCGTCCAGCCTCGCCGTCCGGTCGCGACAGCGCACGCCGTTCAGCCCCGCCGTCCGGTCGCGATGACGCGCGCCCGTCCGGCCCCGTCGGGCGTGCGCGCCCGCCCGGTCGGCGGTTGCTCACGGCCGCCCGGCAGCCGTGCAGCCCCCTGTACGCTCCCGGCATGGACCTCGTGATCGGCACCCTGGACCTCTACGCCCACGTCGACGAGGCCTTGGCGGTCCAGGCCGTCGCTTTCGGGCTCGGTCCCGACGAGGTCGCCGTACGCCGGCAGATCGTCCAGCGTCACATGCAGTTCCCCGGCGCGCGGGCCCTGGGCGCGACCGTCGGCGGACACCTCGTCGGCTTCGTGTACGGCATGCCCAACTCCCGCACCCACTGGTGGTCCACGGTCGTCGAGCCCTACCTGCGCGCGAGCGGCAACGACTTCTGGCTGGACGGCTCGTTCGTGATCACGGAGCTGCACGTCCACCCCGACCACCAGAACCGCGGCATCGGCCGCCGCCTGATCACCACCATCACGGACTCCGCCACCGAACCACGTTCGATCCTCTCCGCGATCGACACCGACAGCCCGGCCCGCGGCCTCTACCACTCCCTCGGCTACGTCGACCTCGCCCGCCAGGTCCACTTCCCGAGCGCGCCGCGGCCGTACGCCGTGATGGGCGCCCCCCTTCCCCTCCGCAGGCGCTGACCGATTTCCACCCCCGCAGCGAGCCCGGCTAACCTCCTTGCCATCACCCTTACCCGGCAGGAGTACGAGAACCATGGCCAACGCACCGGTCCAGCGCATGTCCCAGTTGATGGCGAAGACGCTGCGCGACGACCCGGCGGACGCCGAGGTCCTCAGCCACAAGCTCCTCGTCCGCGCCGGTTACGTCCGCCGCACCGCCGCCGGCATCTGGAGCTGGCTGCCCCTCGGCAAGAAGGTCCTCTCCAACGTGGAGCGGATCGTCCGCGAGGAGATGGACGCCATCGGCGCGCAGGAGGTCACGCTCCCCGCGCTGCTGCCGCGCGAGCCCTACGAGGCGACCGGCCGCTGGGACGAGTACGGCCAGGAGCTGTTCCGGCTCAAGGACCGCAAGGGCGGCGACTATCTCCTCGGCCCCACCCACGAGGAGATCTTCACCCTCCTGGTCAAGGACCAGTGCACGTCCTACAAGGACCTGCCGGTGATCCTCTACCAGATCCAGACCAAGTTCCGTGACGAGGCCCGCCCCCGCGCCGGCATCCTGCGCGGCCGTGAGTTCCTGATGAAGGACTCGTACTCCTTCGACCTCGAGGACGAGGGTCTGGCCCAGTCCTACGCCCTGCACCGCCAGGCCTACCAGCGCGTCTTCGAGCGCCTCGGCCTCGACTACCGCATCTGCGCGGCCACCGCCGGCGCCATGGGCGGCTCGAAGTCGGAGGAGTTCCTGGCCCCGGCCGAGGCCGGCGAGGACACCTTCGCGGACTGCCCGAACTGCGACTTCGCCGCCAACACGGAGGCGATCACCTACGCGCTGCAGCCCGTCGACGCCTCGGACGTGCCCGCGCTCGAGGAGATCCCCACCCCGGACACCCCGACCATCGAGACCCTGGCCGCCTCCCTCGGCGTCCCCGCCTCCGCCACGCTGAAGAACCTGCTGGTGAAGGTGGACGGCGAGATCGTCGCCGTCGGCGTGCCCGGCGACCGCGAGGTCGACCTGGGCAAGGTCGAGGCGCACTTCGCCCCGGCCGTCGTCGAGATGGTCACCGAGGCCGACTTCGCCGGCCGCCCCGACCTCGTCCGCGGCTACGTCGGCCCGCAGGGCCTCGGTGAGAAGGTGAAGTACCTCGCCGACCCGCGGGTGGCCCCCGGCACCTCGTGGATCACCGGCGCCAACAAGGACAACACCCACGCCAGGAACGTGGTCGCCGGCCGCGACTTCGAGGTCGACGAGTACGTCGACGTCGTCGTGGTCCAGGAGGGCGACCCCTGCCCGAAGTGCGGCACCGGCCTGAAGCTGGACCGCGCCATCGAGATCGGCCACATCTTCCAGCTCGGCCGCAAGTACACCGACGCCCTCAAGCTCGACGTCCTCGGCCAGAACGGCAAGCCGGTCCGCGTCACCATGGGCTCCTACGGCATCGGCGTCTCCCGCGCGGTCGCGGCCATCGCCGAGCAGAGCGCCGACGACAAGGGTCTGGTCTGGTCCAAGGAGGTCGCTCCGGCCGACGTGCACGTGGTCGCCGCCGGCAAGGCCCTGCAGACCGAGCTGGCCCTCGACGTCGCCGAGAAGCTGGCCGCCGCGGGCGTCCGCGTCCTGGTCGACGACCGGGCCGGCGTCTCCCCGGGCGTGAAGTTCACCGACGCCGAGCTGATCGGCGTCCCGCAGATCCTGGTCGCCGGCCGCCGCTCCGCCGAGGGCGTCCTGGAACTGAAGGACCGCAAGACCGGCGAGCGCGAGGAACTCTCGGTCGAGGACGCGATCGCCCGTCTGACGGCGTAACAGAGCAAGCCCCTCGACGACAGGGAAAGCCCCCTGAGACCCGCGGCGGTCTCAGGGGGCTTCGCCCGTGGCCCTCACAGCCACCCGGCGAACTCCAGCAACAGCTCCCCGTCCTTGGGCCGCCCCACCCGGAACGCCCGCACACCGGACTCCACCGCACGGAACAACGTCCACCCCCGCAACCGCTCCTGATCGACCTCGAGCGACTCCGCGAGCCGCTTGATCCGCCGCCGGACGGCACTCGCGCCGGACGGCGCCGCGATCAGGTCCTCCACCCGGTCCCGCACCAACCGCGCCAGATCGAACGCGGACTCACCGACCACCGGGTCGGGGCCCACCGCCAGCCACGGCACCCGGTCCCCGGCCAGCACCTTGCTCTGCCGGAACGTACCGTGCAGCAGCCGGTGCTCGGGCGGCGCGGCCACCAGCTCCTCGCGGGCCGCGAGCGCCGCGTCGACCAGCGGCGCCATGTCGGGGTCGGCCTCCGCGCCCGCCCGCATCGCCGCCGCCTGCCGTCCCGTGCGCTCGGCGACGGTCTCGAAGACGGGACCGGCCGGCGGCTCGACCCACAGCCGCCGCAGGGCGCCCGCCGCCTCCAGCAGCGCCTTCGCCTCCGGCAGCGACCGCACGGACACGTCGGGGTGCAGCCGCTCCAGCAGCAGCGCGCCGTCCCCCGCACCGGTTTCCAGCAGCTGTACGGCGCCCAGCCCGCCCCAGTGCGCCAGCGCCGCCCGCTCGCTCTCCGGGCGCGCCCTGGGCGGGGCCAGCTTCAGCACCGCCGGGGTGTCGTCGGCCTGCCGCACCAGCACCACCAGGCTGCTGCGGCCGCCCGGCACCTGGACCCGCTCCACGGTCAACTCGCGCGTGGCGACGGCCTGTTCGGCGATCGCGGGCAGCTGCGCCAGCCAGTCGTCCCCGGCCGGTGCCGTCTCACCGAGCGCCTTCACCAGGCGCGGCGGCGGTTCGAAAGCCATGCGCGAGTCGTTCCCTTCCAGTCCGTGTCGTACGGGCTCTCACCGGGTCACCCGGATCACGGTGACACCGAGGCGGAGGCCGACGGCGTGGCACCGGCCGCGCCCGCCGGCTGCTCGGCCCGCTCGGCGAGCCCAGGGAAGGCTACGCTCTCCCCGCCCCAGCGCACCGCGCGCACCGCGGCCTCCCGCAGGGCCGCGGCCGCGGAGCCGCGCCGGGTGCCCGTCACCGCCCGCACCACGTCGGCGTACACGTCCGCCACCCGCTCCTCAAGGCGGGCGGCGAGCCGTACGGCGGCGGGCGAGTCCGGCACCGGGAACGGCAGCGCGTACGCGGCGCTCGCGGCGACCGGCTGCCCGCCCAGGTCGCGGACATCGCGGGTCAGCGCGTCCCGGCGCGCCCGGTGGGCGTCGTACGCCGCGCGTGCCTCGGCCCTGCGCGCCGCGCCGATCTGGCCGCCGACCACGCCGTAGCCGTACACCGCCGCGTGCTCCGCCGCCAGCGCGGCCTGCAGCGCGGTCAGTTCGGCCGACTTCGCCTGGTCGCTCACTTCGCTCCCTTCGTCAGCAGGTACGCGTGCGTGGCCCCGGCCGCCGCCGCCGACGCCAGCAGCCGCGCCAGCTCCCCCGGCACGTCGAGCAGGTCCTTGGCGCGCCAGTCGGCGAGGGTGCGTTCGGCGGTGGCCAGGCCGGCGAGCGCGTCCTTCTCGGCGGCCGGGACGGGCAACGGGGAGGCCGAGGTCCTGGCGGGCGTGGCTGCCGTGGCGTCCGTGAACGCCCGGACGTGGGCCGCGACCTGGGCGCGCAGCGGGCGCAACCGCCCGGCGAGCCCGGGATGCGCGGCGAGGACGGCGTCGTACCGCTCCAGCAGCCCCCGGCTGTCCCGCGCCGCACGCGCGCGTGCCAGGTCCGTCGCCGACGGGCCCTTGGTGGCGCCGGTGTCCGGCTCGGCCGAGCAGCCCACCAGCAGGGCGGCGCCGGCGGCCGAGGCGAGCAGGGATCTTCTGCGCGGACCCGAGGGGGTGCGCGGCGGCGAGGGGTACGGCACTGCAGACGTCCTCGGGGAACTCGTACGGAGGGGAGACCGGAAGGGGGGTCGGGCGGCACGCCCGTGATCACCGTACCCGCGCACCCGTCCCACGCCACTCACCGGCACCGGTCGTCCCTGCTCGGCCCGGTCCGTCCACAGGGATCGTCCCGGCTTGTCCACAGGTGGACGGCAACACTCCCTGCGACCGGATACCCTTTGACCAGACACGCGACCCATCCCACAACAGCACACGCGGCCGAGGAGTCACCCGGATGAGCACCACCCAGAGCGAGAGGCTGCGAGAGCTGCTGGAACCGCTCGTCACCTCCCAGGGACTGGATCTCGAAGAGATCGCCGTGGACTCCGTCGGACGCAAGCGGGTGCTGCGTGTGGTCGTCGATTCCGACGCCGGAGCCGATCTGGACGCCATCGCCGATGTGAGCCGTGCGCTCTCGGCGAAGCTCGACGAGACCGACGCGATGGGCGACGCGGCGTACGACCTGGAGGTCGGAACCCCCGGCGCGGAGCGCCTCCTCACCGAGCGCCGGCACTTCGTGCGCGCCACCGACCGGCTCGTGAAGTTCCAGCTGGCCGAGGACGGCGAGCTGGTCGCCCGGATCCTGAAGGTCGACGAGGACGGTCTCGACGTCGAGGTCCCCGGCGTCAAGGGCCGCAAGGCCACCAGCCGCAGGCTCGGCTTCCCGGAGATCGAGAGGGCGCGCGTGCAGGTCGAGTTCAACCGCAAGGACCAGGCGGACACGAAGGACATGAAGGAAGAGGAGGAGGCGTAGCCGTGGACATCGACATGAGCGCCCTGCGGGGCTTGGTTCGGGAGAAGGAGATCTCCTTCGACCTGCTGGTCGAGGCGATCGAGTCGGCCCTCCTCATCGCCTACCACCGCACCGAGGGAAGCCGCCGACACGCGCGCGTGGAGCTCAACCGGGAGACCGGGCATGTGACCGTGTGGGCGAAGGAGGACCCCGAGGACCTGGAGGAGGGGCAGGAGGCGCGGGAGTTCGACGACACCCCGTCCGGCTTCGGCCGTATCGCCGCCACCACCGCCAAGCAGGTGATCCTGCAGCGGCTGCGCGACGCCGAGGACGACGCGACGCTCGGCGAGTACGCGGGCCGCGAGGGCGACATCGTCACCGGCGTGGTCCAGCAGGGCCGCGACCCGAAGAACGTGCTGGTCGACATCGGCAAGCTGGAGGCCATCCTGCCGGTGCAGGAGCAGGTGCCGGGTGAGACCTACCCGCACGGCATGCGCCTGAGGTCGTACGTCGTCCGGGTGGCCAAGGGCGTGCGCGGACCGTCGGTCACCCTCTCCCGTACGCACCCCAACCTGGTGAAGAAGCTCTTCGCCCTGGAGGTGCCGGAGATCGCCGACGGGTCGGTCGAGATCGCGGCGATCGCCCGTGAGGCCGGTCACCGCACCAAGATCGCCGTGCGGTCCACCCGTTCGGGGCTGAACGCCAAGGGTGCCTGTATCGGCCCGATGGGCGGCCGGGTGCGCAACGTGATGGGCGAGCTGAACGGCGAGAAGATCGACATCGTCGACTGGTCGGACGACCCGGCCGAGATGGTGGCGAACGCCCTGTCACCCGCTCGGGTGAGCAAGGTGGAGGTCGTCGACATGGCCGCCCGCTCCGCCCGGGTGACCGTGCCGGACTACCAGCTGTCGCTCGCGATCGGCAAGGAGGGGCAGAACGCCCGCCTCGCCGCCCGGCTCACCGGCTGGCGGATCGACATCCGGCCCGACACCGAGCAGGTGGCCGAGTGACGCCGGGTGACGCCGCGTGACCGGGCGACTCCGGGAATAGATCCAAGCCGCATGTCGCTTGGTTTACGACAACAGCCGTTCGATCTTTCCCCCGAAGGGGTGAGGTCGGTACGGGGAGGTAGACTTAACTGTGTCTGGCCGGACGCACGCCCGGGCATGCCCTGAGCGCACCTGTGTGGGGTGCCGGGAGCGGGCGGCCAAGAACGATCTGCTGCGGATCGTGAGGATCGAGGACGCATGCGCCCCCGATCCTCGCGGTACGCTGCCCGGCCGGGGTGCCTATGTACACCCCGCCCTGGTCTGTCTCGACCAGGCGGTACGCCGCCGGGCGTTCCCGCGGGCACTGCGCGCCCCGGGGCCGCTCGACATTAAGGCGTTGCGCCGATACGTCGAGCAGACAACAGTTGCCGAGCAGGCAACACCGTAAGACGTGTCGCACGGAACCCCCCGTGCGGCCTGGTACCTCGCGAGTCGAAAGCAGGTCGAGATTGCGATGAGCACTCGATGAGTACGCGATGAGTACGCCCATGAACTAGCGACGGTCCGGCTTCACCCGGACCTCAAAGGAGCGAAGTGGCTAAGGTCCGGGTCTACGAACTCGCCAAGGAGTTCGGAGTTGAGAGCAAGGTCGTCATGGCCAAGCTCCAGGAACTCGGTGAATTCGTCCGTTCGGCGTCTTCGACCATCGAAGCGCCTGTAGTACGCAAGCTGACCGACGCCTTCCAGGGCGGTGGCAACGGCAAGTCCGCCGGCAAGCCCGCCCCGCGCAAGGCAGCCCCCAGGCCCGCCGCGCCCTCTCCGGCGCAGGCTGGGGGTACCCCCCACGGCGCCAAGCCGGTGGGGGACCGTCCGGCTGCCCCGAAGCCGGCCGCCCCCAAGCCTCCGACGGCGCCGGCTGCCCAGCAGCCCGCTGCCCCGTCGGCTCCCGCGGCGTCCGCACCGGCCCCGGGCCCTCGTCCGGTGCCGGGTCCGAAGCCCGCGCCGCGTCCGGCCCCGGCCGCCCCGGAGTTCACCGCTCCGCCGGCCGCACAGGCCCCGCAGGCCCCGGCCGCGCAGGGTCCGCGTCCGGGCGCCCGTCCCGGCGCGCCGAAGCCCGGTGGCGGCCGTCCCGGTGGTCCCGGCCAGGGCCAGGCGGCCCGTCCGGGCCAGGGTGGGCGTCCCGGCGGCCAGGCCCCGCGCCCGGGTGCCCGTCCGGCCGGTCCGCGTCCGGGTAACAACCCCTTCACCTCCGGTGGCTCCACCGGCATGGCCCGCCCGCAGGCGCCTCGTCCGCAGGGCGCGCGTCCGGGTGGTCCCGGTGCGCCCGGCGGTGGTCCGCGTCCGCAGGCGCCCGGCGCCCAGGGCGGCGGTCCGCGTCCGCAGGCCCCCGGCGGTCCCCGGCCGTCGCCGTCCGGCATGCCCCGCCCGCAGGGCGGTCCGCGTCCCGGCCCGGCCGGTCCGCGTCCGAACCCCGGCATGATGCCGCAGCGTCCCGCTGCCGGCCCGCGCCCCGGCCCCGGTGGCGGCGGTCGCGGTCCGGCCGGTGCCGGTCGTCCCGGCGGCGGCGGTCGTCCCGGTGGCGGCGGCTTCGCCGGTCGTCCCGGTGGTGGCGGTGCCCGTCCGGGTGGCGGCGGCTTCGCCGGTCGTCCCGGTGGCGGTGGCGGCGGCTTCGGCGGCGGTCCCGGTGGTGGCGGCGGTGGCCGTCCCGGCTTCGGTGGCCGTCCCGGCGGTCCCGGTGGCCGCGGTGGCACGCAGGGCGCCTTCGGCCGTCCCGGCGGTCCGGCGCGTCGTGGCCGCAAGTCGAAGCGGCAGCGTCGCCAGGAGTACGAGGCCATGCAGGCCCCGAGCGTCGGCGGCGTGATGCTGCCGCGCGGCAACGGCGAGACCATCCGTCTCTCCCGCGGCGCGTCGCTCACCGACTTCGCGGAGAAGATCAACGCCAACCCGGCGTCCCTCGTCGCGGTCATGATGAACCTCGGCGAGATGGTCACCGCCACGCAGTCCGTCTCCGACGAGACCCTGCAGCTCCTCGCCGACGAGATGAACTACTCGGTTCAGATCGTCAGCCCCGAGGAGGAGGACCGCGAGCTGCTCGAGTCCTTCGACATCGAGTTCGGCGAGGACGAGGGCGACGAGGAGGACCTGGTGGTCCGTCCGCCGGTCGTCACCGTCATGGGTCACGTCGACCACGGAAAGACCCGACTGCTCGACGCCATCCGCAAGACCAACGTCATCGCGGGCGAGGCCGGCGGCATCACCCAGCACATCGGTGCCTACCAGGTCGCGACCGAGGTCAACGACGAAGAGCGCAAGATCACCTTCATCGACACCCCGGGTCACGAGGCGTTCACCGCCATGCGTGCCCGTGGTGCGAAGTCGACCGACATCGCGATCCTCGTGGTGGCGGCCAACGACGGTGTGATGCCGCAGACGGTCGAGGCCCTGAACCACGCCAAGGCGGCCGACGTGCCGATCGTGGTCGCGGTCAACAAGATCGACGTCGAGGGCGCCGACCCGACCAAGGTGCGCGGTCAGCTGACCGAGTACGGCCTGGTGGCCGAGGAGTACGGCGGCGACACCATGTTCGTCGACATCTCCGCCAAGCAGGGTCTGCACATCGACAGCCTCCTCGAGGCCGTCATCCTCACCGCGGACGCCTCGCTCGACCTGCGGGCCAACCCGAGCCAGGACGCGCAGGGCATCTCCATCGAGTCCCGTCTCGACCGCGGCCGTGGTGCCGTGGCGACGGTCCTCGTCCAGCGAGGCACCCTGCGGGTCGGCGACACGATGGTCGTGGGCGACGCCTACGGCCGAGTCCGCGCCATGCTCGACGACAACGGCAACAACGTCGCCGAGGCGGGCCCGTCGACGCCGGTCCAGGTCCTGGGCCTGACCAACGTCCCGGGTGCGGGCGACAACTTCCTGGTGGTCGACGAGGACCGTACGGCCCGTCAGATCGCCGAGAAGCGCGCCGCCCGTGAGCGCAACGCCGCGTTCGCCAAGCGCACGCGCCGCGTGTCGCTGGAGGACCTGGACAAGGTGCTGAAGGCCGGCGAGGTCCAGCAGCTGAACCTGATCATCAAGGGTGACGCTTCTGGTTCGGTCGAGGCGCTGGAGTCCTCCCTGCTCCAGCTGGACGTCGGCGAAGAGGTCGACATCCGCGTCCTGCACCGCGGCGTCGGTGCGGTCACGGAGTCCGACATCGACCTGGCGATGGGCTCCGACGCCATCGTGATCGGCTTCAACGTCCGCGCGGCCGGCCGCGCGGCGCAGATGGCCGAGCGCGAGGGCGTGGACGTCCGGTACTACTCGGTCATCTACCAGGCGATCGAGGAGATCGAGGCGGCCCTCAAGGGCATGCTCAAGCCGGAGTACGAAGAGGTCGAGCTCGGTACGGCGGAGATCCGCGAGGTCTTCAAGTCGTCCAAGCTGGGCAACATCGCCGGTGTCCTCATCCGCTCCGGCGAGGTGCGCCGCAACACCAAGGCCCGCCTCATCCGGGACGGCAAGGTGGTCGCGGAGAACCTCAACATCGAGGGTCTGCGTCGCTTCAAGGACGACGTCACCGAGATCCGCGAAGGGTTCGAGGGCGGTATCAACCTCGGCAACTTCAACGACATCAAGGTCGACGACGTCATCGCGACGTACGAGATGCGCGAGAAGCCGCGGGCGTAATCGCCAACGGTTCGTGCTGGCCGGCGGGACTTCGGTCCCGCCGGCCAGCGCGCCGTTCCGGGGGCTCCCCCCGGAGCCGACGGTGCCGGGAAACCCTGTCGAGCCACCGGCGGGTACGCGGTACCGTTCTTGATGTCCCCGACCACACGGACCCGGGGCCATCGATCCCGTACCGGCGGGTTAACCGGCTACACACATGTACGTGGGGACTCTGTCCTTCGACCTCCTCCTCGGCGACGTCCACTCGCTGAAGGAGAAGCGCTCCGTCGTCCGCCCGATCGTCGCCGAACTCCAGCGGAAGTACGCGGTGAGCGCGGCAGAGGTGGACCACATGGACCTCCACCGGCGAGCGGTCATCGGCCTCGCCATGGTCTCCGGCGACGCGGCGCACCTCACCGACGTGCTGGACCGGTGTGAACGGCTGGTCGCCGGCCGCCCCGAAGTGGAGCTGCTGTCGGTCCGACGCCGCTTCCACGGTGAGGACGACTGACGACGACCAACGGCGACCAGACCACAGAACGCAAGCAGAAGAAAGAACGGGAGACGGACCAGTGGCCGACAACGCGCGGGCGAAAAGGCTGGCGGACCTCATCCGGGAGGTGGTGGCCCAGAAGCTGCAGCGCGGGATCAAGGACCCGCGGCTCGGCTCGCACGTCACCATCACGGACACCCGGGTCACGGGTGACCTGCGGGAGGCGACCGTCTTCTACACGGTCTACGGCGACGACGAGGAGCGGAAGGCCGCCGCAGCGGGCCTGGAGAGCGCCAAGGGCATCCTGCGCTCCGAGGTCGGCCGCGCGGCCGGTGTGAAGTTCACGCCGACCCTGACCTTCGTCGCGGACGCCCTGCCGGACACCGCCCGGACCATCGAGGACCTCCTCGACAAGGCCCGGCAGTCCGACGCGAAGGTCCGCGAGGCCTCCGCGGGCGCCGACTACGCGGGCGGCGCGGACCCGTACCGGAAGCCGGCGGACGACGAGACGGACGGCGACGCCGCGGAATGACCCAGAAGCACACCACGCCCGACGGCCTCGTCATCGTCGACAAGCCGTCGGGCTTCACTTCGCACGACGTGGTCGCCAAGATGCGCGGGATCGCCAGGACCCGCCGCGTCGGCCACGCGGGCACCCTCGACCCGATGGCGACCGGCGTCCTGGTCCTCGGCGTCGAGCGCGCCACCAAGCTCCTCGGGCACCTCGCCCTCACGGAGAAGGAGTACCTGGGCACCATCCGCCTGGGCCAGAACACGCTCACCGACGACGCCGAGGGCGAGATCACCTCGTCCACCGACGCCTCCAAGGTGACCCGGGACGCCGTCGACGCCGGGATCGCCAAGCTGACCGGCGACATCATGCAGGTGCCGTCCAAGGTCAGCGCCATCAAGATCGACGGCGTTCGGTCGTACAAGCGGGCCCGCGAGGGCGAGGACTTCGACATCCCCGCCCGGCCGGTGACGGTCTCCTCCTTCGCGGTGTACGACGTCCGCGACGCCGTCGCCGAGGACGGCACCCCGGTCCTCGACCTGGTCGTCTCCGTCGTCTGTTCCTCCGGCACCTACATCCGCGCCCTCGCCCGTGACCTGGGCGCCGACCTCGGTGTCGGCGGCCACCTCACCGCGCTGCGCCGGACGCGCGTCGGACCGTACAGGATCGATACGGCGAAGACGCTGGACGAGCTCCAGCAGGAGCTGACGGTGATGCCGATCGCGGAGGCCGCCGGGGCCGCGTTCCCGCGCTGGCAGGTCGACGCGCGGCGGGCCCGGCTGCTGCTGAACGGCGTCCGGCTGGAGATGCCCGACGAGTACGCGGGCGCCGGTCCCGTCGCCGTGTTCGACGCCGACGGCCGTCTCCTCGCGCTCGTCGAACAGCACAAGGGCAAGGCCAAGAGCCTGGCCGTCTTCGGCTGAGCGACCCGCACGCGGGTGTTGCCCGTGGAGCGGCGGCCGGCCACGGGGTGAGCCCCTGCCGCCGCTCCACGGTCCCCCCTCGGTTCCCCCACCCCTAGGGTTATCCAGCGGCTCCCTCCTATTCACCCGTCCGGGCAGGCGCTCGGAGTGAACCAGGGGAGCGGAAGGGGGCGCGTTCGCCACGCGATCTGTCCCGCCGATCATCACGCGCCTACCGTCGGATCTCAGGGCACACGGGGACGGGCGGGGAGGTACGGCCATGGCGGGACGGGGCCCGCGCACCGGAAGCGGTCGCCGTGCGGCCACGGACGGCGCGCCGGAGACGGCGAACGGCTCGCGAGGGTCTGTCCGGGGCCGTACGGGCGACGGTGGCACCACGGGTGCCACCGGCTACACCACAGGTACCGCCGGGGCCGGGTACACCACAGGCGGCAGCACCGGCACCGTCGGCGGCGCCGGTACGGCAGGTCTCTCGGACGTGACCGCCGACCCTGGGGCGCACCCCGGGCCCGCGCTGGTCCAGCTCCGCGACCTCGCCGGCCGCCCGCGAGGCGTCGGTTTCCTCGCCGATCACCAGGGCACCCTGCTCACCGGCCACGAAGCCGTCGACGGCCTGCCCCGGCTCGTGCTGCAGTCCGCGGGCGGCGACCGTACCTGTCTGGTCGCCGCGGACGCCGTCACCCCGCTGCCCGACCTCGGCCTGGCCCTGGTCCGCACCGAGGGCCTGGGCCTGGAGCCGCTGCCGCTGACCGTGCGGGAGCGGATCGACTCCGGCACGTACGTGCGGATTCCCGCGGGCTGCTGGCGGGAGGCCCGGGTGCTGGCCGCCACCGAGGTCACGTACACCGCCACCGACCGTTTCCACGTCCTGAAGGACGCGCTGGAACTGGCCATCGGCACGGCGGGCCGGGACGCGCTGCGGCTGGGCGGCGGCGCGGCCGGGGGACCGGTGCTCGACGCGGAGACCGGCGCCGTCCTCGGTGTCCTGGGCACCGCCCTGCACTCCGCGCGGCGCGACACGGGCTTCGCGGTGCCGCTGCGGGCCGCGGCCGGCCCCCTCGCCGAACTGCTCGCCCGCAACGCGGCCACCGTGCCCGCCTACGGGGCCGACCTCAACCTGGCCGGCATCCTGCAGCTGACCGCCACCTCGGTCGGCCAGGACGGCCCGCAGGGCTTCCTCGCCGGCATCGTGGAGCCGGTGCGACGCGACGGTGTCGCACGGGCGTTGGCCGAGTTCACGGACGGTGAGCGGACCGTGCTCGGACTGGTCGGCGCTCCGGGCAGCGGTCGTACGACGGAACTCGCGGCCCTCGCCGCCCGCCGGGCCCGGGACGAGCGGCCCGCCCCGACGCTGTGGCTGCGCGGCGCCGACCTGGAGGACGCCGACGACTCCGTGGCCGACGCGGCCCGCCGCTCCCTGGAACGGGCCGCCCGGATCGTCGCCGCCGCCCGCTCCGTCGACCCGCAAGCCCTGGGGGACCTCAGCCCCGGGCACCTGGCCCGGGTGGCCGCCCGCTCGGGCCGTCCCCTCCTGCTCCTCCTCGACGGCCCCGAGGAGATGCCCCCCGTCCTCGCCCACCGCCTGCCCGAGTGGACCAGGCAAACGGCCACCTGGCTGCACGAGACCGGAGCACGCCTGGTGGTGGCCTGCCGGGAGGAGTACTGGGAGCGCGCGGGCACACACTTCCCCACCGCCGAGCTGTACGCCCCAGCGAGGCCGGACCTTTCCGGGCACGGTGGGGGTAGCGGGCATCGTGCGAACAGCGGGGTGACTGGGCAGGCTGGGGTGGTTTTCGGCCATGGGGCGCTTGCCCAAGAACCTGCTGCTCCTTCCCCGGCTCCGCCGCCGGCGGCTCCTACGTCTCCTACGGCCCAACAGGAGGCTCCCGCCGGTGCGATGTCTTCCGAGGTTTCTCCAGATCCCGCCGGTCTCACGACCCCGGCCTCCCCGGCCGTGCCCTGCGGCTCCGCAGCGCCTCTTGCGTCCACGGCTCCGGCGGCTCCGGCGGACCATGTCACGGCCCCCGTCCCCCCGGCCGTGCCCTGCGGCTCCGCAGTGCCTCTCGCATCCACGGCTCCGGCGGACCGTTTTACGGCCCCCGTCTCCGCGGCGCCCCTCCCGCCCGTGGCCTCCGCCGCTCACGTGCCCCCCGGGGCCGCTGTCGATTCCGAGGTTGTTCCCGGGAGTGTCCGCTCCGTCGGGCCCGTTGACATGGCCGACGCCGCCCCCGCGGTCATCCCGCTCCCGCCCTGTCTGCGGCTTCCCGACCTGACGGAGGACGAGGCCCGGCAGGCGCGTGTCCGGTACGGGATTCCGGACGGTGCCCTTTCCGATCGGGACGCCCGGCATCCGCTCACCCTCCGGATGCTGGCCGAGGTCCGGGCCGCCGCACCGGAGACGCAGGTCGCGGGGCCGGTCGACCGGCACGAGGTGTTCGCGGCCCACCTCGACCTGATGTGCCTGCGCATCGCCGTCCGGCTCGCCGTGGAGAGCGGTCTGCGAGGCACGGCCGTACGCCGGCTCGCCGCCCGGGTGGCCGGGCAGGTGCACGAGGCCGCCCGGCGCAGCCTCGGCCCCGGACAGGGCGAGCTGGACCGCGCCTCCTTCGAGGCGGTGTTCCCCTGGGGCCCCGCCCCGGCCCGGCTCGGTGGCGGCGCCGGCTGGGCGTCCGCCGTGCTGACCGAGGGCCTCCTGGTCCCGGCCGGCCGCGGCTACCGGTTCGCGGACGAGGAGCTGGCCGACTGGCTCCAGGGCACGCACCTCGACCTCGACGAGGCTTTGCGGGCCCTGGTGCACCGCCCCCGTGCCGCGCGGGACAGCGCCACCGTGCCCGTACCGCACCATCGCGTCGGACCCGTCGTCCAGGCCCTGCTGCTCCTCGCCCGGCAGCACGGCACCCACCAACTGGCCGACCGCCTCAGGGACTTGACGGAGGCCCTGGACTGCGACCCCGTGTCCTGGTGGGCCGCCCGGCTGCTCGCCCGCACCCTGCTCCAGGTCCCGGACGCCACGCCGTACACCGAGGTGCTGCGGCTGCTCGCGGACCGCATCGTCGGCCGGTGCCGCGCGCGCCGGCCCGTGCCGGCCGAGTTCGGTCCGGCCTTCTGGACCGAACTGCCGCTCGACGACACCGAGCGGCTCGACCTGCTGCGCCGCCTCGTCCTGGCCGACCAGGCGCCCCCGGAGGTCGGCGCACGCTACCTGGACGCCGTCGCCCGGCTGCTCTCCGCCGCACCCGCCGTCGTACAGCCCCGGCTGACGTGCTGGTTCGACGACGAGCGGCCGCTGCCCGCGACCCCGCACGCCACCGTCGCGACCGCCGCGCAGGCGCTGCTGCACACCCACCGCCACGGCGCGCTGGACGGGCTCACCGAGCTCCTGGTGGCGAGCCCGCACCGACGCGCCGACGAACTGCTCGCCACGCTCGCCGAGGACGAGCCGTCGGCCGTCTGCCGGGCCGTCGACCGCTGGGCGCACGACGAACGCCCCGCCCGCCGGGCCGCGGCCGTGACCCACGGTCTGCGTGCCGCGTCCCACGTCCGCTCGGAGGCCGACCGGGAGCTGCTGCGCTACGCCGCCCTCGCCCTGCTGGCCCGCCCCGCCGACCGCACCCTGCACGGCGGCGCCCTCGCCCTGCTGGTCAGCGACCCGCACACCCGCGCCACACACCTCGCGGCGGCCCTGCGGCACTTCGCCGACGGCGACCCGCAGTTCCCGCCGAGCGCCCTGGCCCCCGCCCTGACCACCCACCCCGAACCGGTCCTGGAGGCCTTCCGCACCCGCCTCCGCGGCCAGGACGCCGTGGAGGCGCTGCGCACCCTCACCGACGTCACCACACCCGCCCTGGCCCTCCGCGTCGCGCCCCTGCTCCAGGAGGCCGTCCGGCTGCGACCGGCCACCGCCGGACACATCGCCTCCCACATCGACCACCGTCTCGCCCAGGGCCCCACCACCCGGCCCGTCCTGCTGCCCCTGGTCACCGGCCTGCTGGAAGACGCCCCCGAGCCGCTCCGCGCGGCCCTCGCCACCGTCCTCGCCGCCCCCGGCAGCCCCGCCTCCCGCCCGCTGCGCCGCGAACTCCTGGAACTGCTGCTCGCCCGGGAGCAGGAACCGTCCGTGCTGGACGCCGTCCTGCACGCGGCGGCGGAGCACGGCGCGGGCGGGGAGGAGGAGGCCCGCGGGCTCGTGCACCGCACCGGCCTGCTCCTCGTGCGCACCCCCGAGGGCGCCACCCGCTTCGACCGCGGCCTGGTCGACCTGGGCCGGCACGTGCCCGGCTTCGCGGCCCGGATGGCCCGCTGGCTGGCCGACACCCCGGAGGACTGGGCCGCCGTGGTGGGCCCCAGCACGCGCCGCACGCTGGAGAACCTGGCGGGCGTCCGGGTACCGGCCTGAGCGGTGACACGGCGCTGCCGTGAACGTGCGCCCCGTCACAGCCCCGACACCGATGAGGGTCCCGAGCACCCGGCATGGCACCCTTAGACCTGCGCAAGTCTTAAGCGTCGATATGGACACGGGTTCGAGGAGCGGTCACAGTGCAACGCTGGCGTGGCTTGGAGGACATCCCCCAGGACTGGGGGCGCAGCGTCGTCACCATCGGTTCCTACGACGGCGTCCACCGCGGCCACCAGCTGATCATCAGGCACGCCGTCGACCGCGCCCGGGAGCTGGGCGTCCCGGCCGTCGTGGTCACCTTCGACCCGCACCCCAGCGAGGTCGTGCGTCCCGGCAGCCACCCGCCGCTGCTCGCCCCGCACCACCGGCGCGCCGAGCTGATGGCGGACCTGGGCGTGGACGCGGTCCTGATCCTCCCCTTCACCAAGGAGTTCTCGAAGCTCTCGCCCGCCGACTTCGTGGTGAAGGTCCTGGTGGACAAGCTGCACGCGAAGGCGGTCGTGGAGGGTCCGAACTTCCGCTTCGGCCACAAGGCCGCCGGCAACGTGGAGTTCCTCGTCGAACAGGGCGAGATCTACGACTTCGAGGTCGAGGTCGTCGACCTGTACGTCACCGGCGAGGCGGGTGGCGGACAGCCGTTCTCCTCGACGCTGACCCGCCGCCTGGTCGCCGAGGGCGACGTGGCGGGCGCCCGGGAGATCCTGGGCCGCCCGCACCGGGTGGAGGGCGTAGTCGTCCGTGGCGCCCAGCGCGGGCGCGAACTGGGCTTCCCGACGGCCAACGTGGAGACCCTCCCGCACACCGCCATCCCCGCCGACGGCGTGTACGCCGGTTATCTGCACGTCGAGGGCGAGGCCATGCCGGCCGCGATCTCCGTCGGCACGAACCCGCAGTTCGACGGCACGGAGCGCACGGTGGAGGCGTACGCCATCGACCGCGTCGGCCTCGACCTGTACGGCCTGCACGTCGCCGTCGACTTCCTCGCCTATGTGCGCGGCCAGGCGAAGTTCGACTCGCTGGAGGCCCTGCTGGAGCAGATGGCCGCGGACGTGAAGCGGTGCCGGGAGATCGTGGGCGAGCAGGAGTAGGCCTTCGGCGGTGCTACGACGCGAAAGGGCGGCCGGTGCGGTGAGCACCGGCCGCCCTTTCGGTCGCTTCGGTCACTGCTGCGGCGGCGGGGCCTGCGGCGGCTGCTGTCCCTGCGGGGGCTGGGGGTAGCCGTACGGCTGGCCCTGCTGCGGCGGGTACGGCTGCTGCCCCGGGGCGGCCTGCGGGTACGGCTGCTGGTCCGCGGCCTGCGGGTAAGGCTGCTGACCCGGTGCCTGCGGGTACGGCTGGCCCTGCTGGGGCGGATAGGGCTGCGGCGTCCCGCCGTACAGCTCCTGGCCCGGTGCCTGCGGGTAGGGCTGGCCCGGCGTGGACTGACCCGGCATCGGCGGGGCGGCGACCGGCGGCGGGTTGCCGTCGCTCGTCCACAGGCCGTGCGCCTGCTGGTGGCGGGTGAAGTCCTCGGCGACCAGCGCGGCGAGGTGGAAGTAGGCCTCCCGCGTCTTCGGCCGCATCATGTCGAGGTCGACCTCGGCACCGGCGGCCAGATGCTCGTCGAAGGGCACGACCACGACCCCGCGGGTCCGTGTCTGGAAGTGCGCCACGATGTCCTCGACCTTGATCATCTTGCCGGTCTCGCGGACCCCGGAGATCACCGTGAGCGATCGGGAGACCAGGTCGGCGTACCCGTGCGCGGACAGCCAGTCCAGTGTCGTACTGGCGCTGCTCGCGCCGTCCACGGACGGCGTGGAGATGATGATCAGCTGGTCGGCGAGGTCCAGCACACCGCGCATGGCGCTGTACAGCAGGCCGGTGCCGGAGTCGGTCAGGATGACCGGGTACTGCCGGCCGAGCACGTCGATCGCGCGGCGGTAGTCCTCGTCGTTGAACGTGGTCGAGACGGCCGGGTCCACGTCGTTGGCGATGATCTCCAGACCGGACGGCGCCTGCGAGGTGAACCGCCGGATGTCCATGTAGGAGTTCAGGTACGGGATCGCCTGGACGAGGTCACGGATGGTCGCCCCGGTCTCGCGGCGCACCCGTCGGCCGAGCGTGCCGGCGTCCGGGTTCGCGTCGATCGCGAGGATCTTGTCCTGCCGCTCGGTGGCGAGCGTGGAGCCGAGCGCGGTGGTCGTGGTCGTCTTGCCGACGCCGCCCTTGAGGCTGATCACCGCGATCCGGTAGCAGGACAGCACCGGTGTGCGGATCAGGTCCAGCTTGCGCTGCCGCTCGGCCTCCTCCTTCTTGCCGCCGAGCTTGAAGCGACCGGAGGCCGCCGTGGGCCGCCCGCTCTTCGCCTTCTGCCTCTTGTTGTTGAGTAGCCGGTCGGCCGACAACTCCACGGCGGCGGTGTAACCGAGCGGCGCCGCACCGGGGTTGGTCGGCTGCCGCTGGTCGTGCTGGACGGGCTGCGGCCATGCGGCACCGGAGCGCGGGTCCACCGGCGCCTGCGGGCCGTGCGCGCCCTCGGCCGCCGGCCCGCCCCCCGGTCCCTGCGGGAACCCGTACCCGCCCGGCTGGGGCTGGGTGTTGGGGGTGCCGGGCTGGGGGAAGCCGTAACCGGCGGGCGGGGTGGGGGCGTTGGGGTTCGGCTGCTGCGCGGGCGGCTGCGGGAAGCCGTAACCGCCCGGCTGGGGCTGGGGCTGGGGCTGGGGCTGGGGCTGGGTGTTGGGGGTGCCGGGCTGGGGGAAGCCGTAACCGGCGGGCGGGATGGGGGCGTTGGGGTTCGGCTGCTGTGCCGGTGGCTGCGGGAAGCCGTAACCGCCCGTCGGGGCGGGTCCCGTCGGGGCGGGCTGCGGCCCCGGGCCCGTCGTCGGTGCCGCCGGGTTCGGCGCGGGGGCGCCGGGCTGGTTCTGCTGGCTCCAGGCGGCGGGCGCGGGCTGCGGGGCCTGCGGCTGGAACGGCGGCTGCTGTCCGGGCAGGCCACCGGGTCCCTGCGCGGCCGCCGGCTGCGGCTGACCCGGCATCGGACCGGGCTGCTGCGGCGCGTCCGGCTGGCCGGGCCACTGTGCCGCCGGGGCGGGCGCCGCGGGCTGGTACGAGGGCGGCAGCGGGGGCACACCGCTCGGCGGCACGGGCGGAGGCGTCCAGCCCGGCTGGGCGTCCTGTGCGGCAGCGGGCGGTACGGCGGCCTGGGGGGCGCCGGTCTGCGGGGCACTGTCGGCCTGGGCACCGGGCTCCGGCGCGCCCGGCTGAGGCGCACCCTCCTGGGCGGCGGCGTCCGCGGCGGCGGAGACCTGTGCACCGGCGTCGGCTGACCCGGCGTCGGTTGAGCCGGCGTCGGCTGACCCGGTGTCGGCGGACGTGGCGTCGGCGGCGGAAGCATCCCCGGCGGCGGCCGCGTCCACGGACCCGGTGCCGGCCGGGGACATGCCCTCGGCCCGGTCCTCGTCCCCGTCGGCCTCGGGGGTCGCAGTGGCCTGCACGGCGGACGCGTCGCGCTCCGCGCCGTCCTCCTCGACGGCCCCGTCCCCGGTGCTCTCGCCCGCCTGCGACTCGGCACCGTCGGCGGAACCCTCCGGCGCGTCGTCCTCGGCGGAGCCGCCCCCGACCTCGCGGTCGGCGGTAGCCGTGGCGGGAGTCGTACCAGCAGCCGCCGTACCCGAAGCCTCGGCGGAGCCCTCGTCGTCGGACGCGACCTGCTTCGCGGCAGCCGTCGCGCGCTCGGCGATCTCGGCCATCTCGCGCTTCAGGGCCACGGCGGAGAACCGCATGGTGGCCCCGCTCTCCAGGTCCCCGTTGCCCGTCTCCGGCTCGACCGCGGCGGCCGGGGCCTCCGGCCGGGCGGGCTGCGGTGCTGCCGACTGGGCGGGCTGCGGCGGTGCCTGCGAGGCGGACTGCGGCGGTGCCTGCGGGGCGGGCTGCGGTGCTGTCGACTGGGCGGGCTGCGGCTGCTGCAGCTCGAAGCCCTCGGGCAACCGCGGCATCGGGACGGGACTCCCGACGGGCGGCGCGGGCGGCGTCGGCGCGGCGTAGGGCGCGCCGTGCGGCGGGGGCGGAGGCGGCACCGGGGCCGACGAAGGCGCGCCGGAGGGACCCGGCGCGTTCTGCGTGTACCAGGCGGGCGGGGCGTAGTCGATGGTGAACTCGCCCGTCATCTCGATGGCGGACTCCGCGTCGGTCTGGTCGTCGTCGGGTGTGTCCCAGCCCCCGCGGATCCCGTCCCGATCGCTGTTCACAGTTCCTCCTGGTGGTCGAACACCCTCATGCCGTGCTTGGGGGCGACCGTTCCTGTCGTACGATTCGCCGGGCTTCCCCCTTGGGTCACCGGACCCCTGCGTCGCAGAGCGCGTACCACCCGCTCGCGGGGGACTCGCGACGTGCCCGACCCCAGCCTAATCACCAAAGCGACGCGGCGGTCAGGCCCGGCCGCCCCTTCCTGCACGTCCGACGCGTCACACCGGGCCCGAGACCACGTCGGCGCACACGTACGTACACCAAAACGTGACGAAAACGCGTCGGATTCAGGCGTCACCGTAGGCGAATTCGGGCGAGAACGCCCCAGTACTCGTGAAAACCAGCCAAGTTGGACGCACGTCAGTCCATCCGGCGTGCCACACCCAGCAGTCCGGTCTCGGCGTCCGTCGCCCGCGTCACCACGTACTGCCGGTCGCGCTCCGTGCACCACAGCGTCACGCCGTCCGGAAGCGTGGGCAGCGTGTCCAGTTCGGGGCGCGGCAGCGCCATCACCCGCCCGATCTCCGCCGCCTCGTCCGGGGAGACCCGCTGCACGCCCACCAGACGCGCCTGACGCATCAACCGCGGCGCGACCGGGCTCAGATACGGCAGCAACGTCAGCACGGACTGCCACGGCGCCGACACCACGCGCCCGCGCGGCGGCCGCATGCCGCAGTCCCGCACCACCAGCACCGGCGTCCCGGCCGAGGCACCCTGCGGGGGCACGCGGCCGACCTCGTGGACCGCCAGGCCGTTCTGACCGCCGCCCATCGCGTGCACCATCGGCATCCAGGCCTGCGGCCGGCCCGTCTCCACGGCCACCCGCGCGCCCGTCGCCGCCGCACGCAGCGCGATGACCTGAGCGGTCCACAGGCCGCCGATGAGCACGATGTCGAACGGCGTCGGGCGGTTCACCCCGAGCACGGCGGGCTGGCCCTCGGCGTTGTCGCCGACCACCACGCCGTCGTCGCCTATCGGCAGGGACAGCGCATCGGCCTGCTCCGCGGGCAGTGTGTGCCGCGGGTGGCGGGGGCCGAGCAGGCCGAAGCCGGTGCGCAGCCGCCCCTTGGAGCCCGCCGCCGATGCGGTGGCGCGGGACGAGTCGGGAGAGGTCGACAGGGCCATCAGCGGGCACCTCCAAGCGGCAGGGTGGCCAGGACTCCGGGGAGTTGTTCACGGTCCAGGCGCGCGAGCCCGGTCCGCGCCTGCCGCGCCGCCCGCTCCAGATCGCGCCGCGCGTTGGTCAGCTCCTGGTTGCTGCGGCCGGTGATGCGCAGATGGCCGGTGATGGCCACATCCTGCTGCGCGCCCGCCGCCAGCGTCAGGCTGAAGGTCGTCGCCAGCGCGGGCACCTCGGTCAGCTGCGCCACCAACTGCCCCAGCGAGCCGCCGGATCCGCCCAGCTGGGGCCAGCGGCGCACCCAGTAGGTCGTGTGCCGGCGGTTGTCGCAGCGCCAGCTGCGGCTGGACTCCTCGGTGCGGCGCTGCGGCGCCTCACCCCGACCGGCCTGGGCCGTCACCATCGGGTTGGCGCAGGCGGAGGTGGCGATCGCGGCCGTCAGCTCCTCCTCGGTGAGCACACTCGCCCGGAACCCGGCGCCGGTCAGCCGGCTCGACAGGTGCTCGGCCGCGCGGGTCAGACACTTCTGCGCACCCGTCAGGCCGCCGCCGCGGGCGGCCACCGCCTCCGGGCACAGCTCCGGATCGAGCTTCAGCGCGATCCACGTGATGCGCACCGCGGGGGAGCCCGTCTGGGCCTGCAGCGGCGCGTAGTTGCTGACCACGACCGACTGCTGGGGCAGGTGCAGCGCCGGGGCGGGCTGGGTGTGCACCACGATCTGCGCCGACTCCAGCCGGATCCCGTCGACTTCGAGGACGTCACGGACCAGGGCCAGCGGCAGCGGCCTGCGGCTGCGCTCCGCGCGCAGCGCGTCGGCGTCCGACTCCACCTGGAGCACCGCGGTCAGGAAACCGCCGTCGCCGACCATGCCGATCGGCCGCTGGTCGCGGTCGTCACCGCGGCTGTAGCTGTACGTGCGCAGGGCCGGGTCGCACTCCACCGCGGGCGCGAGACCGGAGTCCGTCCCCGGCGCCGGCGGGGTGCTCGCGGCACGCCGTCTGCGGGCCCGCAGCGCCAGCAGGGTGCTGAGCCATTCCGGCAGGGAGCGCCCACGGCGTCGTACGACGGCGAGCACCACGAACAGCGCGGCGACCGGGGCGAGCGCGATCAGCGCGATCGTCCCCACCAGCCATCCGCACAGCGCGAGCGCGGCCGCGATCTCCAGCAGCACCAGCCGCTGCAGTGCGAACGAACCGCCGCGGCCCGAGCGGGACTCCAGATGCGGCGCGAAAGCGCCCTGGTACGACGCGGGTGCCTGCTGCGCGGCGGGCCCGGGGGAGGAAGTGCCGCGGCCACTCGACCGGCGTGCGCGACCAGATCGTGATCCCGATTGCGATCGCGACCGGGTCCGCGTTGCGGAAGCCATCACTCCAAAACCCCCGAACTCACCCGGAAACCCTTTGGGGTCCGGTCCCTTCAAGCCCTGAGCACCCTACCCGTGCCACAAGCACGTCCACGCAACAGGCATAGTAGGGGGCGGGTCTGACAGTCGAGTCACCAGAGGCAACCGAGGGCGGGGGACGGATCTTCACAGGTCCCCCACGGCTCCGCAACGGGGAGAGAGCGGACACAGATGGCATCACGGCGGGACGAACTCAACGCCTACACCTTCGCGAAGCGCCGCACGCTCGCATCATTCCTTCAGCCTTCGCCCACCGGCTCCGAGGAGGGCGCGCCCAAGCCGCTGGGCGCACTCGTGCCCGGCCTCGTCGTCGGCGTCGTGATCCTCGCGGTGTTCGGCGCCATCGGCATGTTCAGCCCCACCGCACCCAAGGGCTGGGACGATCCGGAAAAGCACGTCATCGTCGCGAGCGAGTCGACCACGCGCTACGTCGTGCTGAAGACGGGCAAGCAGACCCAGCTGCACCCGGTCCTCAACATGGCCTCCGCCAAGCTCCTGCTGAGCCCCCAGAACGACAGCGTCATCACCGTCGACGAGAAGATCCTGGACAGCGGCAAGCCCCCGCACGGCGTCACCATCGGCATCCCGTACGCCCCCGACCGCCTGCCCTCCGCCGCCGAGGCCTCGGCCGCCAAGCGCTGGGCGGTCTGCGAACGCCCGGGTGCCGGCGGCCGGGCCATCCAGAAGGCGGCCTTCGTCCTCGCGAAGCGGGAATGGCCCAGGACGGACGGGCCGGACAAGCTCACCGGCGGCGACCTGATGTACGTCGTCGCCCCGGACGGCAGGACCCAGTACGTCGTCGACGCGCACGGCACGGCCTACCAGATCGCCGACACGAGCGACAAGGAACTGCTCAAGGCCCTCGACACCCAGGGCCGCGCCCCGCAGCGCGTCTCCCAGGACTGGCTCGACACCCTGCACAAGGGCGACCCGATCTCCATCCCGACGATCCAGGGCACGCCCGGCGTGAAGGCCGGCGCCGGCAGCCTGCTGGGGCAGTACGACAAGGTCGGCGAGGTCCTCAAGGCACTGGACGGCCAGACCATGCGGTACTACGTCGTCCTGCAGGGCAAGGTGGCCCGCATCTCCGAGTTCACGGCCACCCTGCTGCTCAACAGCGGCAAGCTCGTGACCGTCGGCCAGGCCGGCGAGGCACAGAAGGTCAGCCCCGCCGCGGTGGCCGACAGCACGACGTTCGACGGCAGCAAGAACTGGCCCGCGTACAAGCCGAACACGGTGAACGACGGCTCCAGCGCCACCAGCGGCCGCAACACGGTCTGCAACGTCCTGCGCTCGGTGGACGCCAAGGGCCGCACCACCCTGTCGACCTGGGTCGGCCAGGACTTCCCCGCCCAACTGCCCACCGGCTCCTCCAGCGGCTACGTCACCCCCGGCTCCGGCCAGCTCTACCGCCAGTTCCAGGGCACCGAGACCACGGTCGGCGGCGTCTTCCTGGTCACCGACACCGGCCTGCGCTACGCCCTGCAGTCCAACAGCGACAGCGACAGCAACAACGAGGGCATCGGCACCTCCGCCACGCAGCGCAAGGAGGAACTGCAGGAGGCGAAGATCGCCCAGACCCGGCTCGGCTACGAGAAGGTGAATCCCACGCCCATCCCCATGGAGTGGTCGACGATCCTGCCGACGGGCCCGCGTCTGTCGGAGGCGGCCGCGCGGCAGCCGCAGGGCTCGTAGCGACCGGGCGGAGGAGAACGGAATCATGCTGAAGGCAAGGACGCCGGTGGCCAGGACCTCGGGCACCGCCGCCAGAGCGGCCGCTCTGACCGCCGCGGTGGTCCTCACCGCGACGACGACGGTGATCGCCCTCCCCGCCGCCCCCGCCCTGGCGGACGACGGCCAGTGCACCTTCCCGTCGAAGAAGTACGCGGGCCGGCCGTGGGCGCTGCAACGCGTCAACCTGGACGAGCTGTGGGCGCTGTCCAAGGGCAAGGGCGTCCAGGTGGCCGTGATCGACACCGGGGTCGACGTCAAGAACCCGCAGCTCACCAAGGCCGTGGCCGCCTCGAAGGGCGAGAACCTGCTGCCGCGCAAGAACTCCAAGGGCGAGGCGATAGACCGAGGCAACAACTCGGGCACCACGGACACGGTCGGCCACGGCACGCGCGTGGCGGGCATCATCGCCGCCCGCCCGGTGAAGGGAACGGGCTTCGTCGGCCTGGCCCCCGAAGCGACGATCATCCCGATCAAGCAGAACGACGCCGACGGTGACGGTACGGCGGACACGCTGGCCCAGGCGATTCGCGACGCCGTCGCCAAGGGCGCGGACGTCATCAACATCTCCCAGGACACGGCCAACGCGGTCACGGGCGGCCCGAGGCTGCAGTCGGCCGTCGAGTACGCCCTGAGTCAGCACGTCGTGGTCGTGGCCTCGGCCGGCAACGACGGCCTGGGCGGCAACGTCAAGTTGACCTACCCGGCGTCGTACCCGGGCGTCCTGGCCGTGGCGGCGTCCGACCGCAACAACGAACGCGCGCCGTTCTCACAGTCGCAGGACACGGTGGGCGTCGCCGCACCCGGTGTCGACATGATCTCCACGGTTCCCGGCGGCGGCCACTGCTCCGACAACGGCACGAGTTTCTCGGCCCCCTATGTGGCGGGCGTGGCGGCCCTGTTGAAGGCCAAGTACCCGCACTGGACGGCCCAGGAGATCGTCGCCCAGATAGAACAGACCGCGGAACGCTCCATCCCGGGACATGACCGGCTGGTCGGCTGGGGCGTGGTCGACCCGGTCAAGGCGCTGACGGACGTGGACCCGGAGCACCCCGTCCAGTCCCCGAAACCCGAGGGCGGCGTGTCCAGGGCCGAGGCCCCCTCGGTCACACCCCTGCACTTCGGCGAAACGGCGGAGGAACGGGACAGCCGCATGGCGACCTACGTGGTCGTGGGCGGCCTGGTCGTGGTGGCGGGCCTGAGCGGCACAGCCGTGGCGGTCCGCGACGCCCGACGCCGGCGCGGGAGGCTGGGGGCGGGGCGGTGAGCGCGCCGGTGCCCCGGGGACGCGTGGGGACGTGCGGGCGGCCGGGAACGGGCCGATGGACGCCCTGACGAAGCCGGACGTGCTCCCGCGCCAGGCGCGCACCCGGTCCGCCTGGAACTGCCCGACGCCGCCTTCGTCGTCGCACGCGTCCTCCTCGTGAGCATGGCCGCCATCGGCATCCACACGTCGATCCAGGGCTTCGGTCTCTCCGACGACCAGTCCTGGGACGACGGTGAACTGGCCGGCGCGGTGCGGCAGGCCACGGACGACCTGGACGGCTTCACGTTCACGGTCGACGACACCGGCACCCCGAACTACTTCGACGACTACGCATCGCTGCTCCGGGACAAGGTCGTCCAGTACGGCGGCGGCGACGCTCCGCAGGACGGCGTGACCGTCACCCCGGGCGGCACCGACACGGACGACGACGCGAACCTCACGGTCACCGCGGACGGCGCGGACACCGGCTTCTGCGAGCACATCGAGCGCGGCCGGTCGAAGAAGGACGACTACACGCCGCCGGGTGTGACCGGCGGGGAGGGCTCGCTCACGTATCGGGGATACCGGATCGCCGTGACGATGCGGCAGGGGGAGTGCTGACAAGGAGGGACGGCGGCAAGCCGGCGCCTCACAGCTTGCCGAAGACCACTCCCCGCCAGGTCCAACCCGACTTGAGGACGGTGTCCCGCAGGGGGTCGCGCAGCTCGGCACTGTCGAACCGGAAGGTCTCCGTCGCTTCGACGCGACCGCTCTCCCCCCGCCCGACGGTCCACTGCCGGCTGACGGTCCGGCTCGGCCCGCGCGTGTACTGCGACGTCACCTGAAGCCTCGCCGGAGACCCGACCCGCTCGACCTCCCACTGCTCCTCGAGCGCCCGCACCTCATGTTCCTCGGCGACCAGCCGCATCCGGATGCGCACGGCGTGACTGATCCGGGACTGGACGAAGACGTGCTGCCAGGCGGGCTCCGTGAGGCGCCACTCGGCCAACAGGTCGCACCGCTCCCCGCCGCCGTACCGGATGACGTACGGGACGTCGGCATGACCGAGGCCGAGCAGCGCCGCCCGCAACTCCTCGCCCGGCACCGGCGAAACCCCCGCGGGCGGGCGCCGGGTGCTGGTCAGCTTGTCGAAGAGTCCCATGAGGTCAGCCCACGAAGAGACTTGCTCAGTTCGCGGCCGGGGAGGCCTTGTCGTCGGCCTTGATGTCGAAGTTGACCTGGCTCCCCTTGACGGAGGAAACGGTGACGGTCACGCCCAAGGTGCTGCCGTCGTTCGCGGTCAGCTTGCAACGGGTGCTGCTGCCGACCTTCCCCGTGAGGTCCTCGGGGCACGTGATGTGCGGCTTCGGCTGACCCGTCTGCGCGGCGAGCCGCTCGGAAACGGTGGAGGCGAGCTTGTCGGCGGAAACCTTCGGCTCCGACTTCTTCACGCTCACCGATCCGGAGCAACCGACGAGCAACGTACCGGCGGCCACGGCCGAGAGAATCGAAACAGCAGTGGTCATCCGGGCTTTGGACATTGCAACACTCCGCGTCGGCTTGGATGAAAAGAAGACCTGGCGAGCATACTGGGCGTGAGCGCGGCAGTGGGCGACGGGGCGTCCCGGCATTTGCCGTTTCCAGGTGATGCTTCATAGGTTCTTCACCTTCTCCGCAAGTGCCCCGCAGCGTGCAAAGTGCCTGCCCAATTGGTGAACGAGCCGAGTCCTTTCACTCGCAAGAGTGAATCCGAAGTCGGTGTAGCGCAGTAACAGCGGTGAACCTTCGGGTAGTTGGCCGCACTGTGGCGCCAATGGCGCTCAGTTGCAGGAGTCGTGGGGGCGGGTGGCCCCGTCATTCGAACGATGATGTTGGTGCTAGCGTGAGTGCGCCGACCGCCAACGCGGTTGTCTGCAGGTGGGGTTGGAAGAAAGGTAACGGGGATCTCGTGTCGGCTGATCTCGGAGTGGGGCCAGGAGTCCTCAAGAAAGGCGCTTCGGACATTCTGGAATGTCTCACGTCGGTCCAGAAGGTAGATCTGAAGGATCTGGCCGAACAGGGTGCCTCGATGGGGGACGATTCGGCCGCCGACGCTCTGGTCACGTTCTGTGGCACTTGGCAATTGGGAGCCCAGTTCCTCGCCGACTCCACAGCGACTCTGGCGGGTGGACTGAACAAAGCCAACACCGACTACGCCGCGACGGACGAGGCGATCCGTGACGCGGTGAATTCGGTCAAGTCGGATTTGAGTTAGGGACGGGGAATCCGCATCCATGGCAAGCGCGTTGGGGTCGACGAGCGACCCCAAGGACCTTATCCCGGGAGATCCCGGAAAGCTGGGCGAACTCGCCACCACGCTCAACAGCTGGTCCAAGAAGTTCGAGAAGATCGGCGACGGTCTGCGCGACCTGAAGATCCCGGGCTGGACCGGCCAGGCCAGTGACGTCTTCTGGCCCACCCTGTCCAAGGAGAAGACGAACTGGTACCTCGCGGCCGACGCGATGTCGGGTGCGGCCAAGCAGATCACCTCGTACTCCTCGACCCTGAGCTGGGCCCAGAAGCAGGCCTCCACCGCGATCGAGCAGTGGAAGTCCGGGAACCACGATGCGGCGGAGACGACGCTGAAGGGCGCGCAGAAGCAACTCAAGCCCGAGGCCGAGAAGCTGACGAAGAAGCTGGATGACCTGGCGGGAGGCGCGGCACACAGCCCGGGCTGGCTGAAGCAGGACAGGCAGCAGGTCGATGACTGGAAGTGGATCCAGGATCATTCGGTCGGCAAGACCAGCCAGAACCGGTGGAAGTGGGAGACCCAGCACTGGTTGCCGAAGGGCGACGGTGAGTACCGCACCGACAAGGTCTGGGGCAAGGACGAAGACGGCAACTGGTTCGTCCGGGACAAGCCTGCGGACTCCGGGGACGAAGGCGAAGAGGGCACCCCTGGTAAGAAGACCAACACCACTGTCAAGCTTGCCGAGTGGACGGGCGGCGCGAATGCCTGGTCGGACGGTGGCAGCAAAGAGGGATCCTTCCTGGGTGACGGCAAACTGAAGGGTTCCCTCGGCGTCTCCGCGCTCGGGGTGGACGGAACCGCCGGCGCGAGTGTCACCAACGGGCAATTGCAGGCCGGAGTGTCGGGCAGTGCATATCTCGCCCAGGCTTCCGCGAGCGGCAGTGCGGAATACGGAATGGCCGCGGTCCAGGGCGAAGCGAAGGCGTATGCGGGAGCTGAGGCCTCCGCGAACGTCGGCGTCGGCAAGGACGGGCTGCACGCCGGTGCCGAGGCGTTCGCCGGCGCCAAGGCCACGGGTTCGGCCTCGGCCGACGTCGGTGGTGTCGGCGCCGGTGTGAGCGGAGAGGCGTGGGCGGGTGTTGGTGCCTCCGCCAATGCCGACCTGGGCATGAAAGACGGCAAGTTCACCATCGGTGGCGAGCTCGGAGTCGGTCTGGGCGTCGGTGGCAAAGTGTCCTTCGACGTCACCGTCGATCCCCACAAGATGGTCGACTCGGTCGGCGACGCGGCCGACTGGGTGGGCGACACCTGGGACGACACGGTCGGCAGCTGGCTCTAGGCTGAACCGATGCTCATCGAGGAAGTGGATGCACCATGACGACCACGCTGCCGGTCAAGATCACGTTCTCGCTGCCGGACGGCTGGCAGGCGGCGCCGCCGGACGAGGTGGGAGCACCTGGAGTTGCCTTCGTCGCGCTCCATCCCGCCTCCATCGACGGATTCACGGCGAACATCACCATCGCCGGGCGTATGCGCAACGACTCCGCCACCATGTGGGAAATCGCCGACGAGTCGGTACGGCGACTCCAGCAGGCAGGCCCCGTCGAGGTCGTCAAGAAGGCCGAGGTGGGAAGCCCGGATATCCCGGGCCTGACGGATTCTCCCGGCGTGGTCCAGAACCTCCGCCTTCACACCACCCTGCGGGGAGAGCCGCTGGAACTGCTCCAGAGCCAGGTGTACCTCGGGATGGAGGACGTCAGGAATCCGGCGGAGCGCGCGGTCCTCGAATTCGTACTGACCGCCAAGCCGACCCAACTCGACGCCGTGATCGGGGACTTCCAGGCTTTTCTGCGGACGGTGCACCCGGCCGACGAAGAGTCTGCCTGAACAACGTAGTGCCCCCTGCCCCGGTGATTCTCTCACCCCGGGGCAAGGGGCACTCTGGCTTGCTCAGGCTGCCGACCAGGTCTGTGCCGGAATCCGGTCCAGGACGTCGCACAGGAAGTTCAGCTTCTCGTCGACGGTCTGCGGTGAAAGGGTGCCTCTGTACCACGTGAACAGGTCGTTGTTACGCAGCTGGAGCGGAGACTTCTTGGTCTTAGTATCTGTCATCAGATAGGGCACCACTGCGGGACAGAGGGCATTTCGGACGAATTCCTCGTCATCCGTGATGACCCGGTAGTTCTGATCGAACTCCGGTACGCCGAGCTGCATCTTCGCCCTGCGGTCGAACAACCTGTCCAGCACATTCGGACGCAGTATCTGCACGAACGGCCCTGGACCAGGGGTCGTGACGACGAACACTGCCTCGATGGTGGGCTGCTTGCGTTCTGCGATGTCGGCGCCCGATGTGACATTCATGTACCGGTACTCGAAGTAGGTGAACTGGCGACCCCGGAACTCGCCCGTGGTGTAGTGCCAGGCGCGCAGATTGCTCCCCCGTGTAGGAAAAGGGCGCAGGCCGCAGTACTGGTCGATCCTGCCTTGGACGCGTCTCTCGTACGTCCATCCGCGTTCCGGAGCGATCCGGGCGAGCTGTGCATAGTCCTCCTGGATTTGCGCATCTTTCTTGCGTCCGCGTGCGGACATCGTGAACACGAGGGTGAACATG
Source organism: Streptomyces sp. NPDC048191 (assembly GCF_040652655.1). NCBI lineage: Bacteria > Bacillati > Actinomycetota > Actinomycetes > Kitasatosporales > Streptomycetaceae > Streptomyces > Streptomyces sp. NPDC048191. The sequence goes on from NZ_JBEZMO010000008.1 coordinate 307,991, forward strand.
CCTGCTACGCAAGCGAACAGCAACACCAACACCAGAATCCCGGCCCATTGCTCCATGGGGCCAGATTATTGCGGACGCGGATGCCGCCGTGAACCGGGCCTTCCGCTTGACCACAGACACCCCTCCCCATGGGCCTGTGTCGCCGTCAGCTGTCACCGACCCCCGCAGAGGGAGTCCTGCCTGCCGGGGCCTCCCGGGCACGGTCTTGAGTGCGGACGCAAGTTCTCTGACGAGCGATTGGTTGAGACGCATGTGCGTCGAACGCCGCTCTGTGCCTCGGACTTCAGCTGCTCCCACTCGTCCCATGCCATGTCCGGCACCCCTCCGTGACGTGCTCTTCCCGAGGGGCCGTACTCGAGCGTTGGTGGTTCCGCGGGCCTGTGAGGGCTCCAACGACCCCAATGCGCGCTAGCAAGGCACTTCGCACATGCCAGGCGTTGCTCAGCTGCGCGACCCGTCAGGTGTAGAAGTTTGATGAAGATCGGGACTGGCGCGGCGCCGGAGGCCGATCGTGGCCACGGCGGGTCATACTGCGCCGGAGGCGCGGTTGGGAAGCCCGTCCAAGCTGCGCCACAACCCGGCGAATCGGGCAAAACGCGACCCCTGTTTCGGTGTCGTAACTGAGGTAACACACAGGCCGGTTGGACCCGTCGGGCGGGTTGACTACAGTGGTAAACGCGTTGTGAGGCGCGGCTCGCTTTGCGATCGTACGGCGGGCAGGTGGTCGGGCTCGATCCAGTCGAGGTCGATGGTGTACGGGGAAACGGGGAGGAACATGAGCGGGGGCGGGGCGAGGGCGAACCTCAGGGTCAGCAGTGACGCCCTGAAGCAGTTCGTCGGAACGGTGGACAGCGTTCTGGCAGATCTTGAGAAGTCGGCGGGCAATCCGGCGCGAGTCGGTGAGCAGGGGATCCGGCACACGTCGCTCCGCAGCGGGTCTGCAGGCTTCCATGAGGCCGACGCCCTGTATGGGACGTTCAACGAGGTCCACCAGGCGCTCACGAACCTCTCCAAGACCCTGCATCTGCAGATCGAGGCGATCGGCATCGCCGTCAAGGGTGCCAACGGGACCTTCAACGACCTCGAGGAAGAGCAGCGTCGCAGGTTCTACGAGATCCAGACAGAGATCAAACAGCTCAATCCGCAGAGCGACAAGAACACCGGCGGCGGGAAGAAGGGAGAGATCTGAGCATGACCGACAAGCACAAGGCGGACATGGATCGGGTCTCCGCGGAAAACGGCTTCACAGACCTTGCCCGGGGCCTCGGGGATCAGCCCAGTACTGGTGGCCTGTTTCTCAATCCCGTAGAAATCCTTCGCTCTATGGCCAAGGCCACGCCGTACGGGCAGGCCATGGTCAAGCGCACGGAATTCGACCGCTATGAGCTCAACGCAATGATCGACCTGGTCGAGCGGACGGATCCGGAAGACCTGGAATCCTCCGGTCGGGCTCTCTGGGACGCGCGCGATGCCATCAAGGTGGCAGCAGACACGCTCAAGGGTAAGTTCGACACGGTCCCCTGGGAGGGCCAGGCGGGCCATGAATTCCGCACATGGGGCGACAATCTCGTCAAGCACGCACACGGGCTCGCCGAATTCGCCGGAGGAGCCGGTGACTCGATCACTGCGGCCGCCGAGGGGCTGGCATCGGTTCGCCACGCCATGCCTCCCCGTGACACGCGAGCGGATCGGACGCCGGCCAAGGACTTCCCCGCCCACGAGAAGGTGGCCGGCAACAAGGACTACGCCGCTGCAGTCCAGGTGGAGAAGCACCGCCAAGAGGCGGTCAACCAGATGAACCGGTTGGCGTCGTATTACGCCGTGTCGGACCAGTCACTGCAGGACTTGCACAAGAGCGCGCCTGACTTCGGCGGCCTCCCGAACGTCGGGGTGCCCAGGCCCCAGATCTATAACGACCCCGTTCCGCAGGGCTCCCCTTCGCACGGATACCAGGGCACGGGCTCGAGTGCGGTCGGAGGGCATCATGCGCCGGTGGCGCCAGTGCGTCACGCGGTTGCGCCCGATACAAGCGGCACACCAGCGCCTGTAAGTCACGCCACGGATCGAGTCACGCACCCCGACGTGCCTGTCGGTACGCACATCGACACCACCGGCACGCTGCCGCCGCCCACGACCACCACGCCTGGTCCCGGTCATACTCCGCCAGTCACGGGCACGCCTCCGACAAGTGGTGGCCAGCCCAATGTGTTCGACGGCGGCGGCTTCCGGCTTCCCATGCCCAACGCCACGTCGGGCCGTGGCCTGAACGGTGCCGGCGGGTTCCGTAACCTCCCGACCGCTCAGGGGCGCGCGGGTACGTCCGAGCTGACCAATCCGGGCTCCGGGCGCTCCACTGGGCGAGGGCCCATGGAGCAGGTCGGCCGCGCCACTTCGACTGGACAGTCCGCTGTCAGGGGCACCGGTTCCGGGCCGAGGGCATCCTCGCCCATGGGCCGAGGAGTCACGGGCGGTACGCCACGCCCCGCAGGCACGGCGGCATCGCGTGCGACGAACGGGCCGACCACCGGTGCCGGCCGCGGCAACGGAGTCGTCGGGGGACGACCCTCCACGACGAATCCGTCGGCGAAGAACGGTTCGAGGATTCCGCGTGGCACGGTCATCGGAGGCGAGGAGGAGGCCAACTCCAGGCCCACGACTGGCCGTCTCGGTCAGCGCGGCGTCTTCGGAACACCCGAGTCCGAGTCCACGACGCGGGCCGGCTCAGGTGCGACTGGTTCCCGCGCCCGCGCGGGAACGTCCGAGGCCGTCACCGGGCGGGCAAGCGCACGCACGTCCGCGGCGGGAGCCGAACGCAACGGCATGACCCGTGGTGGTGCCGGTCTAACGCGAGGCGCAGGCCACACCGGACGCCCTGGCGAAGAGCGGAAGACGGACGGGACACCGCGGCCCGACTACCTGGTCGAGGACGAAGAGACACACCTGCTGAACAGCCCCCGGCGCGAAGTGCCGCCGGTCATCAACTGAACGCGAGCGAGGACATTCAACGCCATGAAGTCAGGGACCAGCCGACGAGTCGACCAGGCTGAGCTCCGCACAGCGCGTTGCGGAAGACGAGTGCGCGCGGTGGGTGCGGTTGTCGGCGCTCTGACCGTTGTGACCGTGACTTTGGCCCCGGGTGCCGCTGCTTCCGACGAGCAGTCGAAGCAGTGGTACTTGGGCCCCATGCAAGCCGAGCAGATGTGGAAGGTGAGCACGGGTAAGGGGGTCAAGATCGCGGTCATTGACACCGGGGTGGCGGAAACACCGTCGCTCAAGGGGCAGGTGTTGACCGATGAGGTCCCCAAGGCTGTGGCCTACCACCCGACGGACGACTACACAGGCCACGGCACGAGCATGGCCGAGTTGATCGCGGGTACCGGGGCAGGCGGTGGGCTGAAGGGATTGGCACCAGGCGCGAAGATCGTCCCCTACCGCGTCAAGCTCGACGGCATCAAAGGGGCGAAGGAAGAAGCCAGGACTCCGGAGCCGGCTGTGGCACTGAGGGCTGCTGCCGACACTGACGCAAAGATCATCAATATCTCATTCGCCGGGATGACCACAGACGAGGATGAGGCTGCGGTCAAATACGCGCTCTCGAAGGGCAAACTGCTGATCGCGGGAGTGGGTAACAACGGGGAGAACGGTCAGGCTGATTATCCCGCCTCGTACCCGTATGTCTTTGGCGTTGCGTCCGTCGACAAGTCCCTCACCGCGTCCAGCTTTTCCTCGGGCGGCGGCTATGCCGACGTGGCGGCTCCTGGTGAGGGATATCCGGGCTATTGCAAGGGCGGCACCGTCCGTTACTGCGACAACCGCCAGGGCACGAGCCCGGCCACCGCGCTCACCTCTGCCGCTGCTGCTCTGATCTGGTCCGTGCACCCCGATTGGACTGTGTATCAGGTTGAGAGGGCCCTCCTCGACACCGCTGGACGCACCTGGCCGAAGGACAAACCGAGCAAGTATCTCGGCTACGGGATCATTCGTCCTCGCATGGTCCTTGAGGACAAGAATTACGACCCCGGCCCCGCCAATGTCGATCCGCTCCAGAAACAGGATGGTCACCAGTGGGCGAGCGTAGCCCCTGTGGCTCCTAAGAACTCTCCTTCTCCCTCTGCATCAGCCTCGTCACAAGCCCAGGACAAGGGTTCCACCGGCGCGACCTCGGCGGCAGGATCGAGCGCGGAGTCGTCAAGTGGCGGTAGCAGCAACACCACTTGGATCGCGCTCGGGGCCGTTGGCGCGGTCGTCGTGGTCGGTGGCGGCGCCCTGGCCGTCGCGAGGGCACGTCGCGCAAGGTGAACTCCTTTCAGCATCAACAGCCGTAGCAGCCCGGTGCGGTTCGCCCAGGACAGCACCGCGTGCTCACCGCTGAGAGCACCGCACGGTGAGCCGGAACCATCAGATCAACAACGGACACACGAAAGGCAGGGCCGACCATGGCCGGCGGAAAGCAGAAGCTCGAAGATGCCGCAGTAGTCCACCTCGAGAAGCAGATGGTGGAGAAGTACGAGAACATTCAGAAGCGCGTGCACGCCCTCCAGGGCGTCATCGATGGCCTTGAGGGCCAGTGGCAGGGTATCGGCCGCGCCGCGTTCGACAAGAAGCAGTACGAGATCAACCAGTCGCTGCGGAACATCGGCAACATCCTCGGTGACGTCATCGAGGCGATGACCACGACGCGCAACATCAAGGACAGCAAGGAAGACGAGGTCCGCGCGGCGGTCAACAAGATCGACCTCCAGGACGGCGCTCCGACCGTTCCGACGTCTTCCCTCAGCTCTTACTGAGTCGAGCGAGACAGAGAACATCCGCCGGGAAACCGGCGCACTGATCACGTACACACCAGCGAGACGAGGTAACACGCATGGCCAACAACGCTGATGGGCTGTCAGTCACTTATGACGGGCTCGACCACGCGGCGACCAACATCGGTAACCAGGCGAGCCAGCTCGAGCAGGACCTGGCGGAGCTGCGCCGCATGGTCGTGAGCAGCCAGCAGTACTGGGAGGGCCAGGCCCAGGGCTCCTTCCACGAGAAGCTGCAGCGCTGGGACAAGGAAGCGAACGACATCCACCAGGCCCTGCAGGGCATCGGTCACGTCGTCGCCCAGTCCGGCGGTACGTACATGGAAGGCGACAAGAAGGCGGCCAGCTACTTCCACTAGGAAACGGCTCGCAGAAGCAACTTCAGGGTGGGCGCGCGCGGGAGGCGCCCACCCTGCTGTTGTGCCGAGCCACAGAAGCCGAGTCGCTGAGCCAGAAGGACGAAGAGTGAGCATGGGCGCGCCAGGCACAGGACCGAGTACTCGTGGTACCCGGCAGATCGGCCCGTACACGGTCGTCACGAGGCTCGACACCGGCGCCTCGAAGCAGACACCGGTTCCCGAGCACCGCTTCATCGCCCGCAGCGCCGACGGCGACCGCACCGTACTGCTCAGCAGCCCCCTGGCGACGGTCGACCCGCAACGTTTCATGGCCGAAGCCGACGCCTCTCGCTATCTCCTCGGATCCTGGGTCCTCCCGGCCGTCGAACTCGCCGCACCCGGCCAGCAGCCGTGGCACGCCCGCCCCTACGTGCCCGCGCTTCCGCTGCCCATCGCGCTGACCGTGCACGGCGGCCCATTGCCGGAGCGAACGGTCCGGGCGCTCGGCGTCGCGCTGGCCGAGAACCTGGCCATCATGCACGGGCAGAACCTGACCCACGCGGGGCTCTGCCCGTCCGCCGTACTGATCGCGGCCGACGGACCCCGGCTCACGTGCTTCGGGGCCGTACGGGCCGCAGCGCCCGACGGTGCCGCACGGCAGGAGGTACCCGGGCTCGATCCCGGCAGCCTGCCGCCCGAGCAGGCCACCGGTGGGCAGCCGCGGCCGCTCGGCGATGTGTACGCACTCGGCGCGACGCTCGCCTACGCCGCCACCGGGTACACAATGCCAGAGCGGGGGGAACTACCGTCCACCCTGCGCTCGCTGGTCTCGCGGTGTCTGTCCCGCGACCCGGCCCAGCGGCCTCAACTTGCCAAACTCATCGATGAGTTGGCGGGTGGCTCCCTGTCGGACGTCACCGTGGGTTTCGCTCCACCCTCGCGCGCGGCCGCCTTCCTGGGCCCAGGCTGGCTGCCCGCCCGCCTCGTCGCCGCCATCGTCCATCAGTCGGCGTCCGTTCTGGCCGCGGAGCTACCGGTAGAGGCCGGGCCGCCGAGCGGTGTTCCGTCCCCAGTCCCTGTGTCCCACTCGAGCCACTGACGACAAGAACCCCATGCCGACTCCCCTCACCCACGACGACCCCGTCGCCCTCGGTCCCTACCGGCTCATCGCCCGGCTCGGCAGCGGAGGCATGGGCACCGTCTACGTGGCGCGTTCCGCCGGCGGTCGGACCGTCGCCTTGAAGACCATGCACGCCGCGATCGCCACAGACCCTGCGGCACGCACCCGTTTCCGGCTGGAGGTGGACGCGGCCCGGGTCATCGGAGAGCAGTTCGGAGCGCGGGTGATGGACGCGGACCCGCTCGCCGAGACGCCCTGGCTGGCCACGGAGTACGTGCTGGGGCCCCCGCTCGACGAGGCCGTAGAGGCCGGCGGGCCCTTGTCCGAACAGTCCGTGCGGGCCCTGGGCGCCGCCCTGTGCTCGGCGCTCGGCCAACTGCACCGGTCGGACGTCGTGCACCGCGACCTCAAGCCGTCCAACATCCTCCTCACCGCCTATGGTCCGAAGGTCATCGACTTCGGCATCGCGCGGGCGATCGGCGACGACCGCCTGACCCGGGCCGGTGCCGCTGTCGGTACGCCTGCCTTCATGTCGCCGGAACAGGCCACCGGACAGGAGCACGACGCGGCCGGCGATGTGTTCGCACTCGCCGGAGTGCTGGTGTACGCGTCCACCGGGCGCGGCCCGTTCGGGCACGGACAGACGGCGGATCTGCTGTACCGGGTGCGGTACGCCGAGGCGGACCTCAGCGGCGTACCGCCCACGCTGGTGCCGGTACTGGCCCAGTGTCTGGCGAAGGAGCAGGCGGTCCGGCCCACCATGGCCCAGCTCGCGAGGCAACTCCACGACGGGAAGGGAGAGTTCGCGGAGCACCTGCCCCCCGAACTGCTCGCGGACATAGGGCGGCGGGCCACCGACGTCTGGCGGCTGGTGCCACAGCGGCTGCCCGCGCCGACGGCCGGTCCGGAGGCCGCGGCGGGCACCACGGAGGTCGGCCGTCGCCCGTCGCGCCGAGGATTCCTCGCCCTCGGCGGCGCACTCGCCGTCGCAGCGGCGGCTGGCGGAGGCGCGTGGTGGTGGCGGGAGCGCACCCCAGCGCGAGACCGCGGTGGCACGACCCCGAAGGGCAGCGCCCACAAGACGCAGAACATCGAGCCGATGTGGACGTACACATTCGGTACCGTGCTCCAGGCTGACTTGGGGGCAGTCGTTCCCCGGGCAGTCGGCGGAATGATCGTCGTTCCCACAGGCGGTGGGACCCAAGGCGTCAATCCGACGAGCGGAGTCCGCAAGTGGGACAGCTACTTCGAAGAGAACAGTTGGCAGACGCTCGTGGCGGATGGCCGGCTCTACCGGCTTTCGATCGGTGAGGAGACCGACGACGGGATCGGGCCCGCCGTCACGCTCCAGACCGTAAATCCCGACAACGGGAAAACGATCAAGAACCTGGCGCGGTTCGCGGGTACCAACGACGAACTCCCGACACATCAACTCCTCTGCGTCACGAACCGCGTCGCGTACGTCGTTGTAGGCAAGGGGAAGTACGACGGAGGCGGCACCTTCTCGGCCGGGGAGACCTCCGCCCTGGAGGCCGCCGACATCGAGACCGGCAGGATCCTGTGGTCGAAGCCGCTACCCGTTCGGTTCGAGTTGAGCACGAGCCTGCACTTCCTCGCCGCGAATGCTGTCGGCAGTCGCCTGGTGACACTCCAGGAGGTGAAGGACGAGACCGTCCACGTCGTCGTGCGGAACGCCTCGACCGGGGCCGTCCTGTGGGAGCGGCCATACGGCATCGACGACCCGGACATTCTGAGAAGCGGGATCACCGCGGACAGCGATCACGTGTATCTCGGCGGCAGTCGGCTCTGGGCGTTGCGGCTGAGCGACGGGGCCGTGGTGTGGAAGACCTCGACAGCGCACGCGTACGGTCCGCCGGTGCTCAGGTCAGGCATCCTGTATGCCGTGGGCGACGGTGCCGGTCTGACGGCGGTGGACGCGCGCAGCGGAAAGGTGCTCTGGACGGAACGCGGCGGGGAGGTGGGCGAAGCATCCACGGCATGGCCGCCCGTCCTCGGCGACCGCTACGCGTACTACAAGAACGGGACCCTGCTGCGCGCGATCAGCCTGGCGAACCACTCGACTGCGCTGACTTACCAGACGAGCGGCAAACAGTTCTACGTGGACTCGTACGCGAAGTTGGTCCTCGGCGTGGACAGCCAGAACCTGACTGCGTATCCCCTCCGGTGACGTGACCTCGACGCGGCGGAACACCGGCCATGCGGAACGGCGCATGACGACGGCCCCGCCGCTCGGCCGTCCCCGCCGACGCTCCCCCGGGCAGAAGGACCCAGCATGAAACCCCTCGCTACCGGCGACCCACTTCGCCTCGGTCCCTACCGTGTTCTCGGCATTCTCGGCGAAGGAGGCATGGGCAAGGTCTACGTCGGCCAAGACGGCGCCGGAAGCCTGGCCGCTGTCAAGGTGCTCAGGCCGGAACTCACCCACGACACCAACCTCGCCCAGCGGTTCGTACGCGAGGCACAGGCCGCACAGGCGGTGCGGAGCAACGGCGTCGCGAATGTGCTCGGTGCATGGACCGAGGGCGGACGGCCATGGATCGCCACCGAGTTCCTCGCGGGACTCACCCTGGACCAGGCCATTGACACCTACGGACCTCTCGACGAGCCGGCCCTGCGCGCGCTTGCCACCGCGCTCGCCCGGACCCTCGCCGACATCCATGCTGCAGGTTTCATCCACCGTGATCTGAAGCCGCCCAACATCGTGCTCACCTCGGCCGGACCGCGCGTCATCGACTTCGGTATTGCCCGGCCCGAGCACGGGCTGACCCTGACCATGACCGGGCAGGTGCCCGTCACTCCAGGGTACGGAGCTCCCGAGCAGGTGCTCGGCCGGCGGGTGACCCCATCGGCGGACGTGTTCTCGCTCGGCGCGGTTCTGGCCTACGCGGCAAGTGGCAGACGGGCGTACGAGGGCTCGCATGTCGCGGCCGTGCAGTACGAAGTCGTGCACGGCGAACCGCGCCTCGACGGCATGGCACCGCATGTTCAGGCGCTGATCCTGCCCTGTCTGGCTAAGGATCCGGCCGTGCGGCCCGCCCCGCCTCAGATCGTCCAGGCCATGGCGGCGCCCAAGGGAGCCGATCGGGTGTGGCGGCGCGGACCGGTCGCCGATGCCATCAGAGAACGGGAGGCCGAGGCACGCCGACTGCCCACCCCGGTGACGACCGAGGCGGCTCCGTCCGTCCCGCGCAGGCGCCTGCTCACCGGGCTGGCCGCCGGAGGCGTGGTCCTGGTGGGCGGGGGCTGCTCGGCGGCTTGGTGGTTCGGATCGCGGGCCGGCTCGACGAAGACGAAGAGCGGCCCCTTCGACATCCCTCCGGCTGTGCGCATGCCCGTCCAGAAGCTGGACCCCCACGGCATCAAGGACCCGATCAACAATGACGTCCAGCCGACACCTCTCTGGGAAGTGCACGGGGAGGCGGACGCCTACTCCCAGACGCTGCTGCCGATCGGCGACGTCATCGTCTACGGTGTTGCGACCGGCGGCATCGCGGGATTCGACATCACCAGCGGCAAGCGCCGCTGGAGTGCGCCTCACCTCAGAACGAAGAGCGGCTATCTGTCCCTCTCCGATCGGCTGGTCATCGGCGTTGACGACGAGGGCGTCCTACGGACCTTCGTGCCTTCCACAGGCGAACCCAAGTGGACGTGCCCGGCATCGGAGGCGTCGGCGCTGCTCGCGGCCGACAACGACGCGGTGTACTGCGTGACGAAGGACCACAGGCTGCGCAGCGTGAACCGCGCCGACGGCAGGATCCGCTGGACGGCTGCCGTCCCCACGAAGTTCCGCGGGAACCTGCTCGCTCCTGCCGTTGTCGGCCAGGGCAGGTTGGTCATATCGGCCGTGGACGGCACCGTGCTCGTCGTGCACACCAGCGATGGCAGCACGGCATGGACCCGCCTCGACCAGGACGAGGACCTTACGGTCAGCCCGGCCGTCTACGGCGGCATGGTGTACATCAACGGCAAGTCCATGGACGCTCGCCGGCTCAGCGACGGAACGAGGATCTGGAACACCAAGCTCGACGACTGGCAGACCGATGGGTACAAATGGGGCCCTGCCGCAGTCTACGCGGACGCGGTCTATACCAACGCGGGTGACAGCACCAGGAGTCTGGACACGGCGAGCGGCAATGTGCTGTGGGAGGCGTTCCAGAACGCGAACCACGGGAGTCCGGTGGTACGGCAGGGCCGCGGCGTCTGGACGTTCGGCAGCACCACCAACGGGTATGGGCCACAGCTGTTGATCAATGCCGTGCGGGCCTCGGACGGAAAGGGCTCACGGAGCTACACGGTCCCCGAGCCCGACTACGCCCGCCTGGCCGCCGCCGGAAACCGCGTGTTCGTCATGTACGACAGCTCGGTCATCGCTCTGTCGACGTTCTGAGTGGCGAGAGGGCCCCAGAGGCCCGCGACGGTGTCCGACGGCCGGGCCTTGTTCCACAGGTCAAGCGCGTCCGAACTTGAGTGCTCCCATTCACCCCATGCCATGTATGAGTGTGGGCACGGACACAGCGGCAACCCCAAGCGTCCCCGACAGCGCCACTTCAACCCCCACATCCCCCTGAAAACGCCGGATGCCGCGGACCGTTACGGTCCGCGGCATCCAGGTCGGGGCAAGAGCAGCTGCCCGGTGACGAACTACGACTCCGAAAGCCCCACCTGCACCATCGGCTTCCCCCGCTTCCGGGACACGAAGATGCCGCGTCCCGGCGGCATCGTCCGCGGGCGTACGCCGCCCAGCAGTTCGCCCTCGGCCGGGTCGCCCGCGAGGACCACGCCCTGGGCGCCGAGTTCCTTGATGCGCTGCATGAAGGTCTCGTAGCCGGCGCGGCCGGCGCCCGCCGTGGAGCGGGCGATGATGAAGCGGACGCCGACGTCGCGGGCGAAGGGCAGCAGTTCCGTCAGGCCCGCCAGCGGGTTGCCGCTCGACGTGGACACCAGGTCGTAGTCGTCGATGACGACGAACACCGTGGGGCCCCGCCACCAGCTGCGGTTGCGCAGCTGCTCCGGGGTGACGTCCGCGGTCGGGGTGCGGCGCTGCATCAGGTCGGCCAGTGCGTCCATGTGGTGCTGCATCTGGTTCGACATGGGGATGTACTCGGCCAGGTGGGAGTCCGGGGTCACCCCGAGCAGCGAGCGGCGGTTGTCGACGACGAACAGCTTGCAGGACTTGCCGTCGTAGCGCTCGGTGAGGCGCTTGATGAGCAGCTTCAGCAGGTTCGACTTGCCGGACTCGCTCTCGCCGAACACCAGGAAGAACGGGTCCTGTTCGAAGTCCACGAACACCGGCTCGAGGTTGTCCTCGTCCAGGGCGAAGGAGATGCCCCGGTCCGGGAAACGGTCGCCCGGCGGGAGCTGGAGCGCGGGGAACTCGCGGGGCAGCAGTCGCACTTCCGGTGCGCCCGGCTCCTGCCAGTGGCGGGTGACCTCGGCCGCGAGCGCGGTCGTCGCCTCCGCCAGGTCCGTGTCGGAGGAGAGCCCGTCGATACGCGGGACCGCCGCCATGAAGTGCTGCTTCTGCGGGGTCTGACCGCGGCCCGGCACGCCGGTGGGCACGTTGGCCGCGATCTTGCGGTCGATCTCGGAGTCCATGGGGTCACCCAGCCGCAGTTCGAGGCGGTTCATCAGGTGGTCCTTGAGGTTCGCCCGGACCTCCATCGAGCGCGACGCGGTGATGATCACGTGGATGCCGTAGCCGAGGCCGCGCGCGGCCATGTCGAGGACCAGCGGCTCCAGGGCCTCGTAGTCCGTGCGGAAGTTGCCCCAGCCGTCGATGACCAGGAAGACGTCGCCCCAGGGCTGGTCGGTCACCGAGATGTCGCCGCGCGCGCGACGGGACCGGAACTCCGCGATGGAGGAGATGCCCATGGAGCGGAAGTACTCCTCGCGGCGCGTCATGACGCCGTACACCTCGGCCGCCGTACGCCTGACCTTCTCGGGGTCCAGACGCGAGGCGACGCCGCCCACGTGCGGCAGGCCGGCCACCGCCGCCATACCGCCACCGCCGAAGTCCAGGCCGTAGAACTGCACTTCATGCGGCGTGTGGGTGAGGGCGAACGACGCGATGATCGAGCGCACCAGTGTCGACTTGCCGGACTGTGGGCCGCCCACGATCTGCATGTGGCCGGCCGCGCCGCCGAAGTCGAGCCACAGCGGGTCGCGCCGCTGCTCGTAGGGCTTGTCGATGATGCCGACCGGGACGACGAGCCGGCCCGCGCCCTCGTAGCCCGGCTGGGTCATGCCACGGCCGGGCACCGGGGCGAGGCCCGGCAGCAGCGCGTCGAGCGACGGCGGGCTGTCCAGTGGGGGCAGCCACACCTGGTGGGCTGCCGGACCCTGCGCCTCCAGGCGCCGCACGATCACGTCGAGCACGGTGTCGGCGAGCGCGTCGTCCTGCCGCTCTGTCGCCGCCTCCTGGCGCTGCTGCGGGACCGGCGCGTACTGCACCGCCACCTGGGCCGCGGTGAACAGCACCGGCCTGCGGTCCACGGGCAGCGGGCCGCCGAGCGCCGCGGCCTGCTGCGAACTCGTGCGGTACACACCGGAGACGTACGCCGCCTTGAAGCGCACCATTTCGTCGGTGCCGAACTTCAGGAAGCCGGAACCGGGCACGTTCGGCAGTTCGTAGGCGTCCGGGACACCGATCGCGGCGCGCGACTCGGCCGCCGAGAACGTCCGCAGACCGATGCGGTACGACAGGTACGTCTCCAGGCCCCGGAGCCGGCCCTCCTCCAGGCGCTGCGAGGCCAGCAGCAGGTGCACGCCCAGCGATCGGCCGATGCGGCCGATCTGCACGAACATCTCGATGAAGTCCGGCTTGGCGGTCAGCAGCTCGCTGAACTCGTCGATCACCAGGACGAGCGAGGGAATCGGCTGCAGGGGAGCGCCGGCCGCGCGTGCCTTCTCGTAGTCGTGGATGTTCGCGTAGTTGCCCGCGTCGCGGAGCATCTCCTGGCGGCGGTTGAGCTCACCGCGGATCGAGTCCCCCATGCGGTCGACGAGCGTCAGGTCGTCGGCGAGGTTGGTGATCACGGCCGCCACGTGCGGCATCTGGGCCATGCCCGCGAACGTGGCACCACCCTTGAAGTCGGCGAGGACGAAGTTCAGCGTCTCGGAGGAGTGGGTCACGGCGAGGCCGAGGACCAGCGTGCGCAGCAGCTCCGACTTGCCGGAACCGGTCGCACCGACGCACAGGCCGTGCGGGCCCATGCCCTCCTGGGCGGCCTCCTTGAGGTCGAGCATCACGGGCCGGCCGTCCTCGCCGAGACCGATCGGCACGCGCAGCCGCTCGGACTGCGAGCGCGGCCGCCAGGTCCGCTTCGTGTCGACCGAGGCCGCGTCGCCCAGGTTCAGCAGGTCCGTGAAGTCCAGGTTCGCGAGCAGCGGTTCGTCGTCGTCGCCGCCCGACGCCATCCGCAGCGGCGCCAGTTGGCGGGCGAGGGCCTCGGCGGCCTCGTACGACAGGACGTCGGGCGTCCCCTCGTAGACCATGCCGTGCGCCGACTCCAGGCGCAGCTCCGTGGGCTGCACGATGACGGCGAGGTCGCCGCGGCCCATGCTGAGGTCGCCCGGCACGACCTCCAGGACCGTCACGCCCTGCAGGCCCTCGGGGTTGGCCAGCAAAGACGCCGGGGGCAGGGAGACGCCGTCGAGCACGACCACCACATGCGGCTGCTCGGGGACCGGAGGTCCACCGGGGTGGAAACGCGGGCGGCCCTGCAGCCGTGAGGCGAGCCGGTCCTCCAGCTCCATCGGGTCGGTGGTGATCAGACGCATGCTGCCGGCGCCGTCGGCGAGGCCCGGAGCCTGCACGTGCGGCAGCCACTTGGCCCACTCCCACTCGCCCACCGACTCGCGTCCGGCGACGACGGCGATGACGAGGTCCTCGGGCGAGTGCATCGAGGCGAGGGAGGCGGCGACGGCACGGGCGGTGCCGCGCACGGTGCCCGGCTCGCCGCTGATCGACACGTGGTAGAAGGCGCGCAGCGAGACCGCCATCGGCAGGTCGTCGAGGGTGCTGTGCGTGGCCAGGAAGCGCTGCATGGCCCCCGCGGTCAGCGGCTCCAGCTCGTCCACGGGCGCGGTCTGCGGCGGGACCAGGGGAGTGGCCAGGCCCTGCGGGCCGAGGCCCACGCGCACCTGCCCGAAGTCCTCGTCACCGGTGCGCCGTTCCCACACCCGGCTGCCCTCGGCGACCAGCGCCCACAGTTGCTCCGGCGAAGGATGCAGGTAGTACTGCGCGTCCCGCTGGGACTTGGCGGTGTCCAGGGCCGCGCGTCGGGTCTGCGACAGGTAACGCAGGTAGTCACGGCGCATGTCGGCCATCTGCCCCTGGTTGCCGCGCCGGTAGCGGACCAGCATCGAGATGCCCATGGCGATCGTCGAGGCCACCATCACCAGACCCATGATCTTCATGAAGGGCTGGGCCTGGGGGTTGAAGAAGAACACCACGGACCCGCCCATGCCGAGCATGGGCAGGAGCTGCATCCAAGCGCCTTCCTGCTGACCGCGCGGCAGTTCCGGCGGCGCCTGCAGCACGACCTCGTCCGTGGGCACTTCCTTCGGCAGTGCCCGCGGCGGGCGCTTGACGACGATGTGGCTCACTACGCACCAATTCCCTTGCCGGACCGAGATTTTTCGTCCGCCGCCCCGTGTCAGGCGAACGTCGATCGCGAAGCGCGATCCTACTGACAACCACCGACAACGGCTGGCGGTAGGGTGCCGGTGAGACGCGTGAGCAGTTGCGAATCGTTCCGGGAAAACCCGGGCAATTGGCAACGGTTCTAGGAAGGTGCCCCGCCGCGAACCCCGGATACGACCGCCCGGTCGACCGGCTGAGCGTGTGGCGCCGCACAACCTACACAGGATTTTTACGGGCGGCGGGCGCGCGGCGGCACCGCGGACCGCGCCCACCACCGACGAGGGGGAAACAGCAGGTGAGCATGACGGCCTCCGCGCCTGCCGGCGCGACGGGTGGACCGGGCTCCGGAGCCCCTTCCGGGGCAGGCATGGGATTCGGCTTCTGCCGGGTCACCATCGTGGCGCCCGACAGCCGTATCGACGTGGCGTTGCCCGACGACGTACCCGTCGCCGACCTGTACCCGGAGATCCTGCGCCTGTCCCAGCAGAGCCCCGCCGAGGGCGCTCCGGTCGGCTACCACCTCGTCCGGCGTGACGGCACCGTCCTCGACGGCGCCCGTTCCTTCACCGCGCAGCGCATCCTCGACGGCGAGCTGCTCACCCTGCGCCCGTTCAGCGAGTCGCTGCCGCCGGCCGTCCTCGACGACGTGTCCGAGGCGGTCGCCTCCGCCGTCACCCGCGACCGCACCCTGTGGAGCGGCGACCTCACCCGGGCCGCCGGACTCGTCGCCGGCGGCATCCTGCCCGCGCTGCTCGCGTTCGTGGCCTGGAGCTCCCAGGTCCGGCACGACATGCACAGCCTGCAGGGCATCATCGCGGGCGTCACCGGCATCCTGCTGGTCACCATCGCCTGTGTACGGGCGCGTGTCTACGACGACCGGGGCTCCGCCGTCGCGCTGGGACTCGGCGCGCTGCCGAACATCGGCGTGGCCGGTTCCGGACTGCTGCCGCTCGCCCACCACGAGGGCATCGGACGCCTGCAGTTCCTGCTCGCCTGCGCCGCGGTCCTGGTCGCCGCCCTGGTGCTCACCCTGGTGTCGCCCGGCGGCGACGGACCCTTCGTGGCGTTCCTCTTCGCCTCCGCCATCGGTCTGGTCACCACCTTCATCGCGACCCTCACCGATCTGAAGCCCATCGAGACGGCCGCGGTCTGTGCCCCGCTGTCCGTCGTGGCGCTGGCGTTCCTGCCGGGCCTGTCCATGCGCTTCGCGCGCCTGCCCATCGGCTTCGAACCGCCCAACCCCTCCCGCGGCGGCTACGACACCGGCGAGCCCGCCCCGCAGGAGACCGTGGACGCCGAGCGCGTGGCCGCGCAGGCCCGGCGCGGTCACGAACTCCTCGTGGGCCTCGTCGGGGGCTGCGCGCTCGTCGCCGTGGGCGCCTCGATCGTCCTCGGTTTCTCCAGCAACACCTGGGCCCAGCTCCTGGCCCTCGCGACCGGCATGGCCATGCTGATGCGGGCGCACCTGTTCCGCTACACCGCACAGGTCGGCGCCACCCTGGCCGCCGGCCTCGCCGCGATCGTCTTCCTCGGCCTCGGGCTCGCCCTGAACCCGCCCCGCGGGTACCTGATCGACGCCTTCCAGGGCGACACGTCGGCCCTCGACATCCGCAGCATCTGGCTCGCCGCGGCGGTCGGCGCTGCCACCGCCCTGGTCACCGCGATCGGTCTGATCACCCCGCGGCGCGGTGTCACCCCCTTCTGGGGGCGCTTCCTGGAGATCGCCGAGAGCTTCGTCCTGCTCACCCTGATCCCGCTGGCGCTGGCCGTCTTCGACGTGTACGCGCGTGCCCGGGCGATGACCAGCTAGGAAATTCCCGCAGTGCGAGAACAGGAGCTTCCCGCAGTGCGAGAACTGGAACCTCCCGCAGTGCGGGAAAAGGGGCGGCACGCGTGCGTGCCGCCCCTTCGCACACCCCGTTCACTGCGCCGCGAGGCCCCCGTCGCGCTCCGTGGGCTCCAGATCGAACTCGCCGTCCCGCGCCCCCAGCACGAACGCCCGCCACTCCGCCTCCGTGTAGCGCAGCACGGTGCCGTGATCCAGGGACGAGCGCATCGCCACGGCCCCGCCGGGCAGGTACGCGATCTCGACCCGCTCCTCGTGCTCCTCCGTGCCCGGCGCGCAGTGCCACTCCACGTCCGAGATGTCGAGGGCGTACAGCTCGTCCCGCTCCCGCTCCTTGCGCGCCTTGATCTCCGCTTCCGTCTCCGTCATCGTGCAGCGATCCCTTTCCGGAGGTACGTACGGTCCCGGCGCTCACCCTAGTGGCCGCCCGAGCCCCACCTGGGCGGTTTCCGGCCGGGGTAAAGGTGCGGGCAACCTGCTGGTACCCTGTGTGACGGCCGTTTGTGTACGCACCCCCGGAGCCCCCTGAAAGGCTCTGGAGGCCGCGCCCAGCGGATCCCCGGCTCCCGAGTAACGGAAGCTCCCCCGAGAAGCAGACCGGGGGCACTCGGTTGCCACTCACAGACTATGAGGAGTACGCGTGTCGCTCGACGCCGCTACGAAGAAGCAGATCATCGCCGAGTTCGGTACCAAGGAGGGTGACACCGGCTCCCCCGAGGTCCAGGTCGCTCTGCTCTCCCGTCGGATCTCCGACCTGACGGAGCACCTCAAGACCCACAAGCACGACCACCACTCCCGTCGTGGTCTGCTGATCCTCGTCGGTCAGCGCCGCCGCCTTCTGCAGTACCTGGCGAAGAAGGACATCCAGCGCTTCCGTGCGCTGGTCGACCGCCTCGGCATCCGCCGTGGCGCGGCGGGCGCCAAGTAAGACGCCGTGAAGGGAGCGGTTCCCGGTAGCACCCGGGACCGCTCCCTTCGTCGTACATGCGGAAACGTGCGGAGTGTCACTGACGCTTTGTAGTGTGGTAGCACAACGCAATACGTACGACACAGCACGACAACGAACAGCGAGAAGCGCACCTCGCCGCCGCCGGTCCTCGGTAGTGGCCCCCGGGGGGAAGCGAGCCCCGGGTGCTTCGATCGAAGACCGGCCCGCACCAGACGGCGCGCTTCTCCACCACCGTCCCCCTGCCACACGGGCAGCCAAGGGACGAAAGACGATATGTATCGGAGAAAACGCTAGTGGAGAACGAGACCCACTACGCCGAGGCCGTCATCGACAACGGCGCCTTCGGCACCCGCACGATCCGCTTCGAGACGGGCCGCCTGGCCAAGCAGGCCGCCGGTTCCGCCGTGGCGTACCTGGACGACGACACCATGGTGCTGTCGGCCACCACCGCCTCCAAGAACCCCAAGGACCAGCTCGACTTCTTCCCGCTCACGGTGGACGTCGAGGAGCGGATGTACGCCGCCGGCAAGATCCCCGGCAGCTTCTTCCGCCGTGAGGGCCGCCCCTCCGAGGACGCGATCCTCACCTGCCGCCTGATCGACCGCCCGCTGCGCCCGTCCTTCAAGAAGGGCCTGCGCAACGAGATCCAGGTCGTCTGCACGGTCATGGCCCTCAACCCCGACCACCTGTACGACGTCGTCGCGATCAACGCCGCGTCCGCGTCCACGCAGCTGGCCGGCCTGCCCTTCTCCGGCCCGATCGGCGGCGTCCGCGTCGCGCTGATCCGCGGCCAGTGGGTCGCCTTCCCGACGCACACCGAGCTCGAGGACGCCGTCTTCGACATGGTCGTCGCGGGCCGCGTCCTGGAGGACGGCGACGTCGCGATCATGATGGTCGAGGCCGAGGCCACCGAGAAGACCATCAAGCTGGTCGAGGGCGGTTCCGAGGCGCCGACCGAGGAGGTCGTCGCCGCCGGTCTGGAGGCAGCCAAGCCCTTCATCAAGGTCCTGTGCCGCGCCCAGTCCGACCTCGCCGCCAAGGCCGCCAAGCCGACCGGCGAGTTCCCGATCTTCCTGGACTACCAGGACGACGTCCTGGAGGCCCTGACCGCCGCGGTCAAGCCCGAGCTCGCCCAGGCGCTCACCATCGCCGGCAAGCAGGAGCGCGAGGCCGAGCTGGACCGCGTCAAGGGTCTGGCCGCCGAGAAGCTCCTGCCGGAGTTCGAGGGCCGCGAGAAGGAGATCTCCGCCGCGTACCGCTCGCTGACCAAGACCCTGGTCCGTGAGCGCGTCATCAAGGAGAAGAAGCGCATCGACGGCCGTGGCGTGACGGACATCCGTACGCTCGCCGCCGAGGTCGAGGCCATCCCGCGGGTGCACGGTTCCGCGCTGTTCGAGCGTGGCGAGACCCAGATCCTGGGCGTCACCACCCTCAACATGCTCCGCATGGAGCAGCAGCTGGACACCCTCTCCCCGGTGACCCGCAAGCGCTACATGCACAACTACAACTTCCCGCCGTACTCCACCGGTGAGACCGGCCGCGTCGGCTCCCCGAAGCGCCGCGAGATCGGCCACGGCGCCCTCGCCGAGCGCGCCCTCGTGCCGGTGCTGCCGACGCGCGAGGAGTTCCCGTACGCGATCCGCCAGGTGTCCGAGGCCCTCGGCTCCAACGGCTCGACGTCCATGGGTTCGGTCTGCGCCTCCACCATGTCGCTGCTGAACGCCGGTGTGCCGCTGAAGGCCCCGGTCGCCGGTATCGCCATGGGTCTGATCTCCCAGGAGATCGAGGGCGAGACGCACTACGTCACCCTCACCGACATCCTCGGTGCCGAGGACGCCTTCGGTGACATGGACTTCAAGGTCGCCGGCACCAAGGAGTTCGTGACCGCCCTCCAGCTCGACACCAAGCTGGACGGCATCCCGGCCTCCGTCCTCGCCGCGGCCCTCAAGCAGGCCCGCGACGCGCGTCTGCACATCCTCGACGTGATGATGGAGGCCATCGACCGGCCCGACGAGATGTCCCCGCACGCCCCGCGGATCATCACCGTCAAGATCCCGGTCGACAAGATCGGTGAGGTCATCGGCCCCAAGGGCAAGATGATCAACCAGATCCAGGAGGACACGGGCGCCGAGATCACCATCGAGGACGACGGCACGATCTACATCGGTGCCGCCGACGGCCCGTCCGCCGAGGCCGCCCGCGCCACGATCAACGGCATCGCCAACCCGACGATGCCCGAGGTCGGCGAGCGTTACCTGGGTACGGTCGTCAAGACGACCACCTTCGGTGCGTTCGTCTCCCTGCTGCCTGGCAAGGACGGTCTGCTGCACATCTCGCAGATCCGCAAGCTCGCCGGCGGCAAGCGCGTGGAGAACGTCGAGGACGTCCTCGGCGTGGGCCAGAAGGTCCAGGTCGAGATCGCCGAGATCGACTCCCGCGGCAAGCTCTCCCTCGTTCCGGTGATCGAGGGCGAGGAAGGCAACGAGACCAAGGACGACGCCGAGCAGTGACGTCCCGTAGCTCCAAGGTGACGGCCCGCCCCTCTTCGGAGGCGCGGGCCGTCGCCCGTACCCAAACCCTGATCAAGGGCCAGAACGGCATCGGCACGGTCCGCAAGACCACCCTCCCGGGCGGCCTGCGCATCGTCACCGAGACCCTGCCCTCGGTCCGTTCCGCGACCTTCGGCATCTGGGCGCACGTCGGTTCCCGCGACGAGACCCCGGCCCTGAACGGCGCCACGCACTACCTGGAGCACCTGCTCTTCAAGGGCACGTCGACGCGCAGCGCGCTGGACATCTCCGCCGCCCTCGACGCCGTCGGCGGCGAGATGAACGCGTTCACGGCGAAGGAGTACACGTGCTACTACGCGCGCGTGCTCGACACCGACCTGCCGCTCGCCATCGACGTCGTCTGCGACATGCTGACCGGCTCGCTGATCCTGGAGGAGGACGTCGACGTCGAACGCGGCGCGATCCTCGAGGAGATCGCGATGACCGAGGACGACCCGGGCGACTGCGTGCACGACCTGTTCGCGCACACCATGTTCGGCGACAACGCCCTCGGCCGCCCCGTCCTCGGCACGGTCGACACGGTCAACGCCCTCACCGCCGACCGCATCCGCCGCTTCTACCGGAAGCACTACGACCCCACCCACCTGGTGGTCGCCTGCGCCGGCAACATCGACCACGCCAAGGTCGTACGCCAGGTCCGCGCGGCCTTCGAGAAGGCGGGCGCCCTGCGGGACTTCGACGCGCGGCCCATCGCCCCGCGCGACGGCAGACGTACGATCCGCGCCTCCGGCAAGGTCGAACTGCTGGGCCGCAAGACCGAGCAGGCGCACGTCGTCCTCGGCATGCCGGGCCTGGCCCGCACCGACGACCGCCGCTGGGCCATGGGCGTGCTCAACACCGCCCTCGGCGGCGGCATGTCCTCCCGTCTCTTCCAGGAGGTCCGGGAGAAGCGGGGCCTGGCCTACAGCGTGTACTCGTACACCTCCGGCTTCGCCGACTGCGGCCTGTTCGGCGTCTACGCCGGCTGCCGGCCGAGCCAGGTGCACGACGTGCTGCGGATCTGCCGCGACGAACTCGACCACGTGGCGGCCAACGGCCTCACCGACGACGAGATCGCCCGCGCCATCGGCCAGCTCCAGGGCTCCACGGTCCTCGGCCTGGAGGACACCGGCGCGCTGATGAACCGTATCGGCAAGAGCGAGCTGTGCTGGGGCGAGCAGATGTCGGTCGACGACATGCTGGACCGGATAGCGTCGGTCACCCCGGACGAGGTCCGCTCGGCCGCCCGCGAGATCCTGGGACAGCGCCCGTCGCTGTCGGTCATCGGCCCGCTGAAGGACAAGCAGGCCGCGCGGCTGCACGACGCCGTCGCCTAATCACTCCCGTAAGGAAGCACAAGAGATGAGCAAGCTGCGCGTGGCGGTCCTCGGTGCCAAGGGCCGGATCGGGTCCGAGGCGGTCAAGGCGGTCGAGGCCGCCGACGACATGGAGCTGGTCGCCGCCCTCGGCCGCGGCGACAAGCTCGAGACGCTGGCGGAGACCGGCGCCCAGGTCGCCGTGGAACTGACCACGCCCGACTCCGTCATGGACAACCTCGACTTCTGCGTGCGCCACGGCATCCACGCGGTCGTCGGTACGACGGGCTGGACCGAGGAGCGCCTGGCGCAGCTGAAGGGCCTGCTCGCCGAGTCCCCGCGGACCGGTGTGCTCATCGCGCCGAACTTCTCCATCGGCGCCGTGCTGACGATGAAGTTCGCGCAGATCGCCGCGCCGTACTTCGAGTCGGTCGAGGTCGTCGAGCTGCACCACCCGAACAAGGTGGACGCCCCGAGCGGTACGGCCACGCGCACGGCTCAGCTCATCGCCGAGGCCCGCCGGGCGGCCGGCACGGCTCCGGCGCCGGACGCCACGGCCGGCGGGCTGGAGGGCGCCCGCGGTGCCGACGTCGACGGGGTCCCGGTCCACGCCGTCCGCCTGCGCGGCCTCCTGGCCCACCAGGAGGTACTGCTCGGTGGTGAGGGCGAGACCCTGACGATCCGTCATGACTCCCTGCACCACAGCAGCTTCATGCCGGGCATCCTGCTCGGCACCCGCCGTGTGGTGACGACTCCGGGCCTGACCTTCGGCCTGGAGCACTTCCTGGACCTGAACTGAGACCGACTCCCCGATGCGCGCGAAGATCACCTACCTCGTCACGGCCGCCGTCCTGGTCTTCTACTTCGTCCTGGTCGGCAGCCGCGGCGTGATGCTCATCCAGTCCGGCACCGTCCTCACTGTCACCTTCGGCGTGGCGGTGCTGATCCTGCCGGTCATCGGCCTGTGGTTCCTGTGGAAGAACACCCAGTTCGTCCGCAGGGCCAACGCCCTCGCCGCCGAGCTCGACGCCGAGGGCGGACTGCCCGTGGACGAGCTGCGGCGCACCCCGGGCGGCCGGATCGACCGCGACTCGGCCGACGAGGTCTTCACCAAGCGCAAGGCCGAGACCGAGGCGTCCCCCGACGACTGGCGCTGCTGGTTCCGCCTCGCCGTCGCCTACCACGACGCCCGCGACACCCCACGCGCCCGCAGGGCGATGCAACGGGCCATCGCCCTGCACGACGGAAAGCCGGCCGGGGCCTGACCCCGGCCCTCACCGACCGGGAATGCTGCCCCCACCGTCCACACCGAGCTGCTGCCCGGTGACGAACCCGGCGTCCTCGCTCAGCAGGAAGGCGATCGCCGCGGCCACCTCCTCCGGGCGGCCGAGGCGTCCCGCGGGCACCGAGCGCAGCACCCTGGCCTCTTCCGCACCGCCCACCGGGTGCGAGGCGCGGAAGAGCTCGGTCTCCACCGGACCGGGGGCCACCGCGTTGACCGTCACCCCGTCCGCGGCCAGTTCCAGCGCCCAGGTCCGCGTCAGCCCCACCAGCGCGCTCTTGGCCGCCGCGTAGCTGCTGCGCCGGCGCGCTCCGTGCACCGAGCGGCTCGTCACATTGACGATCCGGCCCCAGCCGCGCTCCCGCATCCCGCCGACACAGGCCTGGGTGACCTGCACGGCGGCGCGCACGTTGAGGTCGTACACGGCCTGCAGTGTGCCGAGCGTGATCTCGCCCAGGGGTTCCGGCACGGCGATGCCGACGTTGTTGACGACCGCGTCCACCCGCTCCGCACGCGTCACGGTCTCCATCAACTCGACGGTGGCGTCCGCGTCGGCGAGGTCGCAGGCGTGCAGCACTCCCGGGAAGCCACTGTCCGGGGCGCTGCGGGCGACTCCGAGCACCCGGTGTCCCCGGGCGGCGAGACGGTGTGCGGTGGCCAGGCCGATCCCCTTCGACGCTCCGGTGATCAGCACGGTACGTCCGGACAACAGCGGTCTCCCTTCCTTCCGTGTGAACACTCCACAGCCGATGCCTCCACCGGCAATGCGTCCACCGGCAATGCCTCCACCGGCTCCGACCCGCCGTGCCGTGCCCGCCGCCCGGTAGCCGTAGGGGCCGGTCCACGACGCGCGGACCGGCCCCTACGGGTTCGTCCGGGTTCAGGGGGTGCGGTACTCCGCCGCCCACGCCTCCACCGTGTCCGCGGCGCGGTCGAACGCGGCCGGGCGGCCCAGGAAGTCCAGGGTGTGCGTGGTCAGCAGCACAGGCGTGTCCTCGGCGGGCCGGTCCTTGCGGACGAGCGCCAGCGCCTGCCCCTGCACCGTCCGCGGCAGCCCGAGCCAGCGCACCGGCTGCTGCACGGTCCGCACCGAGACCACCCGCGCCCACGGCGCCGTACGCGTCACCAGGAAGCCCACGTGACGCAGCCCGCGCCCGCTCACCCACACGCCCATCCGCAGCAGCCTCAGCGCGCCGGCGATGCCCACGAACGCCCCGCCCAGGACGGCCCCGGCGGAGGACACCGAGTCGGTCAGGGCGATGGCCACCGCGGCGAACAGCACGAAGGAGGCGAGCAGCAGCAGCACCGCCGCCACGCCCACACGCCAGGGACCGGGACGGTAGGGGCGCCGCCAGCGCTCCCGGTCGTCGTACGGCAGCGCGCTCTCGGAAGCGGCCTCGGACGTGCGATCGGCCGTCAGGAAGGACAGGGGCACGGCTGGTCCTCACTCGGTGCGTGCGTGGGCTGTGCCCGGTGAGGCTATCCGCCGCCGTTCCCGCTCACCACCCTGGGAAGCCGGAAGAGTCAGTGCCCCTGCGAGGCCTGGGACTGCTGTGTCGCCGTACTGGACGTCGGGGTACTGGACGGTGTCGACATCGCCGGCATCCCGACGATCAGGGCGCCCACCAGCCCGGCGACGAGGGTGAGTCCCAGCAGCCAACGCCCGGCTATCTCCCCGAAGGACGCCCGCTGACGGGGCGGGGGAGTGACATTGCTGCGGAACCTGTCCGTCTCGGCCAGGAAGGCGAAGGGTACGGGCTCACGCCGACGGAACATCGCGGGTACGTCTCCTTTCGGGTCGAACGAGTGGACCTCACCGATACAGACGCTCGAGTGACGCAAAAGGTGCCCATGTCGGAAAAAATCCCGGGTGGGATTTGTGAGGCCGGCACTGCCGTGGCCCCGGCGGGTGCCCCGTAAGGTGGGCGCGAACCACAGCTGTGATGGGAAGGACCCCGAACCCCGTGACCACCCCCGAGTCGCTCACGTTCCGCAGTGACGTCACCGTCGAGCTGGTGAAGTCCAGTGCTTCGGACGCCGACGTCCTCTTCGCCGCGCGAGTCTCCACCGCCGGTGAGCAGTCCCTGGACGAGCTGAAGAAAGACCCCGAGCGCTCCAAGGGGCTGATCAACTTCCTGATGCGCGACCGGCACGGCAGCCCGTTCGAGCACAACTCGATGACGTTCTTCGTCAGCGCCCCGATCTTCGTCTTCCGTGAGTTCATGCGGCACCGCGTGGGCTGGTCGTACAACGAGGAGTCCGGCCGCTACCGGGAGCTCGAGCCGGTCTTCTACGTCCCCGGCGCCGACCGCAAGCTCGTGCAGGAGGGCCGTCCGGGCAAGTACGTCTTCGTCGAGGGCACCCCGGCCCAGCACGAGGCGGTCAGCGACACCCTGCGGGAGTCCTACGAGCAGGCGTACGCGGCCTACCAGAAGATGCTCGCCGAGGGCGTCGCCCGCGAGGTCGCCCGCGCGGCCCTCCCCGTCGGCCTCTACTCCTCGATGTACGCCACCTGCAACGCCCGCTCCCTGATGCACTTCCTCGGCCTGCGCACCCAGCACGAGCTGGCCAAGGTGCCGTCCTTCCCGCAGCGGGAGATCGAGATGGTCGGCGAGAAGATGGAGGCGGAGTGGGCCAAGCTCATGCCGCTGACGTACGCCGCCTTCAACGCGAACGGGCGTGTGGCCCCGTAGCGAAGCCGTGTTCCCCCGCCAGGAACGGATGTACGGATCAGCCTCGCGAAGTGTCCGTATTGCGGCATTTAGAGAAGTTCATCTAGCCTGATCAAACGGACCCGGCACTGCTTGAACCCCCGAGCAGGCAGTGCCGGGCTCCGCATTTGTCCTGACTTTTCCCGGTACCCCACGGGCAGACCACGCATGGAGCACCGAGTAGCGTGTTACCCATGGCTCCGACCTCGACTCCGCAGACCCCCTTCGGGCGGGTCCTCACCGCCATGGTCACGCCCTTCACGGCGGACGGCGCACTCGACCTCGACGGCGCGCAGCGGCTCGCCGCCCACCTGGTGGACGCAGGCAACGACGGCCTGATCATCAACGGCACCACCGGCGAGTCCCCCACCACCAGCGATGCGGAGAAATCGGACCTGGTACGAGCCGTACTGGAGGCGGTCGGCGACCGCGCCCACGTCGTCGCCGGCGTCGGCACCAACGACACCCACCACAGCATCGAGCTGGCCCGCGAGGCCGAGCGCATCGGTGCCCACGGCCTGCTCGTCGTCACGCCGTACTACAACAAGCCCCCGCAGGAGGGCCTCTACCGGCACTTCACTGCCGTCGCCGACGCCACCGGCCTGCCGGTGATGCTCTACGACATCCCGGGCCGCAGCGGGGTCCCGATCAACACCGAGACCCTCGTCCGGCTCGCCGAGCACCCCCGGATCGTCGCCAACAAGGACGCCAAGGGCGACCTCGGCCGCGCCAGCTGGGCCATCGCCCAGTCCGGCCTCGCCTGGTACTCCGGCGACGACATGCTGAACCTCCCGCTGCTCTCCGTGGGCGCGGTCGGCTTCGTCTCGGTCGTCGGCCACCTCGTCACCCCCGACCTGCGCGCCCTCGTCGACGCGTACGCCTCCGGTGACGTCGTCAAGGCCACCGAGATCCACCAGAAGCTGCTCCCGGTCTACACCGGCATGTTCCGCACCCAGGGCGTCATGACCACCAAGGCCGCGCTCGCGCTCCAGGGCCTGCCCGCAGGCCCGCTGCGCTCGCCCATGGTCGAGTGCTCGCCCGAGGAGATCGCCCAGCTCAAGATCGATCTTGCTGCCGGCGGGGTACAGCTCTGACAACAGACTTGGCACCACACGGGCTTCACAACTGAAGAACAACAGAAGACGTGGGCCACCGGTGCCCGCAACCCACAACGACAACTGCTTCTGCACGAACGTCATGCGCGCCACGTGCCCGACCGGTACGTGGCGCGCGTGGTGAGGAGAGTCTTTTGAGTCATCCGCATCCTGAACTCGGCTCGCCCCCGCCGCTCCCCGAGGGCGGCCTGCGAGTCACCCCGCTCGGTGGTCTCGGCGAGATCGGCCGAAACATGACGGTCTTCGAGTACGGCGGCCGTCTGCTGATCGTCGACTGCGGAGTGCTCTTCCCCGAGGAGGAGCAGCCCGGAATCGACCTGATCCTGCCGGACTTCTCATCCGTCCGGGACCGCCTCGACGACATCGAGGGCATCGTCCTCACCCATGGTCACGAGGACCACATCGGCGGTGTCCCCTTCCTGCTCCGCGAGAAGCCGGACATCCCGCTGATCGGCTCGAAGCTGACCCTCGCCCTGATCGAGGCCAAGCTCCAGGAGCACCGGATCCGCCCCTACACCCTCGAGGTGGCCGAGGGGAACCGCGAGCGCATCGGCCCCTTCGACTGCGAGTTCATCGCCGTCAACCACTCCATCCCGGACGCCCTGGCCGTCGCCATCCGCACCCCCGCCGGCATGGCCGTGCACACCGGTGACTTCAAGATGGACCAGCTCCCGCTGGACAACCGCCTCACCGACCTGCACGCCTTCGCCCGGCTGAGCGAGGAGGGCATCGACCTCCTACTCACCGACTCCACGAACGCCGAGGTCCCGGGCTTCACGCCGCACGAGCGCGACATCTCCAACGTCCTGCGTCAGGTCTTCGCGAGCGCCCGCAAACGGATCATCGTGGCGAGCTTCGCCAGCCACGTCCACCGCATCCAGCAGATCCTGGACGCCGCCCACGAGTACGGCCGCCGGGTCGCCTTCGTCGGCCGCTCCATGGTCCGCAACATGGGCATCGCCCGTGACCTCGGCTATCTGAAGGTCCCGCCGGGCCTCGTGGTCGACGTCAAGACGCTGGACGACCTCCCGGACCACGAGGTGGTCCTGGTCTGCACCGGCTCCCAGGGCGAACCGATGGCGGCCCTGTCGCGGATGGCCAACCGCGACCACCAGATCCGCATCGTCGACGGCGACACGGTGATCCTGGCCTCGTCCCTCATCCCGGGCAACGAGAACGCGGTCTACCGCGTGATCAACGGTCTGACCCGATGGGGCGCCAACGTCGTCCACAAGGGCAACGCCAAGGTGCATGTTTCCGGCCACGCGTCCGCGGGCGAGCTGCTGTACTTCTACAACATCTGCCGCCCGAAGAACCTGATGCCGGTCCACGGGGAATGGCGCCATCTGCGGGCCAACGCCGAGTTGGGAGCGCTCACGGGCGTCCCGCACGACCGGATCGTCATCGCCGAGGACGGCGTGGTGGTCGACCTGGTCCAGGGCAAGGCCAAGATCTCCGGCAAGGTCCAGGCCGGTTACGTCTACGTCGACGGTCTCTCCGTCGGCGATGTCGGCGAGCCGGCCCTGAAGGACCGCAAGATCCTCGGCGACGAGGGCATCATCTCGGTCTTCGTGGTCGTGGACTCGTCCACGGGCAAGATCACCGGCGGCCCGCACGTCCAGGCGCGCGGCTCCGGCATCGAGGACTCGGCCTTCGCCGACGTCATCCCGAGGATCACGGAAGCGCTGGAGCGGTCCGCCCAGGACGGCGTCGTGGAGCCGCACCAGCTCCAGCAGCTCATCCGGCGCACCCTCGGCAAGTGGGTCTCGGACACCTATCGCCGCAGGCCGATGATCCTGCCTGTGGTCGTGGAGGTCTGACGGACCGTCGGAGCATCACCCGAGCGGGGGGGGGGGGGGGTTTGTTTTAGTGCGGCCGCGGCGACAGTTTGATAAGGGGCCCCCCCCCCACACAGC